>CAYYOF010000007.1:0-66011 GCA_964473185.1 uncultured Marinosulfonomonas sp. | reverse complement strand
GATACGTTCCTGTGGAATTACATGGACGGGGTGCCGTTGCAGAACCGGTTTGAAACGATGGATCAGGTTCCGGCGCAGACGCCGCTATCGGTGCAGATATCCAAGGATCTGAAGAAAGAGGGGTTCAAGTTTTGCGGCCCGACGATTGTTTATGCGTTCATGCAGGCGGTGGGCATGGTGAATGACCATGTGGTGGGGTGTGATTGCCACGATAAGGTGGCGGGGATGGCCCGCTAGGAATGGGGGGGAGGGGTGTTTGGAAATGTCAGCTATGCGGGACGAAGCGGACCACATGCCTTCTTGGACACCTACTACGTATGTCATCTGACATCCTTACCACCACAATTCACCTAGCTATAGAAGGTTCTTGGCCCCGCTGCGGCTTGTTCGCGCTCAATTCGGTCTTGTTTCTCAAGTACCTCAGGCGGAATAAGTGACCTCAAATTATTGATGTGGTTCTCATGCCTATATTTCTCGCGTGAGGCGTCAAGCTCTGCGTTTTTCCCTGCTTCTCGTAGCCTTTCTGCTTCAAAGATTGCGTCGGAACGGTCTTTGCGCGCCAAGTCTAAGTCTTGGAGAGTATCATCGAGCTTATCCTTCGCTGCCAATTCTTTAGCGAAGCGATCACCTGCATGACCAATGGCAGACCAAGCCAAAGCTGCCATCAAGATGCTCGCTAGGCTCGCAAGGATGATCCTCGTCGCTAAAAACTCACCATCCTCATCTACTGTACCCCAGTTGCCGGGGATGAACGAGAACGCCAAGTTGAACATTATGTGGAATAAGATGTAGTAGCCAATGAAGGCACCAATGATATGGATATAGGCCCGCCCCGCGCCGTCCAAATAGCGGTGTCCTGGGTGTTTATTCAGCTGATTAAAAAACTCCGGCTTAAAAACTGCTAGGTATGTGACCCATATTGTGTTGAGCAATACAGCCCACCCCAACACATATGCAACAATTTGTATCCAACCCATATCGTCACTCCCAGACAACATCATTACGATAGCAGATTGGCCAAGTCCACGCCCGAAGTGCTGATCTGGGGCGGCTTGAGACTCCGGTGCTAGTGGTTCTCAGTTGTCACTCTGGGCTCAAACCCTCCAGTCAGCCCCCAGCATCGTCACCAATCAACGCCCCGATGATGGCCATTGCACTATCCGTATCCCACTCCGCATCGCCGCGCAGGCGGGCGATTTCATTGCCGTCGGGGTCAAGGATCACCGAAATGGGCAAGCCCAGAACGCCCATATCACGGGCCAAGGCTTGTGTCGGGTCCAGCAGAATCGGCAGGTGGGTCACGTCGGCCTTTTGGAAAAACCGCTCAATCCCCGGCAATGTGTTGCGCCCTGTGGCCACGGTGACCACCTCGAATTTCTCGCCGCCCAGCGTTTCTTGCAGGGTGTCCAGCGATGGCATTTCCTTACGACACGGCGCGCACCATGTGGCCCAGAAATTCAGCAGGATGTATTTGCCCTGATAATCCGCCAGCTGGTGCTTGCCCCCATCGGGGTCGGTGAACACCTTGGCCGATACGGGTTTTGGCGTGGAGTGAAACACCAGTTTCTTCATCAACCCTTCGCGCAGGGCTTCAAGATCGGCTATATCCGCCACAGCGCTGTTTGCACCAAGTGCCAAGGCCGCGTATAGGACGACAGAACGAAAGATACCCATTTATTCCTCCAAGGCCACAGACATGACCAAAACTTCAAAAGACACCCAGAACGCCAACACAATGTGGGGCGGGCGGTTTGCCGCTGGTCCTGACGCGATCATGGAGGCGATCAATGCCTCGATCGGATTTGATCAGCGAATGGCCGCGCAGGACATCCAGGGGTCGCGTGCCCATGCCGCCATGTTGGCAGCCACAGGCATTATTACTGATAAGGATGCCGAGGCCATAGGGGAAGGGCTGCTCACGGTTTTGTCAGAAATCGAGGGCGGGAAGTTTGAATTTTCCACAGCACTTGAGGATATTCACATGAATGTGGAGTCCCGCCTGAAGGATTTGATCGGCGAGCCTGCGGGGCGTTTGCACACGGCGCGATCGCGTAATGATCAGGTGGCGCTGGATTTTCGCATGTGGGTGCGCGACCAAACCGATGCGGCGATTGAAGGTATCGGCGCGTTGATGTCGGCGCTGCTGGTACAGGCCGAGGCGGGGGCCGATTGGGTGATGCCGGGGTTCACCCATTTGCAGGTGGCCCAACCAGTGACATGGGGTCATCATATGATGGCCTATGTCGAGATGTTTGGCCGTGATATGAGCCGCTTTCAGGATGCCCGCAAACGGATGAACCAGTCGCCCTTGGGTGCGGCGGCGCTGGCTGGCACGTCATTCCCGATTGATCGGCATATGACGGCCAAGGCGCTGGGCTTTGATGCGCCAGCGGCCAATTCGCTGGACGCGGTGGCGGATCGTGATTTCGCGCTGGAGTTTCTGGCGGCGTCTACCATTTGCGCGATGCATCTGTCGCGTTTTGCCGAAGAGCTGGTGATCTGGTCCTCGGCGCAATTTAGGTTTGTGGCGCTGTCGGATAGGTTTTCAACTGGGTCCAGCATCATGCCACAGAAAAAGAACCCTGATGCGGCCGAGTTGATCCGCGCCAAAATTGGCCGGATTATGGGGGCTATGGTCGGCCTGTTCACGGTGATGAAGGGGTTGCCGCTGACCTATTCCAAGGACATGCAGGAAGACAAGGAACAGGTGTTTGATGCTACCGACAGCCTGATGCTGGCGCTGGCGGCGATGACGGGGATGGTGGCTGATTTGACAGCCAACCGCAAAGAACTGGAAATTGCCGCAGCCACCGGATTTTCCACCGCCACAGATCTGGCCGATTGGCTGGTGCGTGAATTGGGCATGCCGTTTCGCGATGCGCATCATGTGACGGGGACGCTGGTGGGCATGGCCGAAAGCAAGGGCTGTGATTTGCCCGAGTTGTCGCTGGATGATATGCAATCGGTGCACGGGGCGATCCACAAAGGTGTGTTTGAGGTGCTGGGCGTGCACAATTCGGTGGCCAGCCGGATGTCTTATGGGGGCACGGCACCTGCACAAGTGCGCAAACAGATTGCCCGCTGGAAAGAGGTGTTGGGATGAAAGTTATCGTGACTTTGATGGCGTTTGCGGTTTTGGCCGCTTGCGGTGCCAATGGTGAACCTGTCCGCCCCTCGGTCAATGCGGGGGTGTCGATTACGCCGAGCGGGGTTAGCCCATCGGTTTCGGTTGGCACACGGATTGGCCCTGTGGGCGTTAGTATCGGGTTATAACACCCAACGGAATGCGCGCTTCAGTTCAGTAACAGCGTCGCGGTCATACCAGCGCCCATGCGCCAGAATAATCCGTTCTGGTCCCCATTCGATCATCTGTTCAACAGCCGTGCGCAGTTTGCGGTGCCCCTTTGAAAACGTCATCCGCATGTCGCGTGGCATTTGTCCGTCAGGGTCTTGAATGCCGCCCAGACGGGTCAGGATGCGCAGGGGCCAAGACAGGTTTCGCGGCTCGAAGTTTTCAATCAGGTCGGTCAGGATCAGAGTGCGGGATGCATCGTGAAAGAACACCGCCTCGCGGTGGATTTTGCTGCCCTCGACGATCATTTGTTTAATCTGCCGCGCCCATGCATCCGGTGCTGTCTGGGTCAAATCCTGATCAAACCGGATGCTCATCCCATGCTTTTTCGCCCGCGCGACGATGCCGGGGGCACCGTAGGCGTGGGCTTTTGGGAATGTCTTTTGCCACTCAGATATATAGGCGTAGTGAATCCAGTTTGGTGCGATCAGGTGGCGCACGGGGCCAAGGGCGGTGATTTCGGCCTTAAGTGCGTCGCATATTTTGGTGGGTGAATGCAGCCAGACATCGCCGTTTTGCAGGCGCACCACCGTCATGCGGGTTGAAAACGGCACACCGTAGAACCGGATTGACGGCCCGTCAACGACCCAGATTCTATCGCCGACGGATTTTAACGTGTTCAGGGGGGCATATCCACTCATGGCTACAGGCTAGAACCTATATCAAAGCAATACAATCCTGCGGTTTGACGGCGATATGTCGGGGTGTTGTCGTGTCCGTGACGTGGTTATAGTCGCGGTTGTGGGCCAGTCTTAGGGCGCATCGCAACAAGTATATCGAGGACGACATGGTTATTCGCAATCTCCGTATTGAACGGGGTTGGTCACAAGAGCAGTTGGCCGAAATATCCGGCGTATCGACCCGCACAATCCAGCGGATTGAACGTGGCGGCAAGGCGTCGCTTGAGTCTTTGAAATGCCTGGCAGCGGTGTTTGAAACCCCAATTTCCAACCTGCAAAAGGATATTAAAATGACAAATCCTGACAACGGCCTGACCGAAGAAGACCGCGCCGCCCTGAAATACGCCCATTACCTGAAATCCTATGATCGGGATTATGACGTTGATGGCGGGCTGGCGACCCAAAACATGTCGGACGCGGAACGCGGCGTGGTGAAACATGTGCGCAAACTAAAGATGTTTTTCACATTGGCGATTTTCGTTGATCTGGTCCTTGTGGTGTTGCTGGCGATCAATCTGCTGACATGGTCGGGTTATCTGTGGATGATCTGGCCGACGCTGGGGCTGGGCATTATTATGGCGGTCATTGCGATCTGGCTGTTTGGTTTTAATGGACCTGTCGGCGAAAGCTGGGAACGACGCCAGATCGAAAAGCGGCTGCGCAACCTTTAAGGAGGGCTCAACAAAAAACACCTCACCCAGAAAAAATCGGTTTTTAGCTGATGAAAGGAGTGGGTTGTCTCCAAGGGGCTTTGTTGGGTTGGCGTGCTACCCGCATTCTGTGGTGAGCCGTCTTCCGGCACACTTTTCCTTGATCATAATGGGCGCACTGATAGGATCAACTTTAGAGGGATTCTGCTGGGTGTATTTTAGTGCTGGTTGCTGGGGTTAATCAGTTTAGAGATATGAGGAGGGCTGTGTCGCAGGACGGGGTTCTGGATACCAGTGACGCCGAATTTGCCAACTTCAAAGTGATGGTGACCAATGCCGATGGCTCGACCGAAGCGAAGACGCTGGCGCAGTTGAACATCACCTCGATCAACCTGACGGCGGATACAACGCACATCGAGTTGCCGGATGAATCGATTCATAATAATGCAGACGCGTTAGTGGTGGTATAGAAACCATGTCATGTGGAGTGAGTAAATGAAGAAGAAATTTATGCATGATCTTTCAGGAAAAGTATTTTTTGTACTGATTTCGTTAGTAGGAGCCACATTTGACCCTGAATTCCTAGCAAGTAGTTGGGCGAAAATCGTAACCGTCACGTTTGTTATCATCATTTTTTTCGGGGAAATTATCTGGGATTTCCTTAAGAAAATATACGAACGCAGAGGGTGATTTCAAATAATACTTTAGGGGCTGTCCTAGATACCTAGCTCAGATACTCCCTAACCCATTGTCTTTACACCTGAAGTGTCTGCTAAGATTGGACAAGCATTGATTATTGCCCGCCATCAGAGTTTTTGGGTCCAGAGGCGCATTAAACCAAGCGAGTTTTGTTGAGCTCTCTTGGATAGTAAATCAACAAGAGGCAGGGGGGCTATTTAACAGTCCAGCCCCTTGCCATTCTTGCACTATTCCTTATCGGTAAGTCTTACACTTAGCGAACAAGGCCAAACGATGGATCACTTTCTATACCAAAATGGCATCCTGCATGCCGAAGATGTTGCCGTGTCTGAAATCGCAGCACAGGTCGGCACGCCGTTTTATCTGTATTCCGCCGCCACCTTGCGCCGCCATTACCGGCTGTTTGACGAGGCGCTGGAGGGCATGGACCATCTGGTGTGTTACGCGATGAAGGCCAATTCCAATCAGGCGGTGCTAAAGCTGCTGGGTGATATGGGCGCTGGTATGGATGTGGTTTCGGGTGGTGAATACGCGCGGGCCAAGGCCGCAGGTGTGCCGGGGGACCGAATCGTGTTTTCCGGCATCGGCAAGACCCGTGATGAAATGCACATGGCGCTGGAGGGCGGTATCCGGCAGTTCAATGTCGAGAGCGAGCCAGAGATGGCGGTGCTGAACGAGGTGGCACTGTCGCTGGGTGTGGTTGCGCCGATCACCGTGCGGGTGAACCCCGATGTGGATGCCAAAACCCATGCCAAAATCGCCACCGGCAAGTCCGAGAACAAATTCGGCATCCCGATTTCGCGCGCCTCCGAGGTTTATGCGCAGGCCGCCGCGATGCAGGGGCTGGAGGTGATCGGCATTGATGTGCATATCGGCAGCCAGTTGACCGAGCTTGCGCCTTATGAGGCCGCATATAAAAAGGTGGCCGAGTTGACGAAACAGCTGCGGGCCGAGGGGCATACCATCAGGCGGCTCGATCTGGGCGGCGGTTTGGGCATTCCTTATGAGCGCTCCAATGATGCACCGCCGTTGCCGATAGAATACGGCCAGTTGATCAAGGATACCTTGGGCGATCTGGGCTGCGAGATCGAGATCGAGCCGGGCCGTCTGATTGCCGGTAACGCGGGCATTCTGGTAACGCAGGTGATCTATGTGAAACAGGGCGAGGACCGCCAGTTCCTGATTGTGGACGCGGCGATGAATGATCTGATCCGCCCCGCGATGTATGATGCACACCACGATATTATTCCGGTGGTCGAGGCTGCAGCAGGGCTGGATAAAGTGCCTTATGACATCGTTGGTCCGGTGTGCGAAAGCGGCGATACGTTTGCCAAACACCGTGATCTTACCCCAATGGGCGCGGGTGAATTGGTCGCGTTCCGGTCGGCGGGGGCGTATGGCGCTGTGATGGCGTCTGAATACAATTCCCGCCCGATGATCCCCGAAGTTCTGGTCGATGGGCATCAATTCGCTGTTATTCGGGCGCGGCCAACCTTGGAAGATATGATAAATCGCGATACCATACCCGAATGGCTCTAGGTGTTATGAGCATGAAAGCGATGGTATGACCAAACGAAACCACCCAGAAACGGATGCCCTGAAAGGGCTGGCATGGCCGCTGCGCCTGACCCGTATGGGTATGGTTGCGGAACGCGCGACACGGGCATTTTGGCCGCTGTGGGCTGTTTGCATGCTGGCGCTCGCATTGGTCATGTTGGGGGTTCAGGATTTCATAGCGCCGCGCGCGGCAATGGCGGTGGCTGCGGCATTCGTGGCTTCGGCTGTCTGGGCGCTGGTGCATGGGTTGCGGCGGTTCCGCTGGCCGCGTGCGGATGAGGCGGTTGACCGGCTGGATCACAGCCTGCCCGGCCGTCCGATTACAGCATTGACCGATACGCAGGCCGTCGGCGCGGATGACGAGGCGTCAAAGGTTGTTTGGCGCGCCCATTTAGCGCGGATGGCGGAGCGGGTGCGCGGGGCGAAACCTGCGCCTGCGGATTTGCGGGTGGCATCGCGTGACCCTTACGCGTTGCGCTATGTCGCCGTGCTGGCCTTGCTGGTCGCGATGCTGTTCGGGTCATTGTCCAAGGTGGCCACGGTTGGCAATATTGCTACGGGGCAGAGTGGTGCCGCATTGGCGGCGGGTCCCAGTTGGGAGGGGTGGATCGAGCCACCTGCCTATACCGGTAAACCCAGTCTGTATCTGAATGACCTGCCTACGGGTGATATAAGCGTGCCCAAGGGGGCGCGGATCACCGTGCGGCTGTATGGCGAGGTTGGTGCGTTGAGCGTGCGCGAAACGGTTTCAAGCGATGTGGTTGAAATAGCCGATCCCACCGGCGTTTCCCATGAAGTGACAGTTACACAGGACGGTATCCTTGCAATTGAAGGCAACGGCGGGGCCGAATGGACGATTGCGCTGTTGCCTGACATGCCGCCCGAAGTGCGGATTGATGGCGAGCTGACCCGCGAGGCGCAGGGCATAATGCACCAGCCGTTTGCAGCCAGCGATGATTATGCGGTTGTGCGCGGCACGGCTGAATTCCGGCTGGATCTGGATGCGGTTGAGCGGCGTTACGGGTTGGCAGCAATACCGGAGGAGCGTGCGCCGATCGTGCTGGACCTGCCGCTGCCGATCACCGGAGACCGAAGCGAATTTACCGAAGAACTGGTTGATAACCTGTCCGAACACGCATGGGTCGGGCTGCCTGTCACCTTGATGTTGTCGGTCGAGGATGCGGCGGGGCAGACGGGCCAGTCTGAATCCGTGCAAATGCCGTTGCCGGGGCGCCGGTTTTTCGCGCCCCTGGCCCGCGCGGTGATTGAACAGCGCCGCGATTTACTGTGGTCGCGCGATAACGGGGCGCGGGTGGCGCAAGTGCTGCGGGCGGTGACGCATCGCCCCGAAGGGTTTGTGCGCAACAACGGTGCCTACCTGATGCTGCGGGTGGCGCTGACGCGGCTCGAGGCGGCGGTGGCGTTTGATATGACCACCGAGGCACAAGACGAGATTGCTGCGGCCCTGTGGGAAATTGCACTGGCGTTCGAGGATGGATCATTGGCGGATGCCAAGGAGCGCCTGCACCGCGCACAGGAACGTCTGGCAGAGGCGATGAAAAACGGCGCCAGCAAAGACGAGATTGCCGAGTTGATGCAGGAATTGCGCGACGCGACCGAGGATTACATGCGCCAATTGGCCGAGCAGCAGCGCCAGAATGGTGAGCAGGGCCAACAGAACGCGCAAAATAGCGAGAGTTTCAGCTTTACCCAAGAAGAACTGCAAGCGCTGATGGATCGTATTCAGGAGCTGATGGAGGAAGGGCGGATGGAGGAAGCCGCCGATCTGATGGAGCGAATGAACGAGCTGATGGAAAACCTGCAAATGGCGGAAGGCGGCGAGGGTGGCGAGCAAAGCCCCGGCCAGCAGTCGATGGAGGATTTGCAGGATACCCTGCGCGATCAGCAAGGGCTGTCGGATCAGGCGTTCCGTGATTTGCAGGAACAGTTCAATCCGGATGCCAACCGCGGCGAAAGCAGCCAGAACCGTGGCGAGGCCGGTGGCCAAGGCGAAGGCCGCAGCCATGAAGGGCAAGGCGGGCAAGGGCAGGGCGAAAACGGTGAGGAATCGGGTCAGCAAGGGGGTGGCCAGCAGGGCGAGGGGCAGGAAAGCCTTGCGGATCGCCAGCAAGCGCTGCGCGACGAGCTGGAGCGCCAGAAAGGCGGGCTGCCGGGGGCTGGGACGCCGGAAGGCGATGCGGCGCGCGCGGCGCTGGAACGGGCCGAACGGGCGATGGAGGGGGCCGAGGAGGCGCTGCGTGACGGCGATCTGGCCGAGGCATTGAATGATCAGGCGGACGCGATGGAAGCCCTGCGCGAAGGGATGCGCAGTTTGAGCGATGCGATTGCCAAGAATGAACAGCAACAGCAAAACCCGGGTCAGCAAGGCGAGGCACAGGGCCGCGACAACGCCAACGCGCGAGATCCGCTGGGCCGTGACAATAGCGGCCGTGGCAAGGTCGGCACCAATGAAAACCTATTGCAGGGTGATGATGTCTACCGCCGCGCACGTGAATTACTGGATGAAATCCGCCGCCGTTCAGGCGATCAAAGTCGCCCCGATGTGGAGCTGGATTATCTGAAACGACTGCTGGACAGGTTCTGATCCGGATTGAACACGCACGGTATCAGGAGTCGGAAGCGGTGCCCGACATTTTCGCGGTTGCGGTTTTCATCAGCTGGTCCAGCCAATCGCGCAAACCGTTCACCTTTTCAACATAGCTGTTCATATAAGGCTCGCTCGCGGGCAGTTTTTCAATGATCTGCGGTGCGTAGACGTAAGCAAGCAGCAGCAGCGTCGCCAGTATAATGACCAGCCCGAATCCAAGCCGGAAACCACGGCGACTGCGCTTTTTATCGGTTTCGCCGACTTCGGTTTCACCGTCGGATTCCGCCCGCAGCGTGGAATTGATTTCCTCGATATCGGGCAGCAGATCACTTCTTGGTGTGTTCTTGTCTGTTTCCGGCTCAATGCCGCGCAAACGTGCTGTTCGTTCGCTGACGGCGGCGTGGGTGTCCGTGCTGTTAACTGATTGATCCAGCCCCAGATCGGGTTGTGTTTCCAATCCGCCCTGCGCCTCGTTTTGGCGGGCTTCGGTTTCCAGTGCGGCCTCTTCCCGCAGAACGTCGATGACAGCTTCGTCAGGTTTGCGCGGTTCCTGTTCGAGTTCCGGTTGTGGCTCGGGATCGGGCTCCGGTTGTGGCTCAGGTTCAACTTCAGGTTCTTGCGGGGCTGGCGTTGGGGGAATAGTTTCTGCTGTATCGCCATCATCCAGTTGCGCCGCAGAGTTCTGAAACCACGTCTTGCCGCAGCTTGAACACTGGACATCGCGCCCGCCTTTGGGAATGGCGCTATCGTCCACCTCGTATTGTGCATCGCAATTCGGGCATATTAACCGCATGGATTTCCCCGCCTTGGCCGCCTTCTGCTGCCAACCTGATTTCGTTAACTATTCCTGTTGTAGCAAGGGATTGGCGAAGATCAATCCTTTTGAGTGTTCTTTATATTGAAACATTGATCAATGTTAGGCACTACTGTCGCCAATCCGACTAGGAAAGGGCGTAATGTGATCGAGCTGCAAAATGTTGCTTATAGCTATGGCGGGGGCGAATTATTATCGGATATTTCGTTAAAACTGGCGCCCGGATCGTTCCATTTTCTGACGGGGCCGTCGGGGTCGGGTAAAACCACCTTCTTAAAGTTGTGTTATATGGAATTGGCGGCGACATCGGGCCTAGTGCAGGTGTTTGGCCGTGATATGCGCACGATGGACCGCAATGAAATCGCCCGTAACCGGCAGCGGATCGGGGTGGTGCATCAGGATTGCCAGTTTCTGGACCACTTGCCATTATCGGCCAATGTGGCCTTGCCATTAACGGTTGCGGGGCGTGACGCGGGCGGCGAGGCCGAAAACCTGAATGACCTTTTGTCATGGGTCGGGTTGGGCGGGCGTGCGGATGCGCTGCCTGCAGAATTGTCGGGTGGCGAGCGGCAACGGGCGGCGCTGGCGCGCGCGGTGATCATGTCGCCGGATGTGGTTTTGGCGGACGAGCCGACCGGAAATGTCGATTGGGAAATGTCCAAACGGCTGCTGACATTATTGGTAGAGCTGAACCGGATGGGCAAGACTATTATGATTGCCACCCATGATATGAATTTGATCCGTGCGGCGAAATCACAGGTCAATGCGCGGGTGTTGCGGATTAACAATAGGCGATTGCAATTGGCGGGGGCGGATTTGTGAAACTGGCCAAAGATAAGATATTTTCGCTTTTGAGGGGCGACAGGCAAGCCAACCAAGTGGTGCCGCCCAGCGGATACACCGCCACGCTCACGTTGTTTACATCGGCAGCGATGGCGTTTCTGGTGGTGTTTGCGATGGCGTTGTCGCTGGCAACAGGGCGGTTGGCAGATCGGTGGTCGTCTGAACTGGCGCGCTCATCCACCGTGCGTATTTCCGCACCGGCGGGGCAAATGGAGGCCCAAACCCGCGCCGCCGTCGAGGTGTTGCGCACCACGCCCGGTGTGGCCGAGGCGCGGGTGTTGACGGAAGATGAACAAAAGGCGCTGCTGGAACCGTGGTTCGGCCCGGGGCTGCCGATTGAAAGCCTGCCGATACCGCAATTGATCGAGGTGATCGAGGACAGCGATGGTTATGACACGGACGGGCTGCGGCTGCGTCTGTCGGCCGAAGCACCGGGGGCGGTGCTGGATGATCACACGCGCTGGCGCAAACCGCTGGTCAAGGCGGCAGGGCGGCTACGGTCGCTCGGGTTTATCTCGATCCTGTTGATCGCCTTGGCAACGGGGGCGATGATTACGCTGGCGGCGAATGCGGCATTGGCGGCGAATGCGCAAGTGATCCGCGTGCTGCGGCTGGTCGGGGCGCTGGACGAATATATCGCGAAGGCCTTTGTGCGACGGTTCACCTTGCGGGCCTTGACGGGGGCTGCGGTCGGATCACTTGCGGGGATGATTGCGGTGGCGTTTTTGCCCAGTGCATCGGTTGCGGGCGGGTTCCTGACGGGGCTAGGATTTCAGGGCTGGCATTGGTTATGGCCATTTGTCATACCTCCATTTGCAGCCGGCGTGGCGTTTTGGGCCACCCGCGCTGCGGCTTTGCGCAGTTTAAGGGAACTGACCTGATGCGATATGCGTTTCAATGGCTGCGAAGCCTGATTTTTTCGATCCAGATGTATCTGGCGATGCCTTTGATGGGACTGGTTTTTGTACCATTTGCATTGTTTGATCGCAGGGCTGTCTACACATTTGTCAAAACTTATGCCCGTTATTGCCGCTGGACGTTGGGCTGGATCGTCGGGCTGAAAACCGAAGTGCGGGGCGAGGTGCCGACAGACGCCTGCATGATTGCCTCTAAACACCAATCATTTCTGGATGTGATCCTGATTCTCAGTGTCGCGTGGCAGCCGCGTGTGATTATCAAACGTGAATTGCATTACCTGCCGGTGTTCCGCTTTTTCGGATCACGAATGGGCAATGTGCCGGTGAACCGTGGCAAGCGGGGCAAAGCGATTGAAAAGATGAAAGCGGACGTGGAAAGCGGTAAAAACCTGCCCGGCCAGTTGTTGATTTATCCGCAAGGCACCCGCATCGCACCCGGGGTGAAAGCACCCTACAAGATTGGCACGGGGCTGCTGTATGAGCAAACCGGACAGGACTGTGTTCCGGCGGCCACCAATGTCGGTGTGTTCTGGCCCAAACGCGGGGTTTACCGCAAACAGGGTGTGGCGGTGCTGGAATTTTTACCGCGCATTGCTGCGGGCAAACCACGTGGGGAATTTATGGCCGAGTTGGAGCAGGTGATCGAGGCGGCATCCGATGAGTTGATGAGAGAAGCAGGGATGAAACTATAATGGAGTATGTTGATTCAATCGAGGCACTTGAGGCGATTTATGGCACACCGAGCGAGGCGGCTATCGTTAAGGTCGCGCATCAGCTGACCCCGACATATCGGGCGTGGATCATGCGCAGCCGGTTTTGCGTGATTTCAACAGTTGGGCCGGATGGCACTGACGGTTCACCGCGTGGCGATGCGGGACCTGTGGTGTTGGAACTGGACGCCCACACACTAGCGCTGCCCGATTGGCGTGGCAACAACCGCATGGATACCTTGCGCAATATCATCGAGGATGAACGGATTTCACTGATGTTCCTGGTGGCCGGATCAACCGATGTGATGCGGGTGAATGGCCGCGCGAAAATCACCACCGACGCCGACATGCTGGCGCGGTTCGAGGTGAACGGCAAACACCCGCGTTCGGTAATCATCGTCAAAATCACCGAGGTCTATGCCCAATGTGCGCGTGCCGTGATGCGGGCTGGCTTGTGGACAGACGGTGATTTGTCAGGTGGGCTGCCAACCTTTGGCGATATACTGAAGGAAATCACTTCGGGCGAATTTGACGGCGAAAGCTATGACCTTGCGTGGGACGCGCGGGCCAAGGCTACGATGTGGTAGAATTGACCCTGATCCGCCACGGCCAAGCCCAGACAGGGGCCAAGGACGAGGCCAGTTATGACAGCCTGTCTGATCTGGGCCATCAGCAAGCGCGGTGGCTGGGCGAGGTTTTACGCGAGGGGCAGTCGTTTGATCAGGTCATATCAGGGGTGATGACCCGCCAGATCGAAACGGTGCAATCGATGGCGCTGGCGGATGTGCCGCACAGCACCGACTCGCGGCTGAACGAGTTGGATTATTTCGGATTGGCCGAAAGCCTGCGTGCCAGCAACGGAGTGGCAATCCCGCGGGACATTCAATCGTTTGCATTGCATGTGCCACAGGTTCTGGATGTGTGGCGGGGTGGTAATATGGATGCAGGGCTGGAAACCTATGACGAGTTTTGCAGCCGGATCATGGGTGCTCTGCATAATGCGGCGGGTCAGGACGGGCGCATTGTGCTGGTCACCTCAACCGGCGTGATCGCAACCTTGGCGGCGATTTCGCTGGGGCTGGACATGGTAAAAAAGACCAAGCTGTTCCTGAAGGTGATGAATACCTCGGTTCACAAATTTGAATTGGAGGGGGATGATCTGCATCTGACCCAGTTCGGCGCAATACCGCATCTGGAGCATCCTGACCGGATTGAGGCCCAAACATTTGGCTAGGGTATATAAAGGCGCAACCAAGACCTGTTATTGATGAATATCAGCGTGCAGTCTGGATGCTTGATGGCAATATTAGCCGGTATTTGCTCCGAAACTGTAACATTTCATTTGGCTATGCCCCGAATGCATGCGTGAATTATTACAAAACGACAGGTTTTGACGGGAAACCCTGAAACATCGCTGATGGGGCCAATCACCCCCGCATGGAAAAGCGTTGTTTCATTGACACGCACACACGCGTTACCTCACGGATCTGTGCGTTGAGGTAGTGGCTGTTCATCCTTAAATCTAGGTTATCGGAGGCACTGAAGCCTCACACAGACAAAATTTAAACCCTTGAAAAGGAACACTAAAATGAAACGTATCGTACTGACAACCGCCATCGCCCTTTCCCTAGCCGCTCCAGCTTTTGCTGCTGGTCAGAATACTGTCGCCCAAGATGTGGAACTGCACTTTGCAGCGTCTGATACAGGCTCTGGCTCGCGTGTATACTTCGGTGACAACACTGGCGTCAGCGCTCGTGCCGCTGCCATCTTTGCCGAACTGAATGCGGAAGACACAGGTACACGCGGTCTGCCTATTCTGGCGAGTTCGGATGTAAATATGTCCTCCAAGGGCGGCCATAATGCAGTTGCCACGGCAATCTTTGCCGAAATCAGCGCCTCTGAAAACGGTGACGACCACTAGAAGCCAAGCCAACCAATCAAATTGCGAAAGGGCCCCGATGATGGGGCCCTTTTCTTATTAATGGTGCAGTGTATTAGGCCGCCAGCCCTTTGGTGCCGATCGCCAGAAATTTGTCACGCCGGTCTTTGACCAAGGCGTTCGGTTTTTTCTTGGACAGCTCTTTCAACGTGGCCTTTAACGCTTTGCCAACATCCTTGATCGCTGTTTCGCGGTCGCGTTGGGCACCGCCTGCGGGCTCTGCAATAATCACATCCGCAACGCCCAGCTGTTTCAGATCCTGCGCGGTCAGGCGCAGCGCTTCGGCGGCTTCGCGCATCTTTTCGGCGTCTTTCCACAGAATCGAGGCACAGCCTTCGGGACTGATCACCGAATAGACAGAATGTTCAAGCATCAGCAGCCTGTTGGCCGTGGCCAGCGCAACCGCCCCACCGGACCCACCTTCGCCGATGATCACCGAAATCAGCGGCACTTTAACTTGCAGGCATTTCTCGGTTGATCGCGCAATCGCCTCGGATTGGCCGCGTTCCTCGGCACCTTTGCCGGGGTAGGCACCGGGGGTGTCGACCAATGTGATGATCGGCAGGCCGAAATTGTCGGCCAGCTCCATCAGGCGGATCACTTTGCGGTATCCTTCGGGGCGGGCCATGCCGAAATTGCGTTCAATGCGGGTTTTGGTGTCATGGCCTTTTTCCAAACCAATCACCACCACAGGGGTGTCGCCCAGACGGGCCAGACCGCCCATAACGGCGTGGTCATCGGCAAAGTTCCGATCGCCAGCCAGCGGGGTATATTCGTTGAACAGGGCGTTGATGTAATCCTTGCAATGGGGCCGGTCGGGGTGGCGGGCGACCTGACATTTGCGCCACGGGGTCAGATCCTTATAAAGGTCTGCCAGCATGGCAGCGGCTTTTTTATCAAGCGCTGCGGCCTCGGCTTCGACATCCATTTCCTCGCTGGCGCGGGCCATCGTGCGCAGCTCTTCGGCTTTGCTTTCGATCTCTGCCAGCGGTTTTTCAAATTCGAGGTAGTTGGCCATGGTGTTCTCCGCAAATACTGTTGCCGTGATATATGACGGCGCGGGGAAGGATTTGCAACGGGGACAGTTCAGCAAGATTTGCTAAATGCGGCTGTGGTTTGGTGATTGCGGAGCCGATATGGAGGCGAGATGCTGAATTCTTATGAGAAACGTCTGATGCGGGTGCTGGAATATATCCACGCTAATCCGGCTGGCGATTTGTCACTGGATACGTTGGCGGATGTGGCCAAGCGTTGTGGTTATCCGGCGGCGCAGAGTTTCACCCGCCTCGTATTTCCGAACAGAATGGAGCTGCGTTCCGCAGCGCTCTATACCTCGCCCCACAAGGGGCTCAGGCGGCCTTCGGCGAAGGTATCTATGACAAGAAGAAGGGGTTAGATGGCGTTGATCATCTCGGATTGGCGCACAATAACCTCGGCTTGTTTGATGCTGGCGATATCGACCAGACGGCCTTTGTAGACGGTCGCGCCTTCGCCGTTTGCCTTGGCTTGCTCCATAGCGGCAATGATCTCGCGGGCCTCGGTGACTTGTTCCTCGGACGGGGTGAAAACATCATTGGCCAATGCAATCTGTTTCGGGTGGATCGCCCATTTGCCAACCATGCCCAAGGTGGCCGAACGTTTTGCTTGAGCAATGAAACCTTCATCGTCCGAGAAATCGCCGAACGGCCCGTCAACCGGCAGCACCCCGTGGGTGCGACAGGCCGCGACGATGGCGGTTTGAGCCCAATGCCATGGGTCAGACCAGTATTTCGCGCCTTCATGTGCCATGTAATAGTTTTCCTGCGTGCCGCCGATGCCGGTGGTTTGCATCCCCATGCTGGCGGCAAAATCGGCAGCACCTAGTGACATGGCTTGCAGACGGGGCGAGGCGGCGGCGATTTCCTCGACATGAGAAATGCCAGCCGCGCTTTCGATGATCACCTCGAAGCTGATTGGTTTCTTGCGGCCCTTGGCGGTTTCAACCGCTGTAACCAACGCGTCCACCGCGTAGATGTCAGCGGCGCAGCCTACTTTGGGGATCATGAACTGGTCAATCTGGTCGCCGGCACGTTCTAAAATATCGACCACATCGCGGTACCAGTATGGCGAATCCAGCCCGTTCAAGCGCACGCTTAGATATTTATTGCCCCAGTCAATATCGTTGATCGCTTCAATGACGTTGTTACGGGCGTTGTCCTTATCGGATGGTGCAACGCTGTCTTCCAGATCAAGGTTGATCACATCCGCCGCACTTTTCGCCATTTTTTCAAACAGTTCAACGCGGGAACCGGGGCCGAACAATTGGCACCGGTTGGGACGGGCAGGGGAGGTGGGTTGTAGGCGAAAGCTCATGATTGGACCTATGGGTAATGATGTTTCGAAATGCGTTGAGGTTTTGATATTATAGTGCGCAACCAGTCGCAAGGGGAAGGCGGCGGTTTTGATTATGCATGTTCCCGCCTGCCGCAGAAAATATACTTACCTTTATGCTTGGCCGAAGATTATTCTAATAAATTTTAATAAAATAGAAGGAATGCCGAATAATTGGATAAATAACTGTGATTAATGCAATGCAATACCGGGACTGATCCCGCATCATTGCCTAGGATATTTTCAGGGGCAGAATCATGATCGAAACACCATATCTACTATTTCTGGGCGATGCGCCGGACCAGTTGGCCGTCAAGGTGGCCCAGGGCATCAAGGATTGGCGGCCGGAAAATTCGGTTGGGCAGTTCCGGATGCAGGGCTGTGGGGCTGACCTTGGGCTAAAGGATATGACACTGGCCGAGGCCAAAGCAGCGGGGGCGAAAACGCTGGTGATCGGGGTGGCCAACCGTGGTGGTAAGATCTCGCAAGCCTGGCGCGATGTGATGGTTCAGGCGTTGCAGATGGAATATGATATTGCCAGCGGGCTGCACAACCTGCTGCGTGACGAAGGGCCACTGACGGCTGCTGCACAAACACATGGCGGCACATTGCATGATGTGCGGGTGCCGTCGGTTGGTTATCCGATTGGCAACGGGGTGAAACGCAGCGGCAAGCGGGTGCTGGCAGTGGGCACGGATTGTTCGGTCGGCAAGATGTATACCGCACTGGCGATGGATGCCGAGATGAACAAACGCGGGATGAAATCGACGTTCCGCGCGACGGGGCAAACCGGTATTTTGATCACCGGTCACGGGGTGCCGCTGGATGCGGTGGTGGCCGATTTTATGGCCGGATCAATTGAATATCTGACGCCGGATAACGAGGATGATCACTGGGATCACATCGAGGGGCAGGGCAGCCTGTTTCATGCGTCCTATTCCGGTGTGACGATGGCGTTGATCCATGGTGGGCAGCCCGATGCGCTGATCTTGGCGCATGAGCCGACGCGCACCCATATGCGCGGTTTGCCGGATTACACGCTGCCATCGCTGGAACTGCTGCGCGATACGGCGCTACCTTTGGCGCGGGTGGTGAATCCGGCTTGTGAGGTTGTCGGGATTTCGGTCAACACCCAGCATTTTGGTGAGGACGAGGCGCTGTCCTATCTGGAAGGTGTCGAGAAGCGGATGGGGCTGCCTGCGGTTGATCCGTTCCGTCAGGGTGCGGGGCGTCTGGTGGATGCGCTGGACGCGATGTAAGCTGGGGCTGATCGGAGAAGCAGTATGAAGATTACAGTCACGCCGGATGTGTTCAAACTGGCGCAGGTGTTCACCATTTCGCGCGGGTCACGGACCGAGGCCAAAGTGCTGACCGTTTCTGTGGAACGCGATGGCATTTTCGGCTGGGGCGAATGTGTGCCCTATGCGCGGTATGACGAAACGCTAGAGAGTGTGACGGCGCAGATCGAGGGGCTGCCTGTCGGGATTTCGCGCGCCGACTTGCAGGATGCTTTACCTGCGGGGGCGGCGCGCAATGCGGTGGATTGTGCGCTGTGGGATCTGGAGGCGAAGCAAGTGGGCAAGCGGGTTTGGGAGTTGGCAGGATTGCCAAAACCTGGCCCTGAGATTACCGCCTACACTCTGTCGCTGGATACGCCTGATGCGATGCGTGAGCAGGCAGCCAAGCATGCGTTTCGCCCACTGTTGAAGATCAAGCTGGGCACGCCGGACGATATGGCACGGCTTGAGGCTGTGCGGGCAGGGGCACCTAAATCGGCGATTATTGTGGATGCCAATGAGGGCTGGTCCGCTGCGGTTTACACAGAGATGGCACCGCATTTGGTGCGCCTTGGAGTGAAGCTGGTAGAGCAACCTTTGCCTGCGGGCGAGGATGGCGCGCTGATCGGAATGGAGCGACCTGTGCCGGTCTGTGCGGATGAAAGTTGCCATGATCGCAGTAGCTTACCGCATCTGAAAGGTAAGTATGATATTGTGAATATCAAGCTGGATAAAACCGGCGGGCTGACCGAAGCGATCAAGTTAAAAGCCGCTGCAGAGGCTGAAGGATACGGTGTTATGGTGGGCTGTATGGTGGGATCGTCTTTGGCGATGGCGCCTGCGGTCTTGATTGCGCAAGGTGTGGCCTATACAGACCTTGACGGGCCGCTGTTGTTGGCAGAGGACCGTGACGAGCCATTGAAATTCGATGATGCCGGTGTGCATTCCCCCAGCGCGGCCCTTTGGGGTTAACAGGAGAGAGACCATGAGCAGAACTGTCTATGTGAACGGCGAATATTTGCCCGAGGGCGAGGCCACGGTTTCGATCTTTGATCGTGGGTTTTTGATGGCGGATGGCATTTATGAAGTGACCTCGGTTCTGGATGGCAAGCTGATCGATTTTGACGGTCATGCGGTGCGGTTGAAACGTAGCCTGAGCGAGCTGGACATGGCCAGCCCGATTGAAATGGACGACCTGCTGGAGGTGCACCGCGAGCTGGTTAAAGTGAACGGGATCGACAACGGGATGATCTATTTGCAGATCACCCGGGGGTCAGCCGGTGATCGGGATTTCATGTTTCCTGACCCTGAAAAAGTGCCCTCGACCATTGTTTTGTTTACACAAAATGTGCCTAACCTTGCGGATTCCGATCTGTCCAAACGCGGCACCAAGGTGATATCGGTCGATGATATCCGCTGGCATCGCCGCGACATCAAAACGGTGCAATTGCTGTATCCGTCGATGGCGAAAATGATGGCCAAAAAGGCCGGTTGTGATGATGCGTGGCTGGTCGAGGATGGCCATGTGACCGAGGGCACAAGCAACAACGCCTATATCGTCAAGGGCGGCAAAATCATCACCCGCCAACTGTCAAACGACATCCTGCACGGCATCACCCGCGCCGCTGTTTTGCGGTTCGCCAAAGAGGCGCAGATGGTGGTGGAGGAACGCAGTTTCACCATTGAGGAAGCGCAAGGCGCTGACGAGGCGTTTACCACGTCGGCCAGCGCATTCGTGATGCCGGTGGTCGAGATCGACGGGGTGAAAATGGGCGACGGAACACCGGGCCCGGTGGCCAAAAGATTGCGCGAAATCTATCTGGAAGAAAGCCGTAAATCGGCAATATGATTTCCATATGACTCTCGAACGGTGGGTTTTGCGGCTGTTAACGGCTGTCTGGCAGGATCGGGTTTTACAATAGTGAGGCCCGAAAATGTTTAAGACAGAACACTTAAATGACCCGCATCCGATCAAACAGCCTGCGGGCCGTAAAGCCACGAAAACCGACCTGCGCTATTTGCAGTCGGCCACGGATTCACTGATGCGATTGCACATGAGGGTTTACGGCGAGGAAATCATGTCGCTGCACGCGCCCGAGAAGTGGGCCGAGTGATGAGTCACTTTAGTTATGGAGTGACGAAAGTTTTCGACTTTTTTGCGTTCGCTCAGGGTTTGAAATTGAATGAACGGGTAGGTTTGCATCCCGTCAGCAGGTTTTTTAAAGCCATCTCTGGTGACTGCTATGCGGGGTGGGATCAAGGGGAGGGAGTAGCTCGTCAGATCTTAAACGATGCAGGTTTAGCGCCGTGACACCGGCGGTTTGGGACCCAGTCCGGAAGAAAAACGCGACTTCGCGTGCGTTGCGTTTTTCCTCCTCAAATTCAAACCATAGCACTGGCGTCTTGGGCCAGACTGGCCCAGCGCGCCTCTTCGACATCGCTAAGAATATGATGGTCATCGCGGGTTGCGATACGCCGTTTCATGGCCCAGAGGAGCATGATTGCCACACCGAACAAACCCAGCGCCAGCACTGCCAGGCTGATCGTAGCCACGGACCGCGCCTTCGGCGTTTCGGGTGACGTTTCGAGTTTGGGAGGTTGCC
This sequence comes from uncultured Marinosulfonomonas sp., assembly GCA_964473185.1. Lineage (GTDB taxonomy): Bacteria > Pseudomonadota > Alphaproteobacteria > Rhodobacterales > Rhodobacteraceae > Profundibacter. The sequence continues at coordinate 44,992 of CAYYOF010000007.1, read as the reverse complement.
CGCCAGTGTCAGCAACCAGATTTTCGATGGCTATCTCACTGCGGGTGACAATCTTTGGTTCAGCTTCAGATGCAGGATAGAGTATCAGCTCGGATACGGGCGGAGCGGGCGTAACAATGTCGTCCTTCTCCTCTTCCATAGGAACTGATGTCACCGGGAAATCTGTCTCGGGGTGCAGCATAGGTGTCGGCGCGACAAGTGAAACTGGTATGTCTGCTACTGCTACGATTATTCCATCCGAGCCGGATTCAACTGCTCCCGCGAATGGTGTATAGTCCAACTCGGAATGTGGGGAGGTCATCGACGCGAGCGATAAAACAACGGGTTTCGCAGTATCGGCCTCGCGCATCACAGGATTGGGAACCGGCGGTAATTCAAGATCGGGGAGCGGCGCGATCGGCAGGGTTGCCAGCATTGATGAGCCCGCCTCGCGCGAACCAGAGCGGATGACAGGCCAGTTGGCTGACTCGTTTCGTGTAGATGGCATGGCAACTACCAGGGATTCTTCAATGTCAGGCGCTACGATCTGAATGGTCGGAGCGGCCGATACGTCCGGTTTCGGCGCAGAAGAAGTGGAGATATGGACAAAGGCCGAATTCTTCGGAGGCACGCTGGGGAGGGCCGCCATGGTCATAGTTGCTGCTGCCAGCGGTGCGTCGAGGTTTTTGGGCAGGTTAATGGCTTCAGCTTGCGGCAATGGAAAGGGCCCGATCGAAGCCACGATCTGTTGCGGAACCTCGGGAGTAGGATAGTTCGTCATGAGCAGTGTATTTGGCCGTGGAGTCGGGCGGAGACTGGTCAATACCGCCGTGGTGTTGGCAGTTTCCGTGACTGTTTCTGGTGGAGTTGGCGCCATTGGGACGAGGTCCTCGGATAGCGTCGCAACGCCGGGTACGAAGGATAGCGTCTCAACGCCGGGTATGAACGGAACAACCAGCACTACAGCTATAGTTGCGACCACCGCCGCTGTAATCCGGATTTTGAGTAAGCGTATGACAAGCGCGAAAAGCGCGAAAAGCGCGATCAACGCCGCAAAAGCCCAGATCGCCCAGTGCAGATAGTTGGCCACGACGTCGGTTGTCAGCACCGTTTCTTGGCCACGTACAAAGAAACTCACGACACCCGGAACAGCATTGGTTATGACGCCCTGTTCGTGTAAAACCCCGCTCTGATACGCTTGTTCGCCCTGGTATACAATACCCCCTGCAATTGTCAGGTAAGCCCACCAAGGGAGTATGGACAATAGCTTTATTGCAAACCGCATATCACCTCTCCCTCGAAATATTGCCGTTAGAAAAGCGCAAAAAAGGGGCGATAGTATGTCAAATTCGCGCCGCATTTCTCAGAATTGGACACATTTTGAACAAAATCGGTACAGACGAAACAAAATAGGCGTCTACTTAAGGCTCATTCCTGACATCTAATAATTTCAGCCGGATGACCGCTTTTGGGAAAGCTGCCCTAACTTCTGGGATCATCAATCAGCGGGGTTGGTTTGGCCAGCCGTTTCAGGTCATCCGGTTTGGTGATCTCGACGGTTTGCCCGTCGATGTTAACACCGTAGGGGCGCAGGGATTTGATGGCACGGGACAGGTTTTCCGGCGTCATGCCCAGAACCGAGGCCAAGCGGCGTTTTTCGATCGTCAGGGTGAAGGTATCACCGCCGCCGGTTTTTTTCTGCCACTTCAGCAGGTAATTGGCCAGCCGCTCGATCGAGGTGCGCAGCTTTAGCCCCTTCACGCTTTTGATCACGCCGCGATAGCAATAGGCCAGTTCCATCACCACGGCGCGCGCGAATTCGTGGTCGATTTCAAACACATGCCGCACGTCTTCGGCGGGCAGCATGATGATGCGGGACCGTTCCAGCGTGCGGGCCGACATCAGGTTGGGGGCGTCACGGATGGCGGCGGCCAGAATAAAGGTAGCACCCTCGCGCAGGATGGTCATGGTGGTTTCGCGCCCGCCCCAGTTGGCCAGCAATTCGACACTGCCATCCACAACGATATGCAGAAAATCACAGGGGTCGCCCTCGAGGATCAGTTCCATGTTGGGCGGGAAGGTTTGCACATATGCGCCGCGCACCAGTTCGGCAAAACTGTCATCAGTCATTTCCTTGAACAAGGGAAGGCTGCGGATGGCTGGAATATCAGTGCTGCGCATGGAGAGACTCACCGGGTGACGATTGACATATATCAATCCAAAGTGCGGCAAATGTCAAGATCAGGGCGGCAAATTGTGCTACACTAGATAGAAATATTGCAGCGTTACGCACAACAATTGTTGGCAACATATTAATATCAATAGAAAAATAAACCTTATTGATCTGTGTCAAGATGTTGCTCTATTGGTTTCGCTATTCAAATAACAATTGGGGACTCGGCTTGAGTTATATGCACTAGCGTTGTGTCCCTTTCGAAAAGGGGACAGCAAATGGAATTACAAAACAAAGCAACCAGCCTTTGGGGGAATTTCTTCAAGGTGAATATGGTGCAGATCAGGACTTTCCACATGACGTGGTTTGCCTTTTTCGCATGCTTCTTTGCCTGGTTCGGCATCGCACCGATGATGATCATCGTGCGCGAGGAGCTGGGTTTGACGAAATCACAGGTCGGTTGGACCATCATCGCATCCGTTGCGGTGACAATCTTTGCGCGCCTGTTCATCGGTTGGTTGTGTGACCGGATCGGTCCGCGTCTGGCCTATACATGGCTGCTGGTTCTGGGCTCTTTGCCTGTGGCGGGCATCGGGCTGGCGGATGATTTTACGTCGTTCCTGCTGTTCCGGCTGGCCATCGGGGTGATCGGGGCGTCCTTCGTGATTACCCAGTATCACACGTCGGTTATGTTCGCGCCCAACGTGGTGGGCACGGCGAATGCGACATCCGCTGGCTGGGGTAACCTGGGTGGGGGTGTGACGCAGATCGTGATGCCGCTGATCTTTACCGGCTTTATCGTTGGTTTCAGCTTTACCGACGCCCAAGCGTGGCGCGCCTCTATGCTTTTGGTCGGGATCATCACATTCCTGATCGGGATCGCATATTACTATCTGACGCAGGATGCGCCTGACGGGAACTATAAGGAATTGCGTGAAAAAGGTATGTTGCCCTCCAAAGACAAGGTGACGGGTGCCTATTTCAAGGCAATGGCGGATTACCGCGTTTGGCTGATGTTCGTCATTTACGGTGCCTGTTTTGGTATCGAGCTGTTGGTGAACGGATCTATCGCGCTGTATTTTGTGGACTACTTTGGCTACTTCAAAGATATGCCGCTGGCCGAGGCTGCGGTGACCGCTGGTCTGATCGCGTCATTGTTTGGTCTGATGAACATCTTTGCCCGCACATTGGGCGGGATTTTCGGCGATAACTTTGCATCCCTATGGGGTCTGAAGGGCCGCACAACGTGGCTGTTCATCGTGCTGCTGGGCGAAGGCCTTGCGCTGATGTTGTTCAGCCAGATGCCGATCCTGATGTTGGCCATTCCGACATTGATCATCTTCTCGCTGTTTACGCAAATGAGCGAGGGGGCGACCTATTCGGTGGTGCCGTTCGTCAATAAAAAAGCACTGGGCGCGGTTGCCGGTGTGGTTGGTGCGGGCGGTAACGCTGGTGCTGTGGCCGGTGGGTTCCTGCTGAAAAGTGAAGCCTATAACAGCCAATGGAACGAGGCCTATTTCCTTATTGGTATGATCGTTACGGGTGTTGCGTTCCTTGCCTTGTTCATCAGGTTCTCGCCTGAAAAAGAGGCCGAAGAGAAGGCGCTGTTTGAATCCGCCAACATGGATATTTTGCAAGGCCGTGCAGACGAAGCAAATGCAGCACTGCTCCATTCGGTCGAGGTTGTTGCAGAATACAACCGCACACATGACGAGAAAATCAAAACAAGAAACTAACAAATAACAACACATGGCGGGCCATCTACGGCCCGCCCCAAAACTTACCCGAGGAGGGATAAAGTGGGACAAGATATTAGAAACTGGGACATTGAGGACGAGGGCTATTGGGCCTCGACCGGCAAGTCCATCGCGACGCGCAACCTGTGGATTTCGATCCCCAGCTTGCTGGTCGGTTTTGCCGTATGGCTGTATTGGGGCATCATCGGGGTTCAGATGATCAACCTTGGTTTCGCCTTTGAGAAATCACAACTATTTACCCTTGGCGCGATTGCCGGTCTGACCGGTGCGACGCTGCGTATCCCTTCAACCTTTTTCATCCGAATAGCGGGGGGGCGAAATACGATCTTTTTCACCACCGCCCTGCTGATGATCCCTGCCATCGGCGCAGGTTACGCGCTGCAAGACCCGAACACGCCACTCTGGAAATTCCAGGTTCTGGCGTTCCTGTCGGGTATCGGCGGCGGTAACTTCTCCTCCTCGATGTCCAACATTTCGTTCTTCTACCCGAAAAAAGTGCAAGGTTACGCGCTGGGTATGAATGCGGGTCTGGGCAACTTTGGTGTGACCACCATGCAGATTGTTATCCCGCTGGTGATGACATTCGGTCTGTTTGGCGGCCAAGGCCGCGAGTTGGTGAACACATCAGGCACATTGATCGGTAAAATTCCGGCGGGCACAGAGACATTTATCCACAATGCTGGGTTTGTGTGGCTGATCGCGCTGGTACCACTGGCGATCCTTGGCTGGTTCTTTATGAACAACATCCGTGACGAGCACGTATCCCCCAACATCCCGAACCCGATTGGTGCCTTTGCAACAATCACCGGTATGTTGCTGATCGGTTTCGCAACGGCTGCGTTCGGTCTGTGGCTGCTTTTGCCTGCAACAGACGGTGGTCTGCCGGTTTCCGGTCTGGGCGTATCCAAATGGATCGTGCTGCCAATCGTTATCGCGCTGACTGTGTTCCTGTTGAAATTGATCCCCGGTGCGGTTGGGCAAAACCTTTCGCGTCAGTATAAGATCTTTGGCAACAAACACACATGGGCGATGACTGTGATCTATGTGATGACCTTTGGTTCATTCATCGGTTACGCCGCGGCCTTCCCGCTGACAATCAAAGTGGTGTTTGGGTTCCAACACCTGATGGTTGACGGTGTGATGACCCACGATGTGGTTAACCCGAATGGCCCATCAGCCCTGATGTTTGCCTGGATGGGTCCATTCATCGGTGCGTTGATCCGCCCCGTAGGTGGTATGATTGCCGATAAAATGGGCGGCGCGAAAGTGACGCAAATCATTTCGGTTGTTATGGTTGGCTCGGCTATTGGCCTCGCTTACCTGCTGCAACAGGCGTATAATTCGGCTACACCTGAAACTGTGTTCTTGCCGTTCATGGTGTTGTTCCTGATCCTGTTTGCAGCAACCGGTGTTGGCAACGGATCGACATTCCGCACAATTGCGATGGTGTTCGACAAAGAACAGGCTGGCCCTGCATTGGGTTGGACTGCAGCTGTCGCCGCTTATGGTGCGTTCATCATCCCCAAAGTGTTTGGCGAACAAATGAAAGTCGGCACACCTGAATACGCACTCTATGGTTTTGCAGCTTTTTATACGCTGTGTATCGTGATCAACTGGTGGTTCTATCTGCGCCCCAATGCTTACGTGAAAAACCCGTAAACTGACATCTGTCCGCCCCGGCATCGGTCGGGGCGGCATCCCTTTTGAACAGGAGAGATACCAATGAGCCATCTGCTCGACCGCCTGAATTTTTTCCAGTCCAAACGACTGGACACGTTTTCCAACGGCCACGGTGAAACAACCCGTGAGAACCGCGACTGGGAAGATGTATACCGCGACCGCTGGCGTCACGACAAAGTTGTCCGTTCGACCCACGGTGTGAACTGCACCGGATCATGTTCGTGGAAAATTTACGTTAAATCCGGCATCGTAACCTGGGAAACCCAGCAAACCGATTACCCCCGCACACGGCCCGATATGCCGAACCACGAACCGCGTGGTTGTCAGCGTGGGGCATCCTACAGCTGGTATCTGTATTCTGCCAACCGGGTGAAAACCCCGTTGATCCGTGGCACTCTGATGCGTGGCTATCGCAAATTGCGGGCCACGATGAGCGCAACTGCGGCGTGGAAAGCGCTGCAAGAGGATCCGATCCTGCGCGCGTCCTACGTTAAAACCCGTGGTAAAGGCGGGTTCGTTCGTGCCACGTGGGACGAGGCCAACGAGATTATCGCCGCTGCTAATGCCTATACGGCCAAAACATACGGTCCCGACCGCATCTTTGGCTTCTCGCCGATCCCTGCGATGTCGATGGTTTCCTATGCGGCTGGCTCGCGGTATCTGTCGCTGATGGGCGGCACATGTATGTCGTTCTATGACTGGTATTGCGATTTGCCACCGGCCTCGCCGATGACATGGGGCGAGCAAACCGATGTGCCTGAATCCGCTGATTGGTATAACGCGGGCTACCTGCTGCTTTGGGGTTCCAACGTGCCACAAACCCGCACGCCGGACGCGCACTTCTATACCGAGGTTCGTTATAAGGGCACCAAATCCGCCGTGATCAGCCCTGACTATTCCGAGGCTGCCAAATTCGGCGACATCTGGCTGGCCCCGAAAGCGGGCACCGATGCGGCGTTATCCATGGCGATGGGCCATGTTATTTTGCGCGAATTCCATCTGGACCGTCAGGCTGAATACTTTGAGGATTACACCCGCAAATATTCCGATTTCCCGATGCTGGTGCGTCTGGATGAAAAAGACGGCAAGCTGATCGCGGGCCGCTTCTTGCGGGCGGATGATGTGACTGGCAAACTGGGTGAAAAGAACAATCCCGAATGGAAAACACTGGCTTGGGATGGCAAGGCAAATGCGCTTGTTTCGCCCAACGGCACGATGGGTTTCCGCTGGGGTGAAGATGGTGAATGGAACCTTGAAGAACGCGCCAAGAGCAAAGACACCAAGCTTAAGTTGTCGCTCATTCTGGAAGAAGACCACGACGATGTCGTCGGTGTTGATTTCCCGTATTTTGGCGGTCAGGCAACCGAGAATTTCGTGAAATGCGAACATCCTGAAGTGATGACCAAAAATATTCCGGTCAAGAAAATCAAAGTGGGCAAGAAAACCATTCTGGTGGCCACTGTGTTTGATTTGTTCTGCGCCAATTACGGTCTGGATCGCGGTTTGGGTGGTGATTGGGTTACGGATGACTATTCCAAAGACATCCCCTACACCCCCGCATGGGCCGAGAAGATCACCGGTGTTCCCGCCGATAAGATCGAAGTGGTTGCACGCGAGTTTGCGCTGAATGCCGAGAAAACCCAAGGCCGCTCGATGGTTATTCTAGGGGCCGGTCTGAACCACTGGTACCACATGGATATGAACTATCGCGGTATTATCAATATGCTGGTGATGTGTGGTTGTGTTGGTCAATCGGGTGGTGGTTGGAGCCACTATGTGGGGCAGGAAAAACTGCGCCCTCAAACCGGGTGGCAACCGCTGGCCTTCGCGCTGGATTGGGTGCGCCCACCTCGGCATATGAACTCGACTTCGGCGTGGTATGCCCACAGTGACCAGTACCGTTACGAGCAGTTGGGTGTTGATGAAATCCTGTCGCCAACAGCCCCCGAGGGGGATTGGGACGCGAGCCTGATCGACTATAATGTTAAGGCCGAACGCATGGGCTGGTTGCCATCAGCTCCGCAGCTAAAAACCAACCCGCTAGAAGTGGGTAAAGCCGTCAAGAAATCCGGCCTTTCAGCGGCTGAATATGTGGCTGGGCAATTGAAATCCGGCAAGCTGGAAATGTCCTGCGAAGATCCGGATGACGAGGCAAACTGGCCACGTAACCTGTTTGTGTGGCGCTCCAACCTGTTGGGCGCGTCCGGTAAGGGCCATGAGTATTTCATCCGGCATTTGCTGGGCACCGATCACGGTGTTCTGGGTAAAGATCTGGGTGAAGAAGGTGGCCGGATGCCGAAAGAGGTGAAATGGCATGACAAGGCACCCGAGGGCAAATTGGATCTGCTGGTGACCATTGATTTCAGAATGTCCACTACTTGTGTTTATTCAGACATCGTTCTGCCAACCGCAAGTTGGTATGAAAAAGACGATATGAACACGTCGGATATGCACCCGTTCATCCACCCGCTGCAAGCGGCAGTTGACCCGGCCTATGAAAGCCGCACGGATTGGGAAATATTTAAAGGTCTGGCCAAGAAAGTATCGGAAATTGCACCCGAAATTCTGGGTGTTGAAACCGATATCGTTCAGCTGCCATTGCTGCACGATACCCCGATGGAATTGGCACAGGATAGCGTCAAGGACTGGAAGAAAGGCGAATGTGATCTGATCCCCGGTAAAACTGCGCCAAACTATATCGCGGTCGAGCGGGACTACTCACAGATTTATGCCAAGTTCACCTCGGTTGGTCCATTGTTGGACAAGCTGGGCAATGGCGGTAAAGGCATCAACTGGAACACTGAAATAGAAGTGCAACACTTGCGCGATCTGAATGGTGTGGTTCTGGAAGAGGGTGTGTCCAAGGGCATGGCCAAACTGGACACCGCGATAGACGCCTGCGAGATGATCCTGATGCTGGCGCCGGAAACCAACGGCGAAGTGGCCGTGAAGGCGTGGCATGAATTGGAAAAAGCCACAGGGCTGGAGCACGCGCATCTGGCATTGCCCAAAGAGGATGAGAAAATCCGGTTCCGCGATATTGCGGCACAGCCTCGCAAGATTATCTCGTCGCCAACATGGTCTGGGATCGAGAGCGAGCATGTCAGCTATAACGCCGGTTACACCAATGTTCACGAGCTGATCCCGTGGCGCACGTTGACAGGTCGTCAGCAGCTTTATCAGGATCACCTGTGGATGCTGGCTTTTGGTGAAGGTTTCTGCACCTACCGGCCACCTGTTGATCTGAAAACTATCAACGGTGATTTCAACGAGGAAGAAGGCCAGCCACATGTGGTGCTGAACTTCATCACGCCGCACCAGAAATGGGGTATCCACTCGACTTATTCGGATAACCTGACAATGCTGACGCTGAACCGCGGCGGCCCTGTGGTCTGGCTGTCCGAGGATGATGCCAAAACTGCCGGTCTGATCGATAATGACTGGGTCGAGGTTTACAACGCCAACGGGGCGCTTACAGCCCGCGTGGTGGTGAGCCAGCGGATGAAAACCGGCACCATCTATATGTATCACGCGCAAGAAAAGATCGTGAATACACCGGGGTCGGAAAAAACCGGCATTCGGGGCGGTATCCACAACTCGGTGACCCGCACAACGGTCAAGCCAACCCACATGATTGGTGGTTATGCCCAGCAATCCTACGGCTTCAACTACTATGGCACGGTTGGATCGAACCGCGATGAGTTTGTGATTGTTCGCAAGATGAGGAAGGTCGACTGGCTCGACACCCCTGTTAATTCAACGGAGGCAGCAGAATGAAAATTCGCGCACAAATAGGCATGGTGTTGAACCTTGATAAATGTATCGGGTGCCACACTTGTTCGGTGACGTGTAAAAACGTCTGGACCAGCCGTGAGGGTGTTGAATACGCCTGGTTTAACAACGTCGAAACCAAACCCGGCATTGGCTATCCCAAGGATTGGGAAAATCAGGCCAAATGGAACGGTGGCTGGCAACGCTCGAAACGCGGCAAGCTGCACCCCAAACAGGGCAGCAAGTGGCGCATTCTGGCCAACATCTTTGGCAACCCTGATCTGCCCGAGATTGACGACTATTACGAGCCGTTCACCTTTGACTATGACCACCTGAAATCTGCCCCTGAAATGTCCGCCTTCCCCACCGCGCGCCCGCGCTCGGTGATCACTGGCGAGCGGATGGAGAAGATCGAATGGGGTCCGAACTGGGAAGAAATTCTGGGGGGCGAATTTTCCAAGCGTTCAAAGGACTACAACTTTGAAGGCATCCAGAAGGAAATCTATGGCGAGTACGAAAATACATTTATGATGTATTTGCCACGGCTTTGTGAGCACTGCCTGAACCCGACCTGCGTCGCATCCTGCCCATCCGGCGCGATCTACAAGCGCGAGGAAGACGGCATCGTTCTGATCGACCAAGAGAAGTGTCGCGGTTGGCGGATGTGTGTGTCGGGCTGTCCCTACAAAAAGGTTTACTACAACTGGGAAAGCGGCAAATCCGAGAAATGCACATTCTGTTATCCGCGCATTGAATCGGGCATGCCGACAGTTTGTTCGGAAACCTGTGTGGGTCGCATCCGTTATCTGGGTGTGATGCTATATGATGCGGATATGATTGAATCGGCAGCCAATACGCCGAATGAAAAAGATCTGTTCCAAGAGCAACTCGATGTGTTCCTAGACCCGCATGACCCAGCAGTTCAGGCGCAAGCCTTGGCTGATGGTATTCCTGCGGAATGGCTGAAGGCCGCGCAGAAATCGCCGGTCTACAAAATGGCGATGGATTGGAAAATCGCGTTCCCGCTGCACCCTGAATATCGCACCCTGCCGATGGTTTGGTATATCCCGCCATTGTCACCAATCCAGAATGCCGCCGAAGCTGGCGCCATCGGGATTGACCGCGATATGCCGGATGTAAAATCCCTGCGCATTCCGGTGCGGTATCTGGCCAATATGCTGACGGCTGGTGACGAGGCCCCTGTGGTTTCGGCGCTGGAACGGATGCTGGCCATGCGCGCCTATATGCGGAGCAAAACCGTCGATGGTGTGATCGATGCGGGCATCGCCGAACGTGTCGGCATGACGCCTGAATTGATCGAGGACATGTATCACATCATGGCGATTGCCAACTACGAGGATCGTTTTGTGGTGCCGACAACGCACCGTGAAATGGTCGAGGATGGCATGGATATCCGCACTGGTTGTGGCTTTACCGACGGGAACGGTTGTTCCACCGGTATGACCACTGGCAGCATGTTTGGTGGCAAGAAAAAGGACAAAGGTTTCTCTATTCCGCCGATGCCCGCCGCCGCAAAGGAGGTGTTCTAGATGCATATGCCCTTAAAAGCGATATCGGCTCTGCTGAGCTATCCGACAGTGGAGTTGCAACAGGCCAAGGCCGAGTTGGTTGAGGCATTGCAGCAGGGTGACCTGCTGCCTGCCGAGATCGTCACGGCGATGACCGTGCTGATTGATCAGATCGCCGCTGGCGATATTTACACTCTGCAAGAAACCTATGTCGGGCTGTTTGACCGCTCGCGCACTCTTAGTTTGAACCTGTTCGAGCATGTTCACGGCGAAAGCCGTGATCGGGGTGGCGCGATGGTTGATCTGGTTGAGAACTATCGCGCGGCGGGATTCGATCCTGCCACCAGCGAGTTGCCTGACCACATTCCGGTTTTGCTGGAATTCCTCGCCATGCGTCCCATTGACGAGGCGCGGGAGGTGCTGGCAGATGCCGCGCATATAATGGATGTGCTCCAAACGCGCCTCACACGCCGTGAAAGCATTTATGCGCCGGTATTTGCCGCCCTCTTGCATATTTCCGGTGCTGTTGCCGATCAGGCAGCGGTAGCGGAATTGCTGGCGGTCAAGGATGATGATCCGGATGATCTGGAAGCACTGGACGAGGTTTGGGAAGAAAGTGAAGTTACTTTTGCCCCCGATCCAAATGCCGGCTGCCCACAGGTCCGCGATATGCTCGCCGGAATGGATACCCCCCGTAACGCACCGCCACAATCACCGCCCGCGGCGGCAGAATAAGGAGACCGAGACATGCATAATTTTCTGTTCGGAATATACCCCTACATCGCGCTAACGGTGCTGTTCTGGGGTTCAGTCATTCGATTTGAACGCGACCCGTTTACATGGAAATCATCCTCATCCCAGTTGTTACGACGTAAACAGCTGATCATGGGATCGGTTCTGTTCCATATCGGTATTCTGGTTATCTTTGGCGGTCATTTGGTCGGGTTGCTAACGCCGATTGCATTGTTTGATGCGATGGGCATCAGCCACGGGGCCAAACAGATACTGGCGGTGGTTGCCGGTGGTCTTGCGGGTATCATGATGTTGATCGGCGGGGCGATGTTGCTGCATCGTCGCTTGTTTGACTCGCGTATCCGGATGAACTCCAGCTTTGCCGATACCGGCATTCTGGTGTTGCTGATGGTGCAACTGTTGCTTGGTCTATCGACGATCTTCTTGTCGTTGGGTCATCTGGACGGTCACGAGATGACCAAGTTCATGAACTGGGCGCAGGGCATCTTCTTCTTTGATAGCAGCGCCGCCAGCTATATTGCGGATGTTCATATCATCTTTAAAACGCACCTGTTGCTGGGTTTGACCATCTTCCTGCTGTTCCCGTTTACACGGCTGGTTCACATGTTGTCGGTTCCAATCCGCTATATCACGCCGCTGCGTAGCGGTTACCAGATCGTGCGTTCGCGTCGGGGGAACTCAAAGTGAGCAAGCCACTTTTCCCTGATGTTTCAGTGAACGGCCAAGAAATCTCTGCCGCGGATATCGCGGCAGAGGCACAAAACCACAACGCCCCCAAGGATAAACCCGGCTGGGCGTGGCGGGCTGGTGCAAGGGCGCTGGTAATCCGCGAATTGCTGCTGCAAGAGGCGCGCAAGCGTGACTTGCAACCGCATCCGGTAGAACTGGAACCTGGCAAGTTTGAAACCGAGGATGAATCGCTAATCCGTGATATGCTGGATCTGGCGATGAACCCCAAGGCACCGACGGCTGAAGACATTGAAAAGGTTTATGCCGCCAAGCCGGATATGTTTCGTGCCCCGACATTGTACGAGCCCTCGCACATTCTGTTTGCGGCGGACCCGTCCGATACCGAGGCACGGCTGGACGCCAACAACAAAGCGCTGGCCGCGCTGGCCACGTTGAAATCCTCGCCGAGGGATTTTGCGCATTTGGCAAAAGAGCTGAGCGATTGCCCGTCGCGCGATATGGGTGGGCAGTTGGGCCAGTTGGTTTCTGGCGACACCGTGCCGGAATTCGAGTCGGTGATGGATGTTTTGCAGGCAGGCGAAACCAGCGTTGAACCTGTTCCGACCCGCTATGGTATCCACATCCTGCGACTGGACGCGATTGCGGTTGGCGATGTTTTGCCGCTGGAACGAGTGCAGGACCAGATCAGTGAAATGCTGGAGAAGGCAGGCTGGGCCACCGCCGCGAATGAATATGTGAATTCGCTGGTTGCGAGCGCCGAAATTATCGGCATTGATATGGCTGCGGCTGCTTAGGTCGCGACCACCACATCAACCTGTGCTGCCCCCAATGCCTGCGCCAATTCAGCAGGTGGCGGGGCGTCACAGACCAGACGATCAAACCCGTTCAATGTGCAAACCGCGAATGACGCAAGTGCGTTGAACTTCGTTTGATCGGCAAGGATAGTCACTGATTTTGACTGCGTAATCATCGCGCGTGCCACTTGCGATTCCTCTAGATCGAAATCCATCGCGCCGGACCTTGCATCCAGTGCGCCGACCGTCAGCACCGCATGATGGGCACGAAACCCGTTGATCTGTGCGGTGGTCAATGTGCCCACAGTTTGGCGATTATCATGGCCGAAGCTGCCGCCTAGCAGGTAGGTGCTTGACTGTCCGCCGCCGGAAATTGCCATCGCCACATCGGTGGAATTGGTGATGATGTTTAGCCCCTGCACCCCCGCCAATTGTTCCGCGAAATAGAGCGTGGTTGACCCCGTGTCGACAAACAGCGTTTCACCCGCCTGGAACAGGGCTGTGGCCGTTTTGGCAATGCTGATTTTGGCCGCGACATTTTCGGTCATGCGTTGTTGAAACGCACCTTCACCAAAGCCGCGCGGCAGCATCGCACCGCCGTGGAATTTCTGTAATTTGCCCTGCTTCTCCAGATCGGTCAGATCACGCCGGATGGTTTCACGCGAAGCACCGGTAAGCGCTGCCAGATGTTCCACCGTGGCTTTTCCATCGGCCCGAACCTCGGCCACAATGCGGGATTGTCTGTTTTGAACTTTCATATAGGCACTTTTTGTTTTGACTGAATGGCCATTATAAATTACTGAATAGTCAATTCTAGTCACAACATCAAGAACCTGATTCCATATGCCAAAGTCTTCCGCCCCATACGACGTCGCTATCATCGGTGCTGGCATCGTTGGCTGTGCAATGGCGCGGCGCTTCACTTTGGAAGGCGCGCGGGTGGTGCTGCTGGAAAAGGCGAGCGACATTCTGGACGGGGCGAGCAAGGCCAACAGCGCGATTTTGCACACAGGGTTCGATGCGCCTGTGGGTTCGATCGAGGTTGGCTGCATTCAGGCCGGGCATGAAGAATACCGTGCGATTTACCGCGACTTTGGTCTGACACTGGATGAATGCGGCGCGCATGTTGTGGCGTGGTCGGATGAAGAAGTGGCCAAGCTGGAGCAGATCCAGCAACAGGCGCAGGATAACGCGGTGATGGACACGCGGCTGATCACGGCGGATGCGTTGCGCAAGGCCGAGCCGCACCTGTCGGACCGCGCGCAGGCCGCGATCTGGGTGCCGCGCGAGAGCCTGATTGATCCGTGGTCGTCGCCCTATGCCTATTTGCATCAGGCGTTGCTGAATGGCGGCGAGGTGATGCTGTCGTGCGAGGTGACGGGCGGGGCATTTGACGGCGGTGAGTGGCAGTTGGAAACCACGCGCGGGGCGGTTCGGGCCAGTCATGTTGTGAATTGCGCGGGTCTGTATGGTGATTTGGTGAACAGCGCTGTGTTCGGGCAGGCCGATTTCAAAATCACTCCGCGCAAAGGGCAGTTCGTGGTGTTTGACAAGGCGGCATCAAGCCTTGCCCATTCGGTTATTCTGCCGGTGCCGACCAGTCGGACCAAGGGCATCGTTTTATTCCGCACCGTGTTTGGCAATCTGGCGGTTGGCCCTACTGCCGAAGATCAGGAGAGCCGCACGGATGCTTCCGTCGATACCGAAACGCTTCAGATGTTGATTGCGGCAGGGGTGGCGATGGTGCCGGCGCTTGAGGGGATGCCGATCACCGCCACCTATTCCGGTCTGCGGCCTGCGAGCGAGTTCAAGGATTACCAGATCAGTGCCGATGAGGCGCGGAACTGGATTACGGTTGGCGGGATCCGGTCGACCGGTTTAAGCGGCGCGTTGGGCATCGCACAATATGTGTTCGGGATGTATCGGGATATGGGGGCGGGGCATCAGGCGATTGCTGATCCGGTGTTGCCACAGGCGCGGGTGCTGACCGACATCGGGGCGCGTGACTGGAAGGACGAGGGGCATGGCGAGATTGTTTGCCATTGCGAGTTGGTGACACGGCGCGAGATTGAAGCGGCGTTAGAGGGGCCGTTGGCGGCGAAATCTCTGGCTGGATTGAAGCGCCAAACGCGGGTGACGATGGGGCGGTGTCAGGGGGTTTTCTGCTCGGCGCGATTGGCGGAACTGACCGAGGGGCATTTTGTGATCCCTGTGGCCGAGGCGGTGAATGATGATTGATCAGTCCACCCCGATTGATGTTGCGATTATCGGCGGAGGTCCTGCGGGGCTGGCGGCGGCGACCGTTCTGAAAGCTGCGGGCGTTGCGCGTGTTGTGGTTCTGGAACGTGAAAGCGAGGCGGGAGGAATTCCGCGATATTGCGGGCATCCGCCATTCGGGATGCGTGAATTCAAGCGGGTTTTGAAGGGGCCAACCTATGCAGCGCGGCTGGTAAAGCGGGCCGTTGCAACTGGGGTCGAAGTGATGTGCTTGACCACGGTGGTCGAGGCAAGGGCGGCGGGCGAATTGCTGCTTGCGCCGCCGGACGGTCAACAGGTGATCACGGCGCGCCGCGTGATCTATGCGACGGGGGTGCGGGAGGTGCCGCGCTCGGCCAGGTTGGTTGGGGGCATGCGGTTGCAGGGTGTTGTGAACACCGGCGCGTTGCAATCCATGGTGTTTTTGAAACAGATGCGGCCGTTCCGCCGTCCGGTGATTGTCGGCACCGAACTGGTTTCCTTTTCGGCGATTTCAACCTGTCGCCATGCGGGGATAAAACCTGTGGCGATGATCGAGGCGGGCAAGCGGGCGACGGCGCGTTGGCCAACGTCTGTATACCCGCGCCTAACCGGTGTGGCGCTGCATTTGAACACGCGGCTTGTCGGCATTCAGGGCGATAAAACCGTTGCGGCTGTCGAGGTGGAAGACGCCGCCGGAGTGCGGCGCGAAATTGCTTGTGACGGGGTGATCCTGTCGGGGCAATTCACCCCTGAATCGACATTAGCACGAATGGGCCATCTGGCGGTTGATCCGGCGACGGGCGGGCCGGTGGTGGATCAGTTCGGGCGCTGTTCTGACCCTGCCTATTTTGCGACGGGCAACCTGTTGCGTCCTGTGGAAACGGCTGGTTGGAGCTGGAACGAGGGCTGTCAGACCGGCCAGCGTGTGGTGGATGATCTGGATGGGGGGCTGGTCGAAGCTGTGGAAACTGTGTCGATCAATGTGGCTGGTCCGCTGATAAAATACGCCATGCCGCAATGCTTGGCCGTTGGGCAAACCGGTGGGATGGGCGCGCTCCAGCTGCGGTTTGACGGGGATGCAAAAGGGCAGGTTGTGGGGGAAAGCGGTGGCAAAACTGTTGGGCGCTGGCCGGTTAACACCCGCAAGGAACGGCGCGTTCTGTTGCCCATCCGTGCAATTGATATGCGACAGGTTCAGAGGGAAATCACCCTGAAGTTCATATCGGCATAAGTTCCCGATTTTTTACCATTTGGCAGAAATCCCTTTCTTTTACGGCTTTCTCCGATAAGTTGACCTTAGGGAATCTAGTAACCCACAAGGAAATAACGACAAATCGGGGAGAATAATAATGTGTGATATCTGCGTAATGAATGCGGTGAAGGACAAGATGATGTCGCGCCGCAGCTTTTTCAAAACGGCCGCCTCGGGCGCGGCGGCAGCGGCTGTTGGATCAACCATGACGGGGACGGCGGCGATGGCGGCGGGGCATGGGTCGGTCGTTGATATGACCCACACGCTGGATGGTGATTTTCCGACCTATTTCGGTGTGCCGGGGCTGGAAATGGAGCAAAAGTTCAATTTCGCCGAGCATCATTTCAACCTGTTCCAGCTGTCGCTGAACGAGCATACAGGAACGCATATTGATGCGCCGCTGCATTTTTCGGCGGACGGGAAATCGGTGGATGAAATTCCGGTTGAAAACCTGATTGCACCGCTGTGTGTGATCGACATTGCCGCGCGTGCGGCTGATGATGCCGACACCCAAGTAACGCCGGATGATGTGAAGGCGTGGATTGCGGCCAATGGTGATATTCCGGCCAATGCTTGCGTTGCGATGCATTCGGGCTGGGCCGCGCATGTGAAAACCGACAAGTTCCGCGGGTTCTCAGACGAGGCGCAGCATTACCCTGGCTTTCACGTTGAGGCCGCGAAAATGCTGATCGAGGAAACCGGGGCCACGTCTATAGCAGTGGACACCCTGTCGTTGGACCACGGCATGTCGCCCGATTTTGCGACGCATTATGCGTGGTTGCCATCGGGTCGTTTCGGGATCGAGAGCCTGACCAATCTGGACAAGGTTCCGGCGTCAGGCGCAACGCTGGTGGTGGGTGCACCCAAGCACCGTGGTGGCACTGGCGGGCCTGCGCGTATCTTTGCGATGATTTAAGATGCCAGCGCCGACGGGATCAATCGTCGGCGCAAACCAGCCTAAGCTTTGGCCCACTCCCAATAGAGTTCGCGGGCTTGTTTCGTTACTGGTCCAATCGCAAATTCGCGGCCCTCGATTTTTACAATCGGGGTGATCTTGGATATATTCCCCGTTAAAAACACCTCGTCCGCCGCATCGAAATCTTGATACGTCAGGGTGCATTCCTCAATCGTATGTCCAGCGCTACGCAGCAGTTTGATCACCCGCTGACGGGTGATGCCGTTCAGGAATGTGCCGTTGGGAACGGGGGTTTTCACCACGTCATCCTTGACCATGAAAATATTGGCGGTGGCGGTTTCGGCGACGTTGCCCAGCGCATCAGCCACGATGGCGTTGTTATAGCCACGCGCTTGGGCCTCGCGGATCATCCGGCCATTGTTAGGGTATAGACAGGCAGCCTTGGCGTTCACCGGTGCCATGGTGATCACGGGGCGAATGAACTGGGTGCGGCACAGGGTTTGGCTGGCGTCGGCAGGGGCCATCGGAAGCTGCTCCAGACACAGGCAAAATGTGGTTGAGTCAGGGTCGGGAATAACCACGCCGACGCCGCCCTCTTTGGACCAATACATGGGCCGGATATAGACGGGGGCGTCTTTGTCGAACTTGGCCAGCCCTTCCATTGTCAGGGCCATCATTTCGGCAACCCCGACGGTCGGTTTCAGCCCCAAGGCCACTGCCGAGGCGTTGACCCGCTCGCAATGTGGGGCAAGGTCCGGCACCACGCCATCAAAGGCCCGCGCCCCGTCGAACACCAACGAGCCAAGCCACGTGCCGTGGTCGGCGGCGTTCATTACAGGCAGGTCGCCCTGATGCCACGCGCCATTGAAATAGGTCCAGATTACGTCACCGACTGCCATGGTGGAATTCCTTATCTTAGGGGATCAGAACCGTTGATCCGGTTGTTTGGCGTGCCTCGAGCGCACGATGTGCATCGGCGGCGTTCTCTAGATCGTAACGCTGATTGACGTTGATTTTCAATGTGCCATTTTCGACCATTTCAAACAGTGCAGCCGATGCGGTTTCCAGATAGCTGCGGTCTGCGGTAAAGTGGAACAGAACAGGGCGGGTGACGGTGAACGAGCCTGCGGCGAGGTCCGACAGTTTGAAGTCCAGCGCGGGGCCGGAGGATTGGCCAAAATTCACCAGCGTGCCGAATGTTTTCAGGCAGGACAGCGAGCCTGCGATGGTGTCTTTGCCAATGCTGTCATAGACCGCGTCGACCCCTGTGCCATCGGTGATCTCGGACACCCGTGCGACGAAATCCTCGGACTTGTAGTCGATCATATGGGCGTAGCCGTGTTTGGCCGCCAATGCGCATTTTTCGGGCCCGCCTGCGGTGCCGATGGCTGTTACACCCTCGGCCGCCAACCATTGCCCCGCGATCAGCCCGACCCCGCCGGCGGCGGCGTGGAACAGAACGGTTTGGCCTTTTTGAACTTTGAAGGAGCGGTGCAGCAGGTAATGCGCGGTCAGACCTTTTAGCATGGAGGCGGCGGCAATCTCGTCGCTGACGCCATCGGGCAGTTTGACCAGATGTTTGGTGTCAATCACCCGTTCGGATACATAGGCGCCATTCGGGATGGTATAGGCGACGCGGTCGCCCAGCGTGAAGCCTGTGACGCCTTCACCCAAAGCGGCCACCACGCCCGCGGCCTCGCTGCCCAGAACCAAGTCCGTTTCAACGGGCCACGGATAGAGACCGCTGCGGAAATAGGTGTCGATGAAGTTAACCCCGATGGCACTGTGGCGCACCAGTACCTCGCCCGCTTTGGGGCTGGGTGTGGGCAGGTCGATCTGGTGTAAAACTTCGGGGCCGCCAGCGGTGCGGGCTGCGATTGCTATGGGCATGATTTATTCTTCCGTCAGCATGAATTCAGGGTCCACCGGCACTTGCATGGCGTTTGACAGGTGGTTGGTTTTGGCCGCCAGTGACACAATTTTCAGCACCTCGGCGTGCTGGGCTGTTGTCATTCCCTTGGCGCGCGCGGCTGCCGAATGGGAATGCACGCAATATTCGCAATTGTTGATGATCGACACGGCCAGATACAGCAGTTCTTTGGTCAGCGGGTCCAGATCGGATGGGGTGGCCATCACGGCTTTGACCTCTTCCCATGTGCGCTCCAGCAGGTCTGCATCAAACGCCAGATAGCGCCAGATGTTATTAATGAAATCCGATTTGCGCGTGGCGCGGATGTCATCGAACACGGCTTTGACGCGGAGGTTTGATTCCGGGTCTTTCGGGGGTTGAACAGCAGGCATCGGGTTGTCCTTTTATAAGGCGTTTGTCACCGTCACAGCCTCTCTCTTTTTGCCAGCATGCGCAAGGCTAGCGGCCCAACACGTCCCCAATATCGCGGGTTTTGTCCAGAAACAGATAATTGCGCGAGGCCGATTGTGCTTCGGCATCTGCCTCTAACCGAACGATAGCGTCCCAGTCGAGTTGGCGCATCGTTTCATTCGCCATGTAAACGGAATATCCGGCGTCCATCATGATTTTGAACGTGTCTTTGAAACGCACTGTGCCCGATTCAATTGGCCCGCCATCGCCAATAATCTCGATAAACCAGACGGGTTTGTTTTTCGCTTTGATCAGGGCTGCTGAACCCTTCAGCGCTTGATATTCAAACCCTTCGACATCCATCAGAATGAACATGGTTTTGCCTTTTGGCAGTGGATGGATCAGCGTATCCAGGCGCACAACCGGCACGGTCTGTTTCAGGGTTTCGGGGTTGTTGGCCCAGCCTTTGACCACGGACGCGCCGGTGCCGACACCGTAAATATCGATGAACCCGGTTACTTCGCCAGCCGCCACCGGCAGCACCGTAATGTTGTCGCCCCAGCCGTTGGCCGCCATATTTTGCGCGATGTAGGTCACGTTGGACGGCACCGGTTCCACCGCGATGGTTTTGATGCCACGTTGCTGGGCAAAACAGCAGTAATAACCGGAATTTGCCCCGACATTCAGAAACAGATCAACCGAGTTAAAGATGCGGTTTACCATTTTGGTTTCTTCGGGCTCGAACGTTCCGTCCTGCATTCCGGAATGGCCGTTAAACCGGAACCCGTGCGGTGTCATAATAGCGTCTTTCGCCAACCGTCGCCGTGCAATCTTTGAGCGGTTCCATGTGCGAAACCGGTCAACAAGCGCTTTGCCGGGGGACATTTTGGGTTGGGTCATTTGGCTACTCCGTGCGGAAAGTCAGGGTTAGAGCTTGATATCAAAGTCATGTTTGAAACGGTCCATTTCGGGCACGAACCGCCGAAGATCAAGGGCGTGCTTGATGAAATAGCGCAAATGTCCGCGCTTGGCATTTGACGGGGGTTGGCTGGCTGGCATGGCCTGATACATCGCTGGAAAGTGCTGCTTGAAAAAGGCGCGGTAGGCGTCGGCGTATTTCGCCGGATATTCGCCGTTCAGGTGGTTCCATGCCTTGCGTCGTCCGACGAAATGCAGGATCGCGGGATCAAACAGTTCGGTGTAATAGATCGAGCGGAAATTATAGAGCCAGTTCCATGTCAGCGGCAGCTCGGCCCAGTCGCCCTTTAGCACTGCGTTGATAATGCTTTGGTCCAGAAACACCTGATCGCCCGCCGCCAGTTCCACCGCAAGGCCGATCATTTTTTCGGCATATCCGGCGGCGTTGAAGCGTTCGATATCAATCAGCATCAGGCCCGAGCTGAGAAACCGGAAATACCCCAGCCCAAGGTCGCGCATGTCTTTTGGTGTGTGGTTTTTGCGGCGATACTGGATCGGGTCGCGGGCGGCAGCAACAGCATGGTCGCCAATATCGGCGGTGATCAGTTTTGACAGATCGCCGCGTCGGTAAAACATATCGCAGTCCAGATAGAGCATGCGTTTGTAATCAGCCACCAGAAACTCGGGTGCGAAAATCCGCAAGAAAGCGGCGGTACTGATGTGCCCGGATTTGGGCAGGTGGCTTTCCATTTCGATATGGGTGAATTTACATATCCGGATGCCGTGTTTGTCGATCAACTGATGCGGGGCGATGTCGTCCTGTGTTAGCAGGCAAAAATCAAAATCCCTATCGGGGTGGGCATTGGCAATCTGGTCGATAAAGAACAGGGCGTAGGGAACAAAATTATTGTCAGCCGCAAGCACGATTGTGTTTGCAAACGTCGCATCGCGGCTGAACTCTATTTTGTTCCCCGAAGGTTTCACAGGCTGGCGTCCAGTGCTGCGATCACTGCGTTGCCCATGTCGCTGGTGCTGGCCGGAGCAGCACCGCCCGCTTGCATCAGATCAGCCGTGCGCACGCCGTCGGCCAGCACTTGCTCCACCGCAGCTTCTAGGCGATCCGCCTCGGCCCCCTGATCATAGGAATAGCGCAGCGCCATTGCGAAACTCAGGATGCAGGCGCAGGGGTTTGCCTTGGCCTGACCCGCGATGTCAGGGGCCGATCCATGCACCGGCTCATACATTGCTTTTGGCCGCCCGTTGGCCATTGGCACGCCCAGACTGGCCGAGGGCAGCATGCCCAAGGATCCGGTCAGCATCGCCGCCACATCCGACAGGATATCGCCAAACAGGTTATCTGTGACGATCACGTCGAACTGCTTCGGGTCACGCACCAGCTGCATTGCGCCGTTGTCGGCATACATATGTGAAAGTTCGACCTCGGGGTATTCATTGTCATGCACCCACTGCACTTCTTCGCGCCACAGGATGCCGCTTTCCATCACGTTGGCTTTTTCCATCGAGCAGACGCGGTTGTTGCGCTTTTTGGCCAACTCGAACGCCGAACGCGCCACACGGCGGATTTCATCGGTGGTGTAGCGCTGAGTGTTGACGCCAATGCGCCCGCCCTCGTTATCATCCATGATGCCGCGGGGTTCGCCAAAATAAACGCCCGAGGTCAGTTCGCGCACGATCATGATATCGAGGCCCGCGATGACTTCGGTTTTTAGCGATGAGAAATCAGCCAGCGCATCAAAGCATTGGGCGGGGCGCAGGTTGGCGAACAGGTCCATTTCCTTGCGCAGGCGCAGCAGGCCGCGTTCGGGTTTTACCGAAAAATCCAGATTATCATAGGCAGGGCCGCCGACAGCGCCGAGCAGAACGGCGTCTACCTCTTGGGCGTGGGCCATGGTTTCGTCGGTCAACGGGGTGCCGTGTTTGTCATAGGCGGCACCGCCGACAAGGTCATGGGTCACGTTGATTTTCAAGCCCCGTTTATCGCCGAACCAGTCGATGATTTTGGTCACTTCGACCATGACTTCGGGGCCGATACCGTCACCGGCGAGGATAAGAAGTGAAGGGGTGCTCATGTTGTTGCCGTCCTTGATGAATTAGGGTTGATCCCGCGTAACCGAATGGCCGTGCGTGGTCAAGAAACGAAGGTCTTTATTCCATCGGCCAGCATATCCCACACCCGCCGAATGCGCGGGGTTTGCTGCATGGCCTGATGTGCCGTTAACCAGACGGGAAGCGGCGGGATTGGCAGGTCGGGCAATACTTGTGCGACCCGCGGATCACCCCGGCCAATATGGATTTGCGAAAATCCGATGCCACAGCCCTCGCGCACCAGTTCCCAGTAGATCACGCTTTCATCGCAGCGGGTCTGGAACCAGTCGCGCTGTGCATCCAGCCCCATCTGGCGCATTCCGCGCAGAATCTGTTCGTCGCGGTCATAGCCGACCAGATCATGGCCCATCAGGATGTCATCCACGGCTTGCGGGTGTCCTTTGCGGTTCAGGTATTCGAGTGAGGCAAACATCCCCAGCGGCAGGTCACACAGATGGCGGGTGATCACGTCCAGTTGGGTCGGGCGATACATCCGCAGTGCAATATCGGCCTCGCGGAACAGCAGGTTTTCGCTGGCGTCGTTTGGCAGCAGATCAATGCTGATTTCGGGGTGGGCACGGCGGATTTTGGCGATGATCGGCGGCAGGATGAAATGGGACACGAAAATGCTGGCGGTGATGCGCACGGTGCCTTTGATGCCCTGTTCGCGCCCTGCTGCAACCAGTGAAACCTGCGAGGCCGCATCACGCATTGCGCGGGCAGGGGCGAGCAGTTCTGTGCCAATATCGGTTAGAGTAAACCCGCGTGGCTGGCGGTGAAACAGAGTAACGCCCAGTTGTTCCTCGACCTGTTTGATCTGGCGACCAAGGGTTGGCTGACTGGCCCCCAGTTTGCGCGCTGCCCCTGATAGCGAGCCTTCTTCGGCAACCGTGAGGAAGGACTGGAGTAGGGACCAATCGAGGGAGGTGATGGTGTTGTCCATTCAATAATGAATACATAATCTGCACATTTTGGCAATTTATATACCTACACGAATGGGTAATCTTGAGAAACCCAATGAACAAAACGATTTCGCATGGAGTCCCTGGCACCGAAAATAGAACTACTATTCCGGAATAGTGGAAATAATAAAGATTGTTATTACGAAGCAATATCAGAATGTTACGTAGAAAATATGGAGAGGGTATTACCGGAGAAATCTCTGCCAAACCAATCAAATGGGCCTCTAGGGGCACTCATCACAGCCAACAAGTCAGGAATGTTAGAATGTCGAAAACAGTATTGATCTTAGGGGGAAGCGGTCGATTTGGTCGCCACGCAAGCGCTGCATTCAAATCCCGTGGCTGGGAGGTGCGCCAGTTTGATCGTGCCAGCGGTAATCTGCGGGATGCCGCATCCGGTGTCGATGTGATCGTCAACGCCTGGAACCCTGCCTATCCCGATTGGGCCGCCCAAGTCCCAAAGCTGACCGCGCAGGTGATTGATGCGGTCAAATCAAGCGGCGCAACGGTGATCATCCCGGGCAATGTTTATAATTATGGGGCGGATGCGCCCGAAGTCTATGACGCTGGCACCCCGCATGGTGCGACCAACCCGCTGGGCCGTATCCGCATTGAAATGGAGGCCGCGTATCGGGCATCGGGCGTTCGCACCATCATTTTGCGGGCGGGCGATTTCATTGACACGCAGGCGTCGGGCAACTGGTTCGACAAGATGATGATCCCGAAGCTGGCCAAAGGGCAGTTCATCTACCCTGGCAATCCCGACGTTGCACATGCTTGGGCGTGGTTGCCAGACGTGACCAATGCTGCGGTTGAATTGGCCGAAATCCGCAGCGATTTGCGAGCCTTTACCGATGTGCCATATACTGGGTTCACACTGACGGGCAACGAACTATCACAGGTGATCGGTGGGTGTTTGGGCCGCGAGATCAGGTTGAAAAAAATGAGCTGGTTGCCGTTGCAAGTCGCCTGCCCATTCTGGCCACTGGCCAAACATCTGTTGGAGATGCGGTATAACTGGAACAAGCCGCACCAGATTGCTGGCGCGAAGTTTGCAGTGCTGTTGCCCGATTTCAAAACAACATCACTCGCGGATGCCCTTCCCCTAGCGTTGGGGGATTACATCGACCCAGACAAGATAGTGACGCGAGGCAAGAGTGCTGCCCACGTTTAACAGGGCGGCCTCTGGTGTGTCCGCCTTGGGCCAGAAAACACCCGCGTTGAAAATGCTCAGATCAACAGATGGCAACACATAATCCACCCGCATGTTTCCGGGGCCGGGCACGTCTTTCCAGTCAACCGTGTCTTGTGCGGGATCGCCTTTGTGGCGGGTGTTTACTCCGCCTTGGCTCATAGCGGCGGTAACTGCGCCCTCACTTTTGGGGTTTGCGTCCTGCACCATCGGATGTGCCAACAAACCCCGCATTGCTTTGCCCTGACCATCCCCGTCAAACGGGTCCAGATTGGCGTCGCCCAATATCACAAACGGCGCATCCGTGGGTTTTGTGTCCAGTTCTCCATCCAGATATGCCGTCCAGAACCGCACCTCGTCATGGTTGCGTTTGCCGTTCCGGTCCTCGGGTCCGTCAAATACCGGTGGCGTTGCGTGAAAGGCCAACAGATTGATCTCGCCATCAGGTGTGGTGACGGGCACAATCCAATGCCCCGTTGTTGATAGCCGTTGTTCTGATTGGGTCTGCGGTGAGGGAAATGGTTTTCCATCGACCTGCGGTAACAGTGCCTGCGGGAAATCCATCCACTTTAGCGCTGAGAAATCCTGAACGCGCAAAGCATCAATCGGGTAACGTGACAGGATCGCCATCCCGCCTTGCCCTGCAAATCGCCCATACCCTTGCGCATCACGTGGGCCACCCAACTGCCCGTCGCCATCCATATCGAGCCCCGTGCCCATCCCCGTATTCGGCCGTAAGGCAAACCTGTGCGGATAGGGCACGCCCTGATCCGCCAGCAGATCGGCAAAGGCATTCAGAGCAGCATTGCCATAATCATAGTCAAACCCGTTCAGTAGCAGGATGTCGGGTGAAATATGGGTGATGATACCGGCGACAGCCAGAACCTGTTCATCCTTGCCAGACAGAATATCGCGCAGCAATAATCCCGGCCCACGGCGCTCTAGTTCGGTGTTGTAGGTTGCAATGCGTATGGGTTCTGCCCGCGTTGATACGGCAAGCAGCACATAGATCAGGCTGGCTGCAATCCATTTAGCTCGGCCAGCGCTGACGACTGCTTGCGCTTTTGTGCAACCATTGACGCGATCCGGCCCATTGCGATTCCACGCATAAACAGACTTGATGGAAGAAATGCCCATGCCGCCATTGTCCACACCATCGTCTGGGGAGAATCAAGTGTTATCGGATCAAATACGTTTGATGCGGCCTTAATAACAACAGGCGTCAAGAAGGGGAGCAAAAAGCCGAGTGCGATGTTAAAACGGGCATCACGGTTCAGTTTTTCAACCACATCACCACCGGTGGTCGGATCGAAAGTGGGCAGGTTTATCCAGACGTTGAACGGTTTGTTATGTGATGGCCAGCCTTGCAGACGCAGCAAAATAACGAACACCGCCAAGGTCAGCAAGGAAATCAGATAGCTGATTCCGGCCGTCGTGCGCACAAGGACCAGGTTTTCCACGCTGGCATTTTCAGGCAGCATCAGCACCACCAGCCGCACTGGGCTGAATGGAAAATCAATGGCCTGCCCGATCACAGAACCGATCGCATCGATAAACTGCGTTAAGGTCGTTGGGTCAGTTTGCCCGCGAAAAATAGCCGAGAGCAAGAAAATAGTTGCGAAAAGAGACACAAAGCGCACTCGGTTAAAGGGTGGTGCGTCCCGAAACTCGACAAGGCTTGGATAGCTTGAAGAATATTCGATGAATGTCAAAAGAGCGCCGAAAAGCGCGATAAGTGAAACGATTTGAACCGAGTCATGGTTAACGCCAGGCAACATCAAAGAGGGCGTTGCAACCAACACCATGATCAACATTGCACGCACGATGGCGCCTGTAAGCTGTGAAATCACTGCTCTGTTACCCTTAATTCGGTCGGAGGCGATACGATGCCGCGCCCTTTTCCCAAATAGATTCCGCACATTATGGCGGCTTGCCTCAATCTTGCCCAATTTCTGCCTTCTTTCACTTTCCAGCACAAGTCATGGTTAACAATAAGTAAAAGTTTGAGGCAATTTCGTGGAAGAACTGGTGCGACTTTGCATCAAATTAGCAGCAAAAAAGGGCCCAGCTATCGCCGGACCCTATATGTGGTGGTCGTCGAATGTGTGACCCCTAAATAATTAGACCCAAGGGCGGGCCGAGGCTGCCATAGTTTCGAATTTGGAAATCGAGTCGGCTTTCTCCATTGTCAGGCCGATATCGTCCAATCCTTCCAGCAAACAGTGCTTTTTGAATGAATCCACATCGAATTTGAACACATCCCCATCCGAAGTGGTGATTTCCTGCGCTTCCAGATCAACGGTCATGCGGGCGTTGGCGCCTTTTTCGGCGTCTTTCATCAACACGTCCACCTGCTCTTGGGGCAGGGCAATCGGCAGGATGCCGTTTTTGAAGCAGTTGTTGAAAAAGATATCGGCAAAGCTGGGCGCAATCACGCAGGTGATGCCGAAATCCTTGATCGCCCACGGCGCATGCTCGCGGGATGAGCCACAACCAAAGTTATCGCCCGCCACCAGAATTTCGGCACCGCGATAGGCCGGCTGGTTCAGAATGAAGTCTGGCCTCTCGTTCCGGTCATCATCATAACGCATCTCGTCAAACAGGTTCACGCCAAGGCCCGACCGTTTGATGGTTTTCAAAAACAGTTTGGGGATGATCATATCGGTGTCGATGTTGATCATAGGCATCGGGGCGGCGACGCCGGTGATTTTTTCAAATTTTTCCATCATCGCTCTCCTTATATCATTTCCCGAACATCGGTCAGATGTCCGGTGATTGCAGCTGCGGCGGCCATTGCGGGGGACAGCAGGTGTGTGCGCCCGTTACGCCCTTGCCGTCCTTCAAAGTTCCGGTTGCTGGTTGATGCACAGCGCTCGCCCGGTTCCAACTGGTCGGGGTTCATCGCCAGACACATGGAACATCCCGCAAGCCGCCATTCAAACCCTGCATCCAGAAATATCTGGTCCAGACCTTCTTCCTCGGCTTGGGCCCGAACCAGACCGGAGCCTGGAACGATCATCGCCCGCATCCCGTCTTTGACCTTTTTGCCCTTCAGGATTTCAGCAGCGGCGCGCAAATCTTCGATCCGTCCGTTGGTGCAGGACCCGATAAACACGGTGTCAATTTCGATGTCGGTCAATTTCTGACCCGCCGTCAGGCCCATGTATTCAATCGACCGCGCAGCGGCGTCCACTTTGCCGTCTTTGAAATCGGATGGTGAAGGAACCGAGGCCGTGATCGGCAATACGTCTTCGGGTGAGGTGCCCCATGTGACCACGGGCGCGATGTCTTCGCCTTTCAGCACCAGAACCTTGTCGAAATGTGCGCCCTCGTCGGTGAACAGGGTTTTCCACCACGCCAGCGCCATTTCCCATTCGGCCCCTTTCGGGGTGTGCGGGCGGCCCTTTACATATTCATAGGTGATCTCGTCCGGTGCAATTAGGCCAGCACGCGCGCCGCCCTCGATTGCCATGTTGCAAACCGTCATCCGGCCTTCCATCGAAAGTGCGCGAATTGCTTCACCGCAATATTCAATCACGTAACCGGTGCCACCAGCGGTGCCAGTTTCACCGATCACCGCCATTGTAATGTCCTTGGCGGTCACACCGGGCATCAGTTTGCCAGTGATCTCGACCTTCATGTTTTTGGATTTCTGCTGGATCAGGGTTTGGGTGGCCAGCACATGTTCGACTTCGGACGTGCCGATGCCATGCGCCAATGCGCCAAACGCGCCGTGGGTCGCGGTGTGGCTGTCGCCGCAAACCACTGTCATGCCGGGCAGGGTCCAGCCCTGCTCGGGCCCGACGATATGCACGATGCCTTGCCGCACATCATCAACCGGATAGTAATGGATGCCGGTCTCACGCGCATTTTTATCCAGCGCCTCGACCTGAATGCGGCTTTCCTCGTTTTCAATGCCTTTGGCGCGGTCCAGCGTGGTGGGCACGTTATGGTCCGGCACAGCGATGGTTTTATCGGGCGCATGCACCTTGCGGCCTGACAGGCGCAAACCTTCAAAGGCTTGTGGGCTGGTCACTTCGTGCACCAGATGGCGGTCGATATATAAAAGGGTGGTGCCGTCTTCGGCCTCATGGGCG
Organism: uncultured Marinosulfonomonas sp.; assembly: GCA_964473185.1. Taxonomy (GTDB): domain Bacteria; phylum Pseudomonadota; class Alphaproteobacteria; order Rhodobacterales; family Rhodobacteraceae; genus Profundibacter. The sequence goes on along the minus strand of CAYYOF010000007.1, from coordinate 15,865 downwards.
ATGTGGGCATCCCAGATTTTATCATAGAGTGTTTTCGGGCCAGTTTTCGGGGCGGTCATGGTGTTTCCTTTCCCGCGAGATGTGGATGATTAAATATGACAGGCAGCGCTATAGCGCCGGACCAATTATAGGTCCGAATTAATCCCAAGGCTTTGGCCATAGAACCGCCAAGGCAGGCGGGCGTGGTCATCTATGTCGAAAATACGAGTCATACAGGGGGAATACATCGCACAAGGCGGGCGGGCAAGGGCCGTGACCATTGTCTAACCGGTAATAACTGTGCAAACCTGCAAATATGGAGAATAGCGCAGTTCAGGAAGTCCAGAGTTTAAGCGATCAGATACAGGTTCTGATTGACAAGTTGATTACGTTTTCCAGCAGTTTGTTGCTGCCCTCGCGCCTGACCCAGATGGGCATTATGATTGCGCTTCTGGTGGTGGCGTATCTGTTCAAACTATATTTCGGGCCAAAAATCCATGAACGGATGCGCGGGCTGACGGGGCGGCCGAAATGGCAGTTGCGTATCTTTGTGTTGTTGCTCAAACGCTTGCGACTGATTGTTTTTGTGATCCTGATCTGGATCGTTATCGCTGTCGAGAGTGAAGTGTTAAATCTATTCCCGTCGCGCTATTATCTGTTGTCGATTGTTGGCACGATTGCCTTTGCATGGCTGATGGTGGTGGTCGTTGCGCGGTTTATTCACAATGCATTACTGCGCCGCATCGTTACATGGGGCGCATGGACCTATGTGACGCTGTATTTCCTGGGCCTAGTCACGGCGACCGAACAATTATTGGACCAGCTGGCGATAGAGTTTGGTGATTTCCGCTTGTCGATATTGATGATCATCAAGGCATTGGTGGTGACGGCCATCTTCTTCTCGTTGGCGCGGCTGATATCCAAAGGCACCACAAAACGCATCCGCAATAACGCGGAAATATCGCCATCCATGCAGGTGCTGATGGTGAAATTCATGCAGGTCATCCTGTACGGGTTCGCGTTTTTCATCGGGTTAAAGGCGGTCGGGTTTGATCTGACCGGTCTTGCGGTTTTGTCCGGTGCCATCGGCATCGGCCTTGGTTTCGGTTTGCAAAAGGTGGTGTCGAACCTTGTATCGGGTGTGATCATCCTGATGGACAAGTCGATTAAACCGGGCGATGTGATTTCGCTCGGCGATACCTTTGGCTGGATCAATACGCTGGGCGCACGCTATGCCTCGGTGGTGACGCGGGACGGTAAGGAATACCTGATCCCCAATGAGGATCTGATCACCAATCAGGTGGTCAACTGGTCCCACACCAATGATTTTGTGCGGCTCGATATATTTTTTGGCACAGCTTACGGCGATGATCCGCATAAGGTGCGGGCCTTGGCCCGCGAGGCAGCGGGCTCGGTTGATCGGGTGCTGACTATGCGTCCGCCTGTGTGCCACATCGTGGGTTTTGGTGACAGTTCGGTTGATTACATCCTGCGGTTCTGGATTACTGATCCGACAGATGGTTTGACCAACATCCGCGGCAATGTGTATTTGGCGCTGTGGGACATTTTCAAAGAAAACGACATTTCCATTCCGTTCCCGCAGCGCGAAGTGAAGGTGCTGGGGGATAAGCCGAAGTGATGGATGCAACGGGCCTGATCGACGCGCTGCAAGATAAAAGCATGTCGTCGGTTGAATTGGTCACGGATACCCTTGCCCGCATTGATGCCCTTAACCCCGTGCTAAATGCTATCGTCGGGATGCGCCCAGTTGATGATATTCTGGCCGAGGCCAAAGCCGCCGATGCCACCCCGCCCAAAGGCCCGCTGCATGGTGTGCCTTTTGCTATCAAAGACCTGACCGAGACCAAAGACATCCGCACCACTTACGGGTCGCCTATTTTTGCCGATAATATCCCTGATGCTGACAGTCTGATGGTGCAGCGCATTCGTGATGCCGGTGCCATCATCATCGGTAAAACCAACACGCCTGAATTTGGTCTGGGTTCGCATAGTTATAATCCGGTCTATGGTGTGACGCGTAATCCGTATGACACCAGCGTTTCGGCGGGTGGCTCTAGCGGCGGGGCGGCCGTTGCGCTGGCCACGGGGATGCTGCCGCTGGCCGATGGGTCTGATATGATGGGATCGCTGCGCAATCCGGCAGCGTGGAACAATGTTTACGGGTTTCGGCCCAGTTACGGGTTGGTGCCCGATGACCCTGCGGGTGAAAATTTCCTGCATCAGCTGTCGACCAGCGGACCGATGGCCCGCAGCATCCGCGATCTGGTGCTGTTGCTACAGGTGATGGCCGTGCCGGATGCGCGGCTGCCCCATGGTGTGCCACAGTTTGCGCCGCTGGCCGATGCGACCACGCTAAAGGGGGTAACGATTGGCTGGGTAGGGGATTGGGGTGGGTATTACCCGATGGACCCTGAAATCCTGCATCTGTGCGAGGTCGCGCTGGACCAAATGCGCGACTTGGGCGCGACGGTCAAACCCTTCACCCCGCCGATTGCCCCCGAGCAGCTCTGGCACTCGTGGACCACTCTGCGCAGCTGGGCCATCGCGGCAAAACAGGCGCCGCTATATAATGACCCGAAAACCCGTGACCTGCTGAAACCCGAAATGATCTGGGAGATCGAGCGCGGGCTGGCCATGTCTGCCGTCGAGGTGCATGAGGCCAGCGTGATCCGCTCAAACTGGTTCACAGCCTTTGCCGGCCAACCGGATGTCGATGTTATGGCCCTGCCGTCCGCCCAGATATTCCCGTTCAATGCTGAGCTGCATTGGCCCAAAACCGTGATGAGCCGCGACATGGACACCTATCACCGCTGGATGGAGGTGGTGGTGCCCGCATCTCTGACCGGATTGCCCGCATTGAATGTACCCGCAGGGTTCGGCGCGGCGGTTCTGCCGATGGGCATGCAACTGGTCGGACAACGCGGCGCAGATGCGCGTATCCTGCAAATCGGGCAGCTCTACCATGATGCAACAGATTGGCCGCGTAGGCGCCCACCTGAAATCAATGCTTGAACCCGCCCCGATGCCACCCCATAAGCGCACATTGAGATTTAACGATTCCAATGCTACTCATGGCTTACACCCCGCGCTTTTCAAGGAGGACAGGTTTGTCCAGCACATCTAAACAGGTTTCAAGCAAAAAACTGCTTGAGCGTATCCTTAGCTCGCTTGACGACAGCAAAGCCGAAGACGTGATCGCGATTAGCCTGAAAGGCAAAAGCGAGATCGCGGATCATATGGTGATTTGCTCGGGTCGCTCGACGCGTCAGGTTAGTGCGATGGCGGAAAAGCTGTCGGACCAGTTGAAGCATGAATTCGAGATTTTCCCCAAGATTGAGGGCAAGGATCAGGGCGACTGGGTGCTGATTGATGCGGGCGACGTGATTGTGCATGTGTTCCGTCCCGAAGTGCGCGAATTCTATCAGTTGGAAAAACTGTGGCAGGGCATACGCCCCACTGACATTGACAGCCGCCCCGCTGACTCCATCTGATGCGGGTGCATATTTGCGCCGTTGGCCGCCTGCGGGCTGGGCCAGAGCGTGAATTGCTGGACGATTACCTGACACGATTTGACCGAACGGGCCGCAGCCTGGGCCTTGGACCTGTGACGGTTCACGAGGTCGAGGATAAAAAAGGCGGCGGTATGGCGGCCGAGGCGGCCCTGCTGGAACGCGCCATCCCCAAGGGCGCGGTGATCTGTGCGCTGGACGAACGGGGCCGTGTGATGCCCTCGCCGGATTTTGCCAAAAAGCTGGGTGGGTGGCGTGATCAGGGCACATCCGATCTGGCCTTTGTGATTGGCGGTGCTGACGGGATCGCCAAAACCCTGCTGGACCGCGCCGATTTCAAACTGTCATTCGGGGCAATGGTCTGGCCGCATATGCTGGTGCGGGTGATGCTCAGTGAGCAGTTGTATCGGGCGACGACGATATTGGCGGGCGGGCCGTATCATCGGGTTTGATGTTCACCCTTTAGTCAGTCTCCCAACCGAATTCTTTAGACGGATTATTGAAATAACCTTCCTTTATACATACAGTACCGGCTGTGATTTCCGCATTCAAATCCCGGCTGGGGTAGAGGCTTTGCATCATTTCAGCGTGTATGGCGGCAACGATTTGGCTTGCAGCACCTACTTCCTTCCTAAGGACATGCATTCTTGACAGCAGGTGTAATGTGGACTCGCTAGAAAACAGTTTGTTATTTTCCTCTCGAAAGAAATGGTGAGCAAAGTAATCACGCTTTTTCTTTAGGCTATCTAGTGTGCTCATATGAGGCGTAAGTTGGTCAAAGCCCGAGACCAATTTAAGCAATGAACCGAAAGTTGACGCAAAAGCTTTGTTTTCGAACACGTCATACATTTCGACCCACTCAATTTGGGTTTTAATTTTTCCGTCCAAAAGGGCCGCCCTTAGTTGCCATATTGTGTAGCAATTTTGAACACCAGCTTCTAGGTCGGCATACGTCGAAAAAAGCAATCCGAAATGCGCAAGAAATTCTTTGCTAAGAATTACATCCGGTTCGGCGAGTTCAGGGAATTCTTCGAACAATTCTGAATGGTTGGAATCATCGGGCATAATAAACTATAGCGCATTCGGGCGTGCTATTCATCTGATAAATGGCCAAACATAAGGTGGCCATGACCTACCCATCCGCCATTCATCCGCACCCTGTTGCTCTCCCCTCGCTTGAGGCGTAAAACTCCACTAACCACATCAGGAGCCCCCCATGACCACACCCAAACCCGTCGTTCTGTGCATCCTTGATGGCTGGGGTATCCGCGAGGCGGACGCGGCCAACGCCCCCGCGCTGGCCAACACCCCGAATTTCGACCGTATCCTGCGCGATTGCCCGTCGTCACAGCTGATCACCCACGGCCCTGACGTGGGTCTGCCAAGCGGGCAGATGGGCAACTCCGAGGTGGGGCATACCAATATTGGTGCTGGGCGCGTGGTCCCGATGGATTTGGGGATGATTGATCTGGCGATTGAGGATGGCTCGTTTGCCAGCAACACCATTTTGCAGGATTTTATTGCCAAGCTGAAAGCCAAAGACGGCACAGCCCACCTGATGGCGCTGGTGTCGGATGGCGGGGTGCATGGGCATATTGACCATGTAGTTGCGGCGGCCAAGGTGATCGCTGGTGCGGGCGTTCCCGTGCTGATCCACGCCATGACCGACGGGCGCGATGTGCCGCCTAAATCGGCAGGCGAATTTATCGCTGATCTGGTTGCGCGATTGCCGGACGGGGCAAGCGTGGCGACCGTGATCGGGCGCTACTATGCGATGGATCGGGACAACCGTTGGGAGCGGGTTGGGCTGGCATTTGATGCGATGATCAACGGCAAGGGGTTGAATGCGGCCAGTGCTGTTGATGCCGTCAGCCAATCCTACGCGCGCGATGTTACGGACGAGTTTATCAAACCCACGGTGATTGCGGGTTATAAGGGTGCGCAGGATGGCGACGGTATTTTCTGCCTGAACTTCCGCGCCGACCGCGCCCGCGAAATACTGGCCGCCATTGGGCAGCCCGATTTTGACGGCTTTGAAACCGGCAAGCGCCCGACCCTTTCGGCGTTGCTCGGCATGGTGCAATATTCCGACGCCCATAACGCCTACATGACCACGGTGTTTCCAAAACGTGCGCTGGTCAATACGTTGGGCGAATGGGTGGCCAAACAGGGTCTGCGCCAGTTCCGGCTGGCCGAAACCGAGAAATACCCGCATGTGACGTTTTTCCTGAACGGTGGCAAAGAAACCCCCGAGGTGGGCGAGGACCGTTATATGGCGCAAAGCCCCAAGGTGGCGACTTATGATTTGCAGCCGGAAATGTCAGCAAGCGAGGTGACGGACCATTTTGTGCAGGCGATTGAGGATGGGTATGACCTGATTGTCACCAACTACGCCAACCCCGATATGGTTGGCCACACCGGTAACATCCCCGCAGCGATCAAGGCCTGCGAGGCAGTGGACCGTGGGCTGGGCCGTGTGTTGGCGGCGTTAGATATAGCGGGTGGCGCGATGATTGTGACAGCGGATCACGGCAATTGCGAAACCATGATTGACCCCGAAACAGGTGGGCCACACACCGCCCACACCACCAATCCGGTGCCGGTGATTTTGGTGGGTGGGCCAGACGGTTCTACCTTGCGTCAAGGCCGCCTATCGGACCTTGCGCCGACATTGCTGGACCTGATGAACCTGCCTTTGCCCGTTGAGATGACCGGTGAAAGCCTGATCAACAAATGAGTTGGCGTGGCCTCTTTTTAACCATCGGGTTGATGCTGAGCGCCCCCGTTGTGGCGGCTGATACCGATCCCGCGCATCTGGCCAAACGTGCAGCCCAGCAATTGAACGTGGCGGCGATTGCCCTGCGTGATGCGGATCAGGCCAGCGACCGCGTGGCCGCCCTGACCCAAACCATTCAAGCCTATGAGCAGGGGTTGGTGGCGATGCGCGAAGGCATGCGCCGCGCCGCGATCCGCGAGCAATCGCTGCAACTGGAATTTGACGCCAAACGTGATGAGGTCTCGCGCCTTTTGGGGGTATTGCAGAGCATGGAGGCCACATCGGCGCCGTTGCTGTTGTTGCACCCGTCAGGGCCGATTGGCACGGCGCGGTCCGGCATGATCTTGTCCGAAGTGACCCCGGCAATTCAGGCGCAGGCCGAAGCCTTGCGCGGGCAGTTGGAGGAGGTTGCACTACTGCACTCGCTGCAACAAAGCTCAGCCCAGATACTGATCGATGGGTTGCGTGGTGTGCAGGACGCGCGAACGAAACTGTCGCAAGCGGTTTCCGACCGCACCGACCTGCCCAAACGGTTTACCGAGGACCCCGTGAAAACCGCGAACCTGCTGGACAGTAGTGAAACTCTGGAAGGGTTCGCCAGCGGGTTGGTCGAAATATCCGAAAATTCAGACCAACAAATCGACCTGCCCGATTTCGAGGAGGCCAAAGGCACCCTGCCGCTGCCCGTCAACGGCACCCTGCTGCGCCGTTATAACGAGGCCGACGCCGCAGGCGTGCGCCGCCCCGGTCTGTTGCTGGCAACCCGCCCGCTTTCCATCGTCACCACCCCGTGGCCCGCGACAATTCGCTATCGCGGCCCGTTGCTTGACTACGGAAATGTGATAATTCTGGAGCCTTCCAGCGGTTACCTTTTGGTCCTGACGGGGTTAAACCGTGTATACGGAGAAATCGGCGAGGTTCTGCCTGTGGGTGGTCCGGTGGGCCTGATGGGCGGGGATGCGCCTGAAAATAGCGATTTTTTGTCGTTATCTGGCCAACAGGGTGGTTCCGAACGAACAGAAACGCTCTATATAGAGTTGAGACACGGAAAAAAGACTGTAGACCCTGACCAATGGTTTGCGCAAAAACCGGACTAACAAGGAATTGGATGCTATGAAGAAGTTTGTTATGGCTGCGCTTGGCGGCACACTGGCCGGAGTGGTCGCAACCACACAAATCGCGGGTCCGTTGATTGCCCAGGAAAACGCAAGCAATGCGTCGGTTTACCAGCAGCTTGATCTGTTTGGCGACGTGTTCGAACGTATCCGCGCCCAATACGTCAGCGAAGTAGACGAGGCCGATCTGATCGAGGCCGCGATTAAGGGGATGATGACATCGCTTGATCCGCATTCCAGTTATCTGCCACCCAAAGATTTTGACGACATGCAGGTGCAAACCCGTGGCGAATTCGGCGGGCTGGGCATCGAAGTGACGCAAGAAGACGGCTTTGTTAAAGTGGTGTCGCCAATGGATGGCACCCCTGCGGATGCCGCCGGTGTCGAAGCTGGCGATTTCATCACCCAAGTGGATGGCGAGAGCCTGCTTGGGCTGGACCTGAATGAAGCGGTTGAACTGATGCGCGGGCCTGTCGGGTCGGAAATTATCATTACCGTGGTGCGCGAAGGCACGGACGAGCCGTTCGACATCTCGATCATCCGCGACACGATTAAACTGACCGCCGTTCGCGCCCGCACCGAGGGCGACACTGTGGTTCTGCGGATATCCACCTTTAACGATCAAACCTATCCGAACCTGAAAAGCGGTCTGGAAAAGGCTGTCGAGGAAGCGGGCGGCATGGACAAGGTCAACGGTTTCGTCATTGACCTGCGCAACAATCCGGGCGGGTTGCTAACCCAAGCGATCCGCGTTTCGGACGCGTTCCTTGAGTCAGGTGAAATCGTATCAACCCGTGGGCGCAGCCCCGAAGATGGCGACCGGTTTAACGCCACCCCGGGCGATCTGGCCGATGGCAAACCTGTTGTGGTTCTGATCAACGGTGGCTCTGCCTCGGCTTCGGAAATTGTGGCAGGTGCGCTAAAGGATCACCGTCGCGCGGTTGTGGTTGGCACCAAAAGTTTTGGCAAGGGATCGGTTCAGACCATCATGCCCGTTAAGGGCGATGGCGCGATGCGCCTGACCACGGCGCGGTATTACACCCCGTCGGGGCGCTCTATTCAGGGGCTTGGGGTTTCGCCTGACATTATTGTCGAGCAGCCACGCCGCAAACCTGACGCGGATGAGGAAGATGCTGATCGGCCCGCGCTGCGTTCCGAGGCTGATCTGCGCGATTCCATTAGCAATGACAGCTACACCGAAGAAGAGCGCCGCCAGATCGAAGAAGAACGCGAGATCGCCGAAGAGGCCGCCAAGCTGCGCGAAGAGGATGCGCAACTGGCCTATGCGATTGACCTGCTAAAAGGGTTATCAGCCCTTTCGCCGAAAAACTAAAGGATCAGGGCGGGCTGAATGGTCCGCCCGTTTTTTCATTATGATTCCAGAAAAAATCACCGCTCTTCCGTATCGTTCAAACGCGGGCATCGTGCTGGTTAATCCTGCGGGACTGGTGTTTGCCGGTCAGCGCATCGACAGCTTGAATGAAGCATGGCAAATGCCCCAAGGCGGGATTGATAAAGGTGAAACCCCCCGCGCGGCCGCCCTGCGCGAGTTGACCGAGGAGACCGGTGTGTCTGCTGATCTGGTCACGGTTGAGGCCGAGACCAGCGACTGGATCACCTATGACCTGCCGCCGGAGTTGCAGCATAAATTGTGGAAAGGGCGCTATCGCGGACAGCAACAGAAATGGTTTTTGATGCGGTTTCACGGGCGGGATGATCAGGTGAATATCGAACTGGAACATGCTGAATTCTCGCGCTGGACATGGATGGCACCTGACGAATTGCTGGGTGAAATCGTGCCCTTCAAACGCGAGGTTTATACGGCGGTGTTTGATCAATTCAGGGGCAAGATATGAAACGTCTGATTGCGGCCATTTGCCTTACATTTCTAATCGCCAGCCAATCCTTTGCCCTGTCCTGCGTGGAAGGCTCGATTGAGGGCAGCTATATCAGTCATAGTGAAGCCAAAGAGCAGTTTATCCTTGTTACAGGCCGCCTGACCGATAAGCGCAACGTGGTTCCCGGTCCGGAAATAGAGAATGGCATAGGCGCGCGCAGCGAAAACTTCACTGCCACTTTTGTTGGCCATCAGGCCAGCCGCGCCGGATTTGACAGACCGCTTGATATTTCGGTCGCCGTGTCGCTTGAATGCGGCGGGCCTTGGTGTGGGTCTGTGACGCTGGATACGCCAATGATCACCTTCCTTGAAATCACCCCCTATGATCACAATCTGGCCGTCGGTCCCTGTGGTGGTAGCGTATTTTATTACCCGACCAAGGACCAGATCCGCCGCGTTATGCAGTGTTTGCTTGGTGGCGTTTGCACGCCGGAATCCAGATAATCCTTTCCATATCCGGCCCCATTCGCTAACCCCTGCTGCATGAGAGAAAAAATAGATACCCGCGCAATTGGTCTTGATGTTGGCCTGTCTTTTATCAAATGGCTGACCGGTGCTGAAAACCTGCACTATGGTCTGTGGGACGGGCTGGATGTGACCGCCGGAAATCTGCGGATTGCGCAGGACGCCTACACCACCAAGCTGTTCAAACTGCTGCCAAAGGGCAAGTTGCGGATATTGGACATTGGCGGGGGGTCGGGCGAAACCGCGCGCAAATTGCTGGAACTGGGGCATAGCGTCGACATCGTTGTGCCAAGCGCCTTTTTGGCGGACCGTTGCCGTGCCAACGCGCCTGATGCAGAAGTGCATGAATGTATGTTCGAGGATTTGCAGGTGACGCAAAAATTCGATCTCTGCCTGTTCTCCGAAAGCTTTCAATACATCCCCGCTGACATCGCCCTAAGCAAGGCGACAGGATATCTGGACAAGGGCGGCGAGATTGTCATTTCTGACTGTTTCCGCTCCAAAGGTTTCAAAGGCCACGCAGTTGGCTCCACCGTTGGCGGCGGCCATCACATAGGCGCGTTTCGCAAGGTGCTTGCGGCGATGCCGATTAAAACTCTGTCGGAAGAAGACATCACCGCCTCGGTCGCGCCATCCATCGATCTGGAACAGGGATTTTTCAATGTCGTCGGCCATGCCGTAACGCGGATTGATGACGAGTTGGGCAAGAAGAAGCGCAAAACCCGCTGGTTTTTACACCGCGCCCTTGCCATGGTGATGAGCAAACGAAAGCGTTACCGGTTAAACCAGCGTCTGAATGAAAAGACCCGCACAGCGGCGCATTTCTCGGCGAACAATGTGTACCTGATGATCAAGCTGCGGCCGGAGTAGGGGTTACCTCTCACCGCCCCTGTAACAACTTCAGCAGGTTCTGCGACGGAAACCCGTCCGGCGTCACCCCGACGGATGTTTGATAGGCACGGATTGCGTTGATCGTGTTCGGTCCGATAATCCCGTCGACCTTCTCCAGCTCGAACCCTTTGCGGATCATCCGGCGCTGCATTTCTTTCTTTTCCTTGAACGATAGCGGTGCGTATCCTCGTGGCCAGCTGGCCTTGATTGGCGGGCCACCGACCAGCAAATCTGACAAATGCCCAACCCCGATCACATAGGCATCGGCCACGTTGTAGCGTTCAATCACCGCGAAGTTGTTAAAGATCATAAACGCCGCCCCCGTTGCGCCCGCAGGTAGCAGGATCGAGGCAGAGCCGTGGTTCGGCACTTTGCCACCACTGGCGGCCCGCACACCCAATGCGGCCCAATCACCGGGGTTTTTCTGGATTCTCCGGCTGGCCAGGCCATAGTTGAACTTGGTGGGCAGGATCACCTCGACACCCCACGGCTGCCCCTTGCGCCACCCAAATTTAGCCAGATAGGCGGCGGTCGAGGCCAGCGCATCGGTCGGGTCATTCGACCAGATGTCGCGCTTGCCGTCGCCGTTAAAATCCTGCGCATAGGCCAGATAACTGGTCGGGATAAACTGCGTATGCCCCATGGCACCGGCCCAGGACCCCTTCATCCCGCGTGGCCTTACATCGCCCGACTGGATGATTTTCAGCGCCGCAATCAGCTGCGCTTCAAAGAATTTGCCGCGCCGCCCGTCAAAGGAAAGTGTTGCCAGCGCCTCGATCACATCGATTTTGCCGCGCTGTGCGCCATATGCGCTCTCTAGCCCCCAAACGGCGGCGACAACTTCTTTTTCAACGCCATATCGCGCTTCGATCTTGTCCAGAATCCGGCTGTATTTACGTAAAGCCGTTTGGCCGTTTTTAACCCGCACGGGGGACGCCGCACTATCCAGATAATCCCATATCTGTTTGGTGAATTCCGACTGGTTCCGGTCCTTGGCGATGATGGCCCTGTCAAATTTCACCCCGCGAAAGGCCTGATCAAAGATTGAACCTTTGATGCCTTTGGCCAAGGCGCGGCCGCGGAACCCCTTGATCCATTGCTGAAATCCGGTGTTCGAGGTCGATATCTGAATTTCCACCAATGATGCCTCCTGTGGCCGCGCTATCGGGCGTATCGGGGATGGGGTAATGGCCGTCGCAACGGGCCGTTCTGTTGGCCGGATCGACGCTTCGGGTGCGGTTTCGCTTGCCGCGCACGGACCTGCCAGAAAACCTGCAACAAGGCCTAGGATCATCAACATTTTATACATAAAAACACCTGCTCGTTTTTTATATCTGCGGTAAATGTAGCCTGATAACGGCCTTTGGAAAAGACGTGATTATTCGGGTGGGCAGATCACAGCCAGTTCGCTAGCCGTTTTCGCGCAAAACCACGCCTGCAAGGTAGAGTGACCCACAAATCAGGATGCGGGCGTTGGGGGTGGACTGGGTGATGGTCTGGATGGCGGCAATCACGCTATCCGCCTCATGGGCCGCCATGCCGACATTGCTGGCCGCTTTTGCTGTATCGGCAGCGGGCAGGGTGTTTACCTCGTTCGGGATCGAAACCGCGTGCAGGGATTCGGCGATAGCGGCCAAGGGGCGCAGGTAGCCCGTGACGTCTTTGGTGTTCAACATACCGCAGATCAGGTGCAGCGGACGGTTTGGCAGGCGCGTCAATGCCTCGGCCAATGCGTGTCCCGCTGCGGGGTTGTGGCCGCCATCAAGCCAGAGTTCCGCCGTGTCCGCCGCATCAATCAGCGGGCCATGGCGCAAGTGTTGCAGGCGGGCGGGCCATGTGGCGTTGGTGACGGCAGCCTCGCAGGCGTCGTTATCAAACCCGAGGTGGCGCAGGGCAGCGAGCGCGATGCCTGCGTTCTGGATTTGATGCGCGCCGATCAGGGCGGGCAAGGGCAGGTCCAGCAGGCCGGTTTCGTCTTGATAAATTAGCCGCTCGCGTTCCTCATAGACGTGCCAATGCTGGCCATAGGCGAGTAGCGGAGCGCCGAGCCGGTTGGCGGTGGCCTCGATCACTTCAAGCGCCTCATCCGGTTGCGGGCCAACCACGCAAGGCACACCGCGTTTGATGATCCCCGCCTTTTCCCGTGCAATTTCGGGCAGGGTTTCGCCCAGAAACTGGGTGTGGTCAATGGACACCGGCGTGATCACTGTCAGCGCGGGTTCATCAACCACGTTGGTGGCGTCCAGCAGCCCGCCAAGCCCGACCTCTAATAGTGTGTAATCCGCAGGGACCTCGGTGAAGGCAAGGATGCCTGCAATGGTGGTGATCTCGAAATAGGTGATGGTCTCGCCGTTGTTGGCTTTGTAACAGCGGTCCAGCAGATCGGTCAGGGCGGGCTCGGTTATATGTTCGCCTGCCAGCAGAATGCGCTCGTGAAACCGTGCCAGATGCGGCGAGGTATAGGCGTGGACGGCTTTGCCCGCCCCCTCAAGCCCGGCGCGGATCATCGCCTGGGTTGACCCCTTGCCATTGGTGCCCGCGATGTGGATCACAGGGGGGAGTTTTCGTTCAGGGTGGTCAAGGGCCGCGAGCAACGAGTGGACACGATCCAGCGTCAGATCAATGATTTTGGGATGCAGCGACATCATCCGTTCTAGGATGGCGTCAGAAGTTGGCGCGTTCACTTTGCCGCCGCTTTATCATCGGGCTGCTCATCAGGCTTGTCAGCCTTTTTCTCGGATGCTTTTTCCGGTGGGGGTAAATCGCCCATCACTGGCGGTGTCAGGCCCATCAACATACGGATGATGGTGATCAACTCGCCTCTGATGTCCTTGCGGTGGGTCACACGGTCCAGCATGCCGTGGTCCAGCAGGTATTCGGAGCGCTGGAACCCTTCGGGCAGTTTTTCCCCGATGGTTTGTTCAATCACGCGGCTACCCGCGAAACCGATCAACGCGTTGGGCTCAGCAATCTGAACATCGCCCAACATGGCATAAGACGCGGTGACGCCGCCGGTTGTCGGGTGGGTCAGCACGACGATATAGGGCAGGCCCGCCTCTTTTAGCATCTGAACCGCGACCGTGGTGCGGGGCATTTGCATCAACGACAGGATACCCTCCTGCATCCGCGCCCCACCGGCTGCGGAAAACAGCACAAACGGGCGTTTCAGTTTCACCGCGCGCTGGGCGGCGGCAATGATGGCGTTGCCGACATACATCCCCATTGATCCGCCCATAAAGGAAAAGTTCTGTGCGGCGGCAACAATCGGGGTGCGGCCGATCTCGCCCTCGACCACCAGAATGGCATCTTTTTCGCCGGTGTTTTTCTGGGCGATTTTTATCCGTTCGGGGTATTTCTTCTGATCGCGGAAACCCAACGGGTCAAGCGCCACTTCGGGCACCTCGATTTCAGCGAAAATGCCACCGTCGAACAAGGCCGAGAACCGTTCGCGCGGGGTGATCCGCATATGGTGGCCACATTCGTTACACACGTTCATGTGCTCGACCAGTTCACGGTGAAACAGCATGGTGTTGCACTCAGGGCATTTGGTCCACAGGTTGTCCGGCGTTTCGCGCCGCGAAAACAGCGAATTGATCGTGGGGCGGACGTAGTTGGAAATCCAGTTCATCGGGCAAGCACCTTAAGCGTTCTGTTCGTATCCGAGATAAGCTGCGTTTGATCAAATTGCAATCAGCGGTCAAGCGCTATGCGCAAAATTCGCCAAACCACCAGCAGCAGGATCAGGTTTATACCCAATTCAAGCGGCAGGGTAGATGTATCGGATTTACTGTACTGGGTGACAAACAGCGCCAATCCGGTGATCGTGTCCTGCACTGATATGATTAGCATAGCAAATATGTTGTTGGTAAAATGCAGGCCGATGGCCGCCCCGAGGCTGCCGGTTTTTTCGGTCAGGTCCGCCGCGATCATGGCGATGGCAAAGGTCACGACCAGCACCAGCCACAGGTTGCCTTCCAGCGATTTGTCGTAATGCAGCGAGGCAAACAGCAAGGATGGCAGCACCATCCAGATCAGGCGCGAATTGAAACGCGCGGCGAGCTGTTGTTGCAGGTAACCGCGAAAGATCAACTCCTCGGCGCTGGTCTGGATCAGGATCAGCGGCAGGGCATAGGGCAGGTATTTTAGCCATTCGTTCAGCGGCAGGTTGGGCAGGGGCGGTTCAATATAAAATGTGACCGCGCTGTAAACAGCATAGACCAGCAGGACGATTATCACTGTCGTGGAAAACCCGCGCAATGTGGTTGATAACGGCCCGAACAACGTGCCCGGTCCGCGCATATGACAGGCGGGTGCCGCGATGATTGGGCCCAATGCCATGCCGATGAAGGTGAACAGCATGATCAGGGTCGGCACCGCCCCTTGCGTGGTCATCACCGCATTGGCCCAGCTAAGGAATTTGAACGGGGTCGCATAGGCAAACCCGCCCCAGAACACCAGCGCCATGAACCCCAGATAGACAAACAGGATCAACGCGATGCCAAGGATTAGGCGCCAGATTTGCGGATACAGGCGGGCGGGGGCGATGTAGGCTTCAAATTCGGGTGTGCGCATGGGGGGAACATTCAGCAATGTTAGGGGTTGTGCAAGTGGGAAATGTGGTAACTATTGCCCAAAGGAGTCCACCAATGCTCGTAAAAGAATCCTTCCCGATTGCCATGATCCGCGTGCCGGTGAAACGCGCCAAAACGCTGGAGGATGCCAAGGTGCAGGAAATCGCCGAAAGCATATTGGAAGAGGGCCAGATCACGCCGATCCGTGTGCGGAAATCCAAGGATGGCTATGTGCTGATCGAAGGCTTGCACCGGCTGGAGGCGCTAAAGGCGCTGGGCGAGGAGACGGTGGACGGGTATCTGGTGCGGGCGGTGCTGCATTAGGGGGGGCCGGCGGCGTATCTCTGTGAGTTTACGACTAAGGTAGTGAATTGATTAATGAGCGCGTTTTGGCTGGTGTACTGATATGGCGCATCCCGAGCAAAGCAAGCGCAGGCGCGTTATCCTGAAAATCCCGAGTGTTATTGGTCACAAAAATGTCTCGCGCAGCGTAGATATGTGAATAAGCAGAAATAACGTCACACCAAGCGTTTCGCCACTTTGATAGCGCTTCAGATTGTATAAAAACATCATCCAAAGTTTGCCCATCGATTAGGGCTTGTTGAGATTCAGGATTCACATTTGGTGTAAGTTCTGATTCA
>CAYYOF010000006.1:0-78025 GCA_964473185.1 uncultured Marinosulfonomonas sp. | reverse complement strand
TTATGGAAAATTCGGCAATTACAGTATGCAACCTTGTGTTACCTTATGCAGCCAATTACACTGTTTATGTGGGGTAAGTAGTGGGGTAGCTGAATGCCAAAGATTGCAGATGAGCTGTCGGCCTTAGAAGTGAAGCGTCTTGTCCATCCGGGCGGGAATCGAAATGTCCTGATTTCTGTCGGCGGCGTTCCCGGTCTTCACATGCAGTTAACCCCCAAACGCGGGCGCTCATGGGTGCTGCGCGCAAAGGTTGGTGCCGTTCGGCGTGATATTGGTTTGGGTGGTTTCCCTGCCGTGACGCTGTCACAAGCTCGCGAAAAGGCCCGTGAGGCCCGCGACAAGATAAGCCAAGGCATTGACCCCATAGAGGAGCGCAAAGCAGCCAAAGCCGAACTTGCAACCGCCCAGCGCCGTGGCCTGATATTTGCCGATGCTACTGACAGATACCTTGCCGCCAAGTTGGGCGCGTTCAAAAATCCCAAACACCGTCAACAGTGGCAAAACACGCTAGAAACCTATGCCAAACCTGAACTGGGCAAAATGCTGGTGCAGGATATCGCGGTGCAAGATGTGTTGCGAGTGTTGCAACCTATCTGGACGGAAAAGACCGAAACCGCGTCACGCCTTCGGGGCCGGATTGAGGCGGTTCTGTCATGGGCAACGGTGGCTGGGCATCGCACGGGCGACAATCCGGCGCGATGGGCTGGCAACCTCAAGGAACTTTTGCCCGCGCCTTCCAAGGTCGCAAAGAAAGAAAATCAGCCTGCCTTGCAAATTGATGAAGCCCGGCGTTGGTTTGCAGCCCTTCGGGCACGTGAAGGCTATGGCGCGCGGGCTTTGGAGTTTTTGGCCCTTACCGCGCTGCGGTCGCGAGAGATACGCGGCGCGCTGTGGAGTGAGATTGATTTGGACAAGGCGCTGTGGATCATCCCGGCGGCGCGGATGAAAATGGACCGTGAACACCGCGTTCCGTTGCCGGGGGAAGCGTTGGCGCTGTTGCAAGCCTTGCCAAGATTGGAAGGCAATCCGCTGGTGTTCCCGGCAGCGCGCGGTGGCCAAATGTCGGACATGACCCTTTCAGCCGCCATGAAGCGGATGCACAAGGCCGATATTGCGGGAGGCGGCGCGGGCTTTGTGGATCGCGAGTCAAAGCGTCCCGCCGTACCGCATGGGCTGCGCAGTACGTTCCGCGATTGGGTGGCAGAGCGCACAACCTATCCCGGCGATATGGCCGAAGTTGCCCTTGCGCACAAAATCAGTAACGCGGTGGAGGCATCCTATCGGCGCGGTGACATGATTGAGAAACGCCGCAAGATGATGGGCGATTGGGCGGGGTATCTGGCCGGGGTGGCTCGGTCGGGCAAAGTTGTGAGGCTAGGCTAATGCTACCACCTGATTTACTAAAACTGTTGAGCGTTGTGGCCCCAGCTTTGGATCAAGTCCCGCAGCCAAAAGTAGATATCTTGCGCACTGACCTAACTGATGCACAGTACGCGGATTGGTTTCTGGATAATAAAATCGAAAAGGGCAGGACGAATCCCGAGCATTTCCTTAACGATTTTGTTCTTTTCAGGGTCGCACTGCAATGGCCTAGAGGGGCAATGGGATGGTCAATAGAAGCAGGTGACCTTGTGGACGCTGATTTTTCGCTTTCGGAACAAGATGCCTTGGACCTAGTCTCAATGGCTCGCGAGGGGCTTACTGATGGTTACACGTCCGCAGCGTGGTATGCGAAAGTATCGGCAATGCGGTATGTAGTTAGCAATGAATCTATGCCAGAGGTGCTTTTCGAGTTTTTGCAGGAAGCGCTTTTCTTGCCGCCCTCAAGTGGGTCGGGGCGGAAAAAGACCGACGGCATGGACCGAGACCGAATTATTCGAAATGTGGTTGAGGGCCTCTTGGCAAGAAACATGGACCAGCCCGCTGCAATCACCAATGCTAGAGCCATTGCGGTAGCGGCACTTGGCCGAAAAGGCGTTTCAATAACTGAAGATGGAATTAGAAAGGTTTGTGGAAGATCAACGCGTTCTAATCGAGAAGCGCGTTTGTGGGCTTTGCTTGCATTTGGCAAATCACTGGAAAGTAAAGGTTGATTTTCATTCCTTAGGCCCGAAATCTAATCAGTGTCAAATTGCCTCTAATCTCAACCGATTGGAGTGCATCACATGCCTACAACCTACCTTACAGACCGCCAAGTCGGTGCGCGTTACAACGTCCACCACCTGACACCGCGCCGTTGGCTTAACACCGACCCTACTTTTCCCAAACCGATCCGCTTGTCCCCCGGCTGCACGCGCTGGAAGCTGTCGGACATTGAGGCTTGGGAGGCTGCCAAAGCAAACGCCGTTTAACGAAAAACCGCCACCCATTGAACGGGCAGCGGCTCTATTCGGCTGTAAGGAGCTTTAGAATATTCCAGTCCCGTTCCGTTTTCAATAAAGGAAACTGAACACATGAAAATTAAAGCAAAAATTCAAACGGGCGATAACCCCATCATCCTGAACCTACGCGGGCGTTTAGCTTGGACGCTGATTGAACTTGTGAAGGCGGGCGATAATGGCATCACACCGCTGCACAACCCCGCACCACGTGTCTCGCATTATGTCATGACGTTGCGCCGCAAGGGCGTTGCCATTGATACGGATATGCAGCCGCACGGTGGAGCGTTCCCCGGTGAACATGGCGTCTATCGTCTCAAAAGCGCCGTGACGATTGAACAGGTGGAGGGACGCTCATGATGGCCCTGCGCATTGCCCGCCTTTGCCGCGAACTTGGTGTTTCCAGTTCGGTGGCAAAATCCATCGCAGCCGTAGCTTATGGGGAGGGAAAGCAATGGTAGCCCTTCAGGTGAACATTTTGCCCGAGCCGATCCGCAACGAGGTTGCCCGCTTGAAAGGGGCGGGCTTCCCCTTGTTGCCCTTAGGCGGTGCGGATGGCAAAGCGCCGCTGTTACGGGCATGGGCTGGCCCCGGTGTGACCTTGGCGCGGATATTGGCCCCGATGCATCGGACAGGCTCACAAGTCTATGGTGTGCGGCTGGATGGTTTGGCAGTGATCGACTGCGACAGCGATGACAGCGCCCTTGTTGCCCAGATGGAAACGCGCTTTGGGCAAAGCCCTGTCCACGTCAAAACCCCGCGTGGGCGGCATCTTTATTATCGCGCCGCCGGGGTCGTGCCAAACCTGCGCGGCGAAGGCTTGCCCGTTGATATTAAAACAGGTGCGCGCAGCTATGTGGTGGGGCCGCTGTCCTTGCGCCCTGACGGCGGTTTTTATGACCCGTTAAAGGGTTTGCTTGGGAAAGATGCCCTGCAACCCCTGCGCGGCGCTACAAGCCCGGTGCCTGCGCCGATCCTGACCGGGCATCGTCACGTTGAATTGGTAAAGGAGGCCATGCTTATGGTAGAACTGGTGGACAGCACTGAGGAATTGCAGGCCAATCTTGCGGGCATCCGTGATGATTGGTGCGCTGATCCCGCGACATTTCCCGACAGTGAATTGCGCGATATCGCAGGTTGGGCTTGGAAATGCCGTCTTGAAAATCGCATCTATCGGGGCCGTGACAGTGCCTTTCCTGTACAACGGCTGGCCTTGGATGCCCTGCGCGGTCAAGCCAATGGCGCGGATGCTATCGCGCTGTTTGTGCTTCTACAGGATCAACACGGCCATAGTCCCGGCAAACGCTTTCCTTTGGATTTTGACGCCATGCGGGCGGCTGGACTGATTAATCTTTCCAAACCCCGCCTGCGCGCCGCACGTCGCTCGCTAGAAGCCGCTGGGCTGTTGCGATTGGCTGGCAAACACCGTGCAGGCTCAAAACCGCAAACATTTGTCCTGATAAGACCTCATCCCGGCATAGGTGAAATGGTCAAAGTGCAAACCTTGTCCAACGCAGGCCGTAGTGTGGTGCCGGGTAAAGCAGGGGGGAGGGGCTAGTATTACTTATGACGCACGAATTCAGACCTACAAATTCAACGGAGGCGAAAAACGAAGCCATGAAAAGCAAACCCGAGAAAAAGAAAACGACGCTGCCAATCCCCAAGGCGCAACAGGCCCGCATCAAAGCGGTGGCAGAAAAACAGGCTGCAAGGGTAGATGGCCCGCCAATGAAGCTAAAAATCGTGGATGGCGTGCTGCAAGTCACTTTCACCCATGCTGATCCTGACTTAGCCCATATCCTGATGATGGCAGACCTTGGCACATGTGCCCCCGATTTCATGGCCGGGGTGCAGGGCCAAGTGGCCAAAATCGGCGCGCATGGCCGCAAGATAGATGAAGGCGCAAGCAACTTCCTTATGTCGGTGGTGCGGGGTGTGCAGCCACGCGATGAATTGGAAGCCATGTTAGCGGTGCAGATGGGCGCTATCCATCAGGCCACCATGATGATGGCGCGGCGTCTGAACCATGTGGAGAACATTGCCCAGCAAGACGCCGCAGAACGGGCGTTGAACAAGCTGGCCCGAACTTATAGCACCCAAATGGAGGCGCTGAAACGCTATCGCACGGGTGGGCAACAAAAGGTTACTGTGGAGCATGTGACGGTTAACCAAGGCGGGCAAGCTATCGTCGGGAATGTCCAAGGAGGAAAGTAGAATGTTCTGGGAAACGATTGCAGCTATTTTGCTGGTATTGGGTACCTTTGCAGTGTGGATTTACATTGCGATTTTCTGGGGGCTGATACGAGCGTTTATTGCCTTCCTAACCCTGACGATGGAATTTCTGGGGGACGCAAACCCAGACTGGGCGCAAATCTGGATGGTCCCGTTGGGCGCTATTATTCGAGGGTTTGAAGCAGCTTGGCACATTCCATCAAGCATCTGGTTTTGGGCGAAATTTGAACATCCGGTTTGGGCGACAGTTATTGGCTTGCTTTGCCTTGGCATCGCCAACAGCAGTAAGCGCAGTCAGCCTTGCTCAACTGCTATATCGGGCTCTAACTGCTGACCCACGTAGCACAATTTAAGTGTGGGCATTTCAGAGGAAAAAAGATGGAAGCGATTCACGGCGCTTTCCAAGCGTTTTCCCTATGTGGGGTATTATGTGGGGTAAGCCCGCCAATACCTTGTTTTATTCAATGATTACAAAGGGTAGTGGCGGAGCCGAAGGGATTCGAACCCTCGAGACGATTCCTCGCCTACTCCCTTAGCAGGGGAGCGCCTTCGACCACTCGGCCACAGCTCCGTCGACAGCTTTAGCGGCGAGCATCATTGGGGGCAAGGGGGAAATGTGCGAAAATACCGCTCAAACGCGCATCAAGCCCTTACGCGCATTCTTTGCGAGAAACTCCCGCACGGGAGTGCCGAGCGGCAGGCGGTATCAGGTGTTAAACAAGAAGTGCATCACGTCGCCGTCTTTAACCTCATAGGTCTTGCCCTCGATGCGCATTTTGCCGGCTTCTTTGGCACCGGCCTCGCCATTCAACGAAACGAAATCATCATAGGCAATCGTTTCCGCCCGAATGAACCCGCGTTCAAAATCGCCGTGGATCACGCCTGCGGCCTGCGGGGCCATGGTGCCCTGTTTGATGGTCCATGCGCGGGCCTCTTTGGGGCCAACGGTGAAATAGGTTTCCAGATGCAGCAGCTCGTAACCCGCACGGATCAGGCGGTCCAGCCCGGCCTCTGCCAGCCCCATTTCGGACAGGAACATTTCGGCCTCTTCTGGCTCAAGCTGGCTGATTTCTTCCTCGATCTGGGCTGAGATGATAACATGCGCGTTGCCCTCGGCTGCCGCCATTTCGGCCACGGCTGCGGAATGGGCGTTGCCTTTGGCCGAGGCATCTTCCTCGACATTGCAAACATACAGGATCGGCTTGGTGGTCAGTAGTTGCAGCATGTTCCACACCTTGCGGTCCTCGTCATCGACGTCGACCACGCGCGCCGGTTTGCCGTCTTCCAGAACTTCGGCAGCGGCCCGCAACAGGCGTTCCTGTTGCACCGCTTCCTTGTCACCCCCGCGCACCTTGCGCACGATGCCTTGCAGACGTTTTTCAATCGATTCCATATCGGCCAGCATCAGTTCGGTTTCAATGGTCGCCGCATCGGCCACCGGATCAACCCGCCCCTCGACGTGCGTTACATCGCCATCTTCAAAGCAGCGCAGCACATGGGCAATGGCGTCGACCTCGCGGATGTTGGCCAGAAACTGGTTGCCCAGCCCTTCACCCTTTGAGGCACCTTTGACCAGCCCCGCGATGTCGACAAACGTCATGCGGGTCGGGATGATTTTGGCAGAGCCAGCGATTTCGGCCAAAGTATCCAGTCGCGCGTCGGGCACGCCGACCTCGCCAACGTTGGGTTCAATCGTGCAAAACGGGAAATTCGCGGCCTGTGCGGCGGCGGTTCGTGTTAGCGCGTTAAACAACGTGGATTTGCCGACATTCGGCATTCCAACGATACCCATTTTGAAACCCATGGCGGGACTCCTGATCTGAATTCTTTGATGCTTCTAGTCTGTCGATGAAACGGGCGCAAGCAAGCCTGTAAAATTGACAAGCCAGGGGTGATGAAATCCTGGCCCCGGATCAGTAACGCCACTGTTATATAACGGGTATTCACGCCGAAACACGATCCGGTTGTGCCGATTGTTTGGCGCTGCGGTCCATTTTAAGCTGTGTTTGCAACCTAACCTTAGGAGGATAGCATGAAACGCATTCTAGCATTTATCGCTGTTGTTGCTTCAACCTCGAGTGCCTTGGCTGGCGATTGGGTTCTGGGGGTGGGCATCAGCCAGTTCCATGACAATAACGCAAACAGCACGTCTCTGTTCTCGGCCGAGGTCCACAGTAATCCGTTTTTCACCCGTAACCGCTTCAGTGCAAGTTTCATGGGGGTGGTTACGGCGCATTCCAGCGGGGATGTTTTTGTTGGGGCTGGTCTGTCTGGATTATGGAATTTTAACAACCAATGATTCATTGAGGGCAGTGTTGCACCCGGTTATTTCAACGAATCCGCCCCTGGTAATGATCTGGGGAGCCCGTTCGAGATCCGGCTTTTGCTAGGCGTGGGGTATGAACTGAATTCCGGCGACAGGGTATCTATCGCCGTCACGCATAAATCAAACGCTTCGACCGCAAGCCGGAACCCCGGAGTGAATGCGGTGCTTCTGCGGTATCGTCACAGTTTTTGACCTTTAATATTCATGTAGGGGGCGCAGAAGGATTGCTTTTTGCCGCGTTTTTCTGCACATCAGGGCGTATTCAAAATAAGGGGCGCCCGCATGACACGGATTGACCAGAAATTTGCTGAACTTAAGGCCGAAGGTAAAAAGGCATTCGTGTCCTATATTATGGCGGGCGATCCGGATTTCGACACCTCGCTTGAAATCGTCAAAGGCTTGCCGGCTGCAGGCGTCGACGTGATCGAACTGGGCTTGCCGTTTACCGACCCGATGGCGGATGGCCCGACGATTCAATTGGCGGGGCAACGGGCTTTGAAAGCAGGCATGACGCTTGAGCGCACGCTGGAGTTGGCGCGGGAGTTTCGCAAGGGCGATGACATCACGCCGATTGTGTTGATGGGGTATTACAACCCGATCTATAATCGCGGGGTCGACAAGTTTCTGGTCGATGCCAAGGCAGCCGGTATTGACGGGATGATCATCGTTGATTTACCGCCTGAAGAGGACAGCGAACTGTGTATTCCGGCACAGGCGGCGGGGCTGAATTTCATCCGGCTGGCCACACCCACCACGGATGACAAACGCCTGCCCAAGGTGCTGCAAAACACCTCGGGGTTTCTGTATTATGTGTCGATCAACGGCATCACGGGGGCTGCCGAGGCAGACGCCGCCGACATTGGCCCCGAAGTGGCGCGGATCAAGGCAAAAACCGATTTGCCGGTGATTGTCGGCTTTGGCATCAACACGCCGGACAAAGCCGAAGCTGTCGCCAAAGTCGCCGATGGCGCGGTGGTCGGGTCGGCCATTATTAGCCGGATTGCGGCGGGCGACAGCGTGGCCGAAGTGCTGGCGTTTGTGAAAACCCTGTCGGACGGGGCGCACCGCGGATAGCGGCAACAGAATGTATAAGCTTGCCTATCAGACATTGAAAAAGAATATCGTGTTTTTTGGTTTTTACGTTGTGTTGGTTATTGTGGTGGAGCAATTTTTCGAAATCAATAGCGGCTTGAGTTTTGTTTTAGGGGCAATATTGGCGCTCTACACACACCGGATGATACTGCTTGACGAGAACTACGGGCCGTCGGATCTATTCAAAAGGCATGGACCGAACGGGCAAAAGCCACCGATGTTTTCCTTCTTTCTTGTGTCAGGGATCGGGCTTCTTGTTTTTATGCTCATAGTCGGCGTGGTTTTCTACCTATTGTTCCATCTGATTTTAGGGGAAAATCTGGATGATAAAGAACAGCTCGCGGGGGCACTGTTCCTTTCTATTATCCCTGCGGCGGGTGTTTATGGCATTGTGCTTTCTTTGATCGGAACGGTGTTTCCGCTGTCGCTATCGGGGCAGATAGAAGTCTGAAGACGGCCCTTCAAAGGGGAAAAACCCGGTTCTGGAACACGTTTGGGCGTCTGGCAATTGGGCCGTTTGCCTTAAACCTATTGGGTATGGCTGGTCTCGCTGCTGCTATAGAATATTTAGAGGGCGCTGGTTATAATGTCGCTAGTGCGCCCGTAAACATTCCGCTTTCCGTGTTGGCTTATTGTATAAATTTCGGCTCTATTCTGCTGGCCGTAACCACCTTAAGTATGGCCTATCAAGAGGCAGAAAAAACGCTGGATAAAGGAATTCAACCATGACGGACGAGCAACTGATCGCGCGGATTAACGAGATTAAAAAATCCCACCCCGATAACCTGATGGCCCGCCAT
Source organism: uncultured Marinosulfonomonas sp. (assembly GCA_964473185.1). Classification (GTDB taxonomy): domain Bacteria; phylum Pseudomonadota; class Alphaproteobacteria; order Rhodobacterales; family Rhodobacteraceae; genus Profundibacter. The sequence goes on along the minus strand of CAYYOF010000006.1, from coordinate 69,197 downwards.
TTCGATGCGGCGTATTTTGGCGATCTGGATGCCCCGCTGCAGGCGCGGTTGCGTAAAATCATCGCTTCGGGGGTTCAGAACCCGAACAGCTCTATGGGGGCCTATGCCATGGCTGCCGATGATTACCAGCAGTTCGCGCCAATGCTCGATGCGATGATCCGCGATTTTCACGGCATTGGCGCAGGCACCGCCATTGCCCAGCCGCATGACTGGGACACCAGCGCCGTTGCCTGTGATCTGGGCGCGATTGATGCCAAGTTGAAAGAGGTTTCGATGCGGGTGCGGGTGGCGCGCAATGTGGCGTCTTTCCCGTTACCCGGGGCGATGAGCAAAGAGCAGCGGGTGGCATTCGAGGATGTGGCGGCGGCGGCTTTTGCCAAATTGATCGAGAACCCCGATTTTGGCGGACAATACCTGTCGATCACGCCGGGATCAGCGCATGAAATCGATAGCGCGGAATATGACCGCCGCGTTGCCGCCCATCAGATGTTCAAAGACATGAGCAACGACAAATATCTGAATGTGGCGGGCATTTCGGGCGATTGGCCCTATGGTCGCGGCATGTATGTGTCGGCGGATCAGGACTTTCTGGTCTGGGTTGGCGAAGAGGACCACCTGCGGATCATGTCGATGCAAACCGGCGGTAATCTGAATGCTCTGTTTGGGCGTCTGCACTGTGGGCTTGAGATTTTAGAAGGGCTACTGCCCGATTTTGCGATGTCGGACAAATACGGCGCGATTGCTTCTTGCCCGACCAATTCGGGGGCTGGCATGCGCTCAAGTTTGCATATGAAATTGCCACGTTTGACCAAGGGCGGCACCGATCTGGTTCGTGTCACGTTTGAGGCCAAAAAGCTGGGCCTTGCGGTGCGCGGGGCAGGCGGCGAGCATTCGGACGCGGGGGCTGACGGGCTGGTCGATGTTTCCCCTTCGGCGCGGTTGGGGGTGAGCGAGATGCAGATCATGCAGCGGCTTTACGATGGGGTGGCGGCGCTTTGGGCGATGGAGCTGGCAGTATAACGAGGGCCGTTGATTAAGTGGGGTAGATGGCTGCATTGAGCCCATACTTACCATGCTTTAGATGCTGCTATTTGAATTCGGCTTGACCGTTTATGGTACAGATAGCGACCCCGAGGCATTAGAAATACAGTTGATGGCCTAAGATTTGCAAAACCCTCCGCACTAGGATTGGCGAAGGGTTCTAAAATGTCTGTCTGATTTTGATCAACATCGAAGGTGACGTCTTCGTTCCAGCCAATCAATTTTAATTGCTAAGAGTGCATATTTTCTTTATAAAGTGCCCTGTGCTTGTCATCGTCATTACGGGCAATTCTTGGCCATTTCTAATATGCCCAACAATGCGCCCGATAGCCCAATCTGTAGCATACACATCAGCGCTCCCAGAGCCACAATCGCTCACCAACTGAGAGCATGCTTGCCCATTAGTGTAGGTTTTACAACGGGCGATGCTGGTGAACCCACTGTAATTTGTACCTATAGCAGCGATATCAAATGTAGGTGCGTTTGTTTTATGATCAGCATAGGCTATGTTACTAAAGCTAATAGAAAGCAACGCTACAAGGCCTAGATTTTTGAGCGTAGATAGTTTGGCATTCATTTTTTGCATTTAATAGCATTCCCTTTTCAAAGTTATAGTTAGAACAACGCATCCAAAATGTTGATACGAGATCTCGATCTGCGAATATGTGAGTGTTTTCAAATTTTAGTCAATATGCTTTCTGTTAAATGAGGAATTCGCATGCAAGAGGTCACGAAAATTTTGCTGCCATGTCATGGTGAACGGCAGCTTTGCCCGGTGGCTTCAACTGATCGACGCAACACACTCAGCAAATTTCTCAGCTGGCGTTTGATATTGCAAGATTATACTCTTTTTGCTAACCTTGCCCATGCTCAAGTCGGCAGGCAGTGAGCACAAACGGTGTGTGCCATATCAAAACTGATTTTTCAGGAAGTATGGACATGACTGACAGTAACCCGACCACACGGCCCAAGCGGCGCGGGCGTAAGAACCCGCCAAAGACCATTAAACCCGCCGATGCGTTCTTGATGGATAGTGTATTCGCGGCCCGTCCCACGTTCGGATTTCTGGACGCGGACCGGATGGCTTATATGCAAGCGCGCACCTACGCATTGCTGGCGGATTACGGCGTGGTGGTGGTGCATCCGGTCGCCAAGGCGGCGTTTCTGAAAGCGGGGGCAAAGGAGGGCGTTGAGGCAGGCCGCATTCGTTTGCCGCGCGAACTGGTTGAGGAGGCGCTGGCCGCCACGCCAAAATCGGCGCTTTTTGCGGGCAAGAAACCCGAATTCGATATGCAGGTGCCGCGCCCCGACAAGGGGTTCATCCTGCGCACCGGCACCGGCGGGCATGGCTATGTGGACCCGCGTGACGCCAACTATCGCAACATGGATTTGAAGGCGGCGGGCGAGATTGCCGCCGTGGCCAATGATCTAGACCAGATCGGGTTCATTGCGCACCCGTTTGTGCACGGGGTACCCGAGCTGACGGCGGATATTCACGCCTACGCCAAGATCAGCGCCAACACCCATAAACACGTCTGGATGCAGCCCTATCAAAAGGAAAACATCGAATACCTGATGAAGATCGCGGCGATTGCGGCGGGGGGCGAAGATGCGCTTCGGGCACGGCCCTCGACATCGGTGATCACCTGCTCCTTCACCCCGCTGGAATTCAAATACATGGACACCGAGGTGATTATTCAGGCGGGCAAATACGGCGTGCCAATCCACGCCTGTTCCTTGCCTTCCGCCGGCGGCACAGCACCTTTGTCGGTGCCCGCGATGGCCTTGATGGCGGCAGCGGAAATACTGGGGATGATGACAATGGCGCATATTCTGGCACCGGGAACGCCGGTGATTGCCACGCCGTTGATGTTCACGCTGGATATGCGCACTGGGTCGGCGTTGCAATCAAGTGTCGAGGCGATGCAGGCGGCCAATATGTCGATCCAGTTGATGAAGAGCTTCGGGATGATGGCGCATACTTACGGCTCTGGTTCGGACACGCCGGATGCGGACCACCAGTCTATGGCGGAACGTGCAATGCTGATGCAGAATGTGGCGCTGTCGGGGGCTGATATTCTGGGCGGGATTGGTCAGTTGGAATGTGCCACCGTGTTTTCGCCAGTGCAGGCGGTGCTGGATAACGAGGTCGGCGCAATGGTGCGCCGGTTTATGCGCAGCCCTGATATTACAGAGGCCAGTTTGAACTGGGACGAGCTGTCATCGATCCGCGTAGGTGGGCATTTTCTGGATAGTGATCATACGGTTAGCGAATGTCGGGACCAGTTTATCCCGCAGGTATTTCAACGCGATGGGCGTGATGACTACGAGGCTGGCAGACGTGCCGGCGCGTTTGAAGAGGCGCGGGATGCGGCGTTGGCGTCAATCGCCAATGCGCCCGAGGGCGGGGTGCTGTCCGAAGAGCAAAACCGCGAGATTGCGGAACTGGCGGCCAAGGCGGATGTGCATATAGTCGAGGTATACTCAGGACGGGTGGACACGATTTAGACCCCTTGAAATATGCGCCGGATTGGCGGCATATGTTGGGTGATATACCTTGAGGAGCAAGCACGATGGCCGTTATCACCGAAATCGCTGATCTAAAGAAGATTTACAAACGCCGCGTGCCCAAGATGTTCTATGACTATGCGGAAAGCGGCAGCTGGACGGAACAGACTTTTCGTGAAAATACGTCCGATTTTGACCTGATCCGCCTGCGCCAACGGGTGGCTGTGGACATGACCAATCGCAGCACGGCGACGCAGATGATTGGCGAAGATGTGTCGATGCCTGTGGCGTTGGCGCCTGTGGGTTTAACGGGGATGCAATGCGCGGATGGCGAGATCAAAGCCGCCAAAGCAGCCGAAAAATTCGGGGTGCCGTTTACCCTGTCGACGATGTCGATTTGTTCAATCGAGGATGTGGCCGAGAACACAACAAAACCGTTCTGGTTTCAGGTCTACACCCTGAAGGACGACGATTTCATGAACCGGCTTTTTGACAGGGCGCGGGCGGCGAATTGCTCGGCGATTGTGATCACGGTTGATCTGCAACTGATGGGGCAACGCCACAAGGATTTGAAAAACGGCCTGTCCGCCCCGCCCAAACTGACAGTGAAATCCATCGCCAACATGATGACCAAGGTGCAATGGGGCCTTGGTATGTTGGGCACCAAGCGGCGTGCATTTGGCAATATTGTTGGCCACGCCAAGGGGGTGACAGACCCGTCGTCATTGTCTGAATGGACCGCCGAGGCCTTTGACCAATCGCTAGACTGGACCCGCATTGCCCAGTTCAAAAAGATGTGGGGTGGCAAGGTGATCCTGAAGGGGATACTCGATGTCGAGGACGCTAAAATGGCCGCCAAGGTCGGCGTGGATGCGATTATCGTGTCCAATCACGGCGGGCGGCAACTGGACGGCGCGTTAAGTGCGATCCGCGCTTTGGGGCCTATTCTGGATGCAGTCGGCGATAAGGTCGAGGTGCATTTTGACAGCGGCATCCGGTCCGGTCAGGACGTGCTAAAGGCAATGGCGATGGGGGCCAAGGGCACCTATATTGGCCGCGCGTATACCTATGGACTGGGCGCGATGGGCGAAGCGGGCGTGACCAAAACGCTTGAGGTGATCCACCGCGAGCTGGACCTGACGATGGCGCTGTGCGGGCGTAAATCGGTTGAAGGGCTGGACCGCGATGTGCTGCTGGTGCCCAAAGGGTTTGCTGGCGAATGGGATTAGCCGTTTCGCGTGTTTCTATTCAGATAGAACAGGCAAAGTGGAACAAACCCCAACACCACCGCGATACTGACAAACGAGGCACGCAATCCGGCGACTTCTGAAATCCAGCCCATCAGGGGCGGGCCAATGAAAAAACCGAAATACCCGAGGACCGCAACCCGCGAAATCGCAAAGGCGCGCATGCTCTTTTCAAAATGCTGCCCGACAATTGAAAATGCCATCGGCGCAATCACCGAGACCCCGAAGCCCGCCAACCCGAACCCCAGATAAGCAACAAGCGGCGTTGGCGCGAATGCTGCAATCAATGTGCCCAAGGCGGCCAGTGCAGATGCGTATTTGATAACGCTGATTTCTTTCAGACGTTCGGTAATAAGCTGACCTGCCAGCCGCCCGATACCCATCGTTAGACCCAGAATTGCAGGGCCAAGTGCGCCCTGTGCCGCGCGGCCACCCAAGTCGCGCTCAATGAACAGGGCCGACCAGCCTTCGGTCGCGTTTTCCGACATGAATGCGATAAGCACAATCAACCCGCCCCAAATCATGACATGATTTACCCCGTGGCCCGCCGACTGCGATTTTGGTTCAGGGCTGGGTGCGGTTTTGGTTTGTATCATCAATGGGACAATGGATAATACCAACACGGAAAAACCAATAAAAACCATCCAAGGTGTCATCTGGGCTTCGCGCGCAATTCCTGTTGCCAGCGCGGCCCCGGCATAAGCCAGCGAAAATATCGCGTGGTTCAGATTCATTAGTGATGTGTTATGCGCCCCCTCGATCACCGATACGCGTGCGTTCATAACCACGTCCAACAGGCCCGCGGTGGCGCCCGCAACGACCATCAATACAGTGAACAGCCAAAACGATGATGTCAGCGCGGGGAACAGAAAGGATATTGCCAATAACGCGGCTGCTGCGGCCATAGCCCTGCGCCCCAATAACGCGTCGAATTTGGGTGCCAGCCACATCGCCGATACGGCACCAACGGCGGTGAATAGCATCGCGGTGCCAAACTCGCCATCGGATGCACCGATCTGCGCCTTTAACTCCGGGACAAGCGCGGCAAATGCACCCCAGAATACGCCCTCGGCGGCAAAAGCAAACAGCGTGGAGCGGGATAGGCGGGCGGCGGTTATAATTGACATAATTTTCATGTCGCACGGGGGAGGAGCCAAAGCAACTGTCAAAGCCAGGCGTAGGATTAATAGGCCCTGACTCTAGCAATGTCCGGCAATTATACATATGCAGGCGGTCGCAGAGAATCCCCCTTCCATTCCCCCCAATTCCCGTCTATACGCGCGTCTTCACGCGGGACTACACCCTTGGAGGAGCCCGCACTAACCTAGGAGAATTATTATGGCTAAAAAGATCCCAGATCTTATCGCCAACGAGCGCACGGGGACAGGCAAGGGGGCCGCCCGTCAAGCGCGTCGTGCTGGACTCGTACCAGGTGTTGTTTATGGCGGGAGCGCTGATCCGCTGCCGATCACCATCCCTTACAACCGGCTGTTCAAAATGTTGAAATCGGGCGGCTTCTTGTCGACCCTGTTCAATCTGAAGGTCGAAGGCCATGACGATGTGCGCGTGGTTTGCCGCGATGTCCAGCGTGATGTGGTCAAGGATTTGCCCACGCACCTTGATCTGCTGCGTCTGCACCGCGATAGCCGTATTGATATGGCGATCCATGTTGAGTTCATCAACGAGGAAGAATGCGTTGGTCTGGCCAAAGGTGGTGTTCTGACCATCGTGCGCCCAGAGGTCGAACTGAACGTTCTGGCCGGTGACATCCCTGATCATATCACTGTTGATTTGGCGGGTCTGGATGTCGGTGACACGATCACCATTTCCAGCATTACCCTGCCCGAAGGCGTGACGCCAACTATCACGGATCGTGATTTCGTGATCGCCAATGTTCAGGCGCCAACGGTCGCAGTGGAAGAAGAAGAGGACGCTACAGAAGAAGGCGTCGAGGGCGAAGAAGGTGTTGAGGGCGAAGAAGCCGGTGCCGAAGAGGGTGGCGAGGAGTAAATCCTCTCTCTCTTATCTTTGCGAGAAAATAGCGCGGGGCCAATTGGCCCCGTGTTTTCGTTAATAGCGTTTTGCATTTAATGTGAGGCAATAAGTATCGGAATTCGCCCACACTTAGGGTGAATTCTGATTCAGATTAAATGCAAATTGCTCTAAGACGTGGTTTTATCGCCGATGCGTTTGAAAACCACGACCTGACCACGCGAGCCAGCCGGGCAATAGGTCAGGCCCGATGCCGACATCTGGTCGAAAATCTGCTGGATCACCTCATCCCCGTATAGCTGGGGGTGCAACTCGATCACCAACAGCCTGACATGATCAGGCCAAGGCGCATCAAACAGCCCTTGTTCGCCTCCCTCGATGTCCATGATGACCACAGATGGTTTATGGTCCTGCATCAAATCGCCGATTTTGACGGCGGGCACGTCGATGGATTTGGTCGTCTTCCATTTCTTGGCCAATGTCGGGTTCAGAGACGAGGCCCAGAAAGCGGCCGTCATGTGAAAGGTGACGTGATCCGCTGCATGGCTGTCAGGCACCACTGCGGCATTGATAACGGTCACGCCCTCGATCAGATTGGCCGCCAAATTTTTTTCGACCACAGGGGCCATCTTGGGGTTCGCCTCGACCGTCATCAGGTTTTCCCCGCCGATCCGGCTGGCGATTTGCATCGCTATATAGCCAACCCCAGCCCCCAGTTCCAACACCCGATCGCCCGCCACAATATGCCGCTTTACGGCGACGCTTTCATGGCCCTCGTAGCGCTCGTTTTCCATCGACCTGCGGATATGGTCATTCATCAGGTGGTTGGGAATGTGAATGAGATATCCGTTTACCAGAAATTTGGCCAAATCACGTGTTCCTTTGTTGACGATGCGTCGTTGCAACCTGCCTAGCAGTTTCTTAAAAGTGTAGCAGCATAATTTATCAGGAGAATGCGTGTGCGTCTGTTTGTCGGCCTTGGAAACCCCGGTGCGAAATATGCAAACAACCGGCATAACGTCGGGTTCATGGCACTGGACCGCATTCAGTCCGGTCACGGGTTTGCCCCGTGGCGGCGCAAGTTTCAGGGCCAGGTTGCCGAGGGTCGGTTGGGGCGCGAAAAGGTGATCCTGTTAAAACCCGAAACATTCATGAACCTGTCGGGGCAATCCGTTGGCGAGGCTATGCGGTTTTACAAACTAAGGCCCGAGGATGTGATGGTGTTCCACGACGAGCTGGATCTGGCTCCGCGCAAGATCCGTGTCAAACAGGGTGGCGGCCATGCGGGGCACAACGGGTTGCGGTCCTTGCACCAGCATATTGGCGAGCATTACGGGCGGGTGCGGATCGGCATAGGCCATCCGGGCCACAAAGACCGTGTGGCGGGCTATGTGCTGCATGATTTTGCCCGCGCGGATGCCGAGTGGCTGGATGATATGATGCGCGGGATTGAGGATGGGGCGGTGTTTTTGGCCGAGGGTGATAGTGCGAAGTTTCTGAATGCGGTTGGCTTACGGGTTGTGCCGCCGCGCCCAAGCAAAACCAAACCTGAAAGCGCCGACAAGCCGTCCAATGTGCCCAGCCCAGAAGGGGAACCCGACACCCGTTCAGCCCTGCAAAAGCTGCGTGACAAGTTTAGCTAGCAGGGAATAGGGGCTGTGTGCCCGTATGATTGCAAGAAATAGGTGCGATAGGCGGGACATATCCGCCGGTTATGGTTCACAAATTAGTCTGGCCTGTGAAATCAATTTACCGCGCTACAGAACTGCAAAATCAAAACGCCACATATTATTCAATAAAAACAACGTGATATTTGATAACACCCAACGCGATATGCAATAACTTTTGGCTGATATTGGTTAGCTGACGGTGTTGGCGCCATGGTGGGGCATCGAAATTAACAGGATGCAACAACGCATTAACCCACACAGGTCGAACCCGATATTTAGACCGATACCAACATTAAACGGAGAAACGATATGACTATTGAACCTATAAAATCCCTTAACAAAATCAGTACCATTCTTGTAACAAGCGCCATGCTGACATTACCCACTGTGACGGCCTCGAATGCAGGGGGCAATAGTAGCGGCTCGGTGATTGTCGATGGTGGCCACATGTTGTCTGTATGTCTTTTGGATGGTGGTAATGTGATTACGTCACCAAACGGGGATAACTATTGTTATAACCCCAAGACTGGCAAAACAACCGAATGCTCGGGTCCGAATGGATCAGCCGACGCATGCTGGACAGAAGGGCACCCCACAGGGGGGAAATTCAGAAAACCCGTTCTGGTTGGCGGCGGCGGCACAATGGTTATGCCCCGCGACACGAACACCACCTTTGGTTCAGGAATGAATCCATTAAATGGTAAATTATTCATGCGGAATATGATACGTAACTAGGATTACTGCAAAACTTTTCAAAACACTAATTTAACCGGAGTACACAAAATGAAACATACATCTTTCTTTTCAGGTCTGAAAGTGGCCATCAAAGCCGCCGGAATTGTCATCGTAGGAGGGCTGTTTTCAGCCCCCGCCATGGCCAGCCCTTTGTCGGTTCCTCTTACTGGTGATTTCAGAATCCAACAAAAAAGCAATGGCCGCTATATGGATGCGCACCAAGGCGTGAACGACAGCAGCGTCGTGACCCGTAATCATCAGGGCAACAATACACAGATTTGGACATTCACCCATGTGGGTGGTCAATATTACCGGATCCAGCAAAAAAGCAGTGGTGGTTTTCTGGATGCGCACACCAATAGCGGAGCTGATTATTCAGTTGTGACCCGTCCGTACCAAAACAATGATTCACAAATTTGGCGGCTGTTTCAACATGATAATGGTACATTTAGAATCCAGCAAAAATACCAAGGCAGGCTTTTGGATGCGCACACCAATAGCGGAGCTGACTTTTCAGTTGTGACCCGCCCGTACCAAAGCAACGCAACACAACGGTGGATAGTTACCAGCACTAGAATTACGCCACTTCCACTTCCACTTCCACAACCACTTCCACTACCATTGCCGCCAGCGCCGCAGCCAATTGCGTCTCTTACAGGTGAATTCACTGTGCAGCAGAAATACAATATGCGCTATATGGATGCCTATGTAGGTCAGAATAATAACAGCGCCGCAACGCGCACCGCAAGCAATAACGATGCACAGGTCTGGGTTATTCGGTCTCTTGGTAATGGTGTGCATACCTTGCGCCAGAAATACAGCGCGATGAATTTGGATGCCTATGCCGGCAGCAACGACAACGATGCTGTTATGCGTGACGCGACTGGCTCTCAAGCACAACAGTGGACTATCAAAAAGATTGGTAACAACCTGTATACGATCCAGCAGCGCAGCAGCGGTAAGTTTCTGGATGCTTATGTTGATGGGCACAACGATCATCTGATCGTGACACGTAATGCGCAGAACAATTCAACACAGCGTTGGGTTATTCGCCCCGCGAATTAATTCGCCAAACATTACAAGACAAAAGGCAGCACTGGTATCCGGTGCTGCCTTTTTAGTTTGTAAAGGGGCGATGCAAATCCCTGAATTCCGGTTAGCCGTTGACATTGGTGCCGCGAGGCGGAAAATTCTTTGCAGAGTTTGGCAATGAGGGCAATATGGACAATAAGCAGTGGGAATTCTGGATCGACCGTGGCGGCACCTTTACCGATGTGGTGGCGCGGCGGCCAGACGGGGGGGTGATGACCCACAAGTTGCTGTCGGAAAACCCCGAGCGCTACCTTGATGCCGCCGTGCAGGGCATCCGTGAATTACAAGGTTTGACGGCGGAAGAGCCGCTGCCTGTCGGTGCCATTGCTGCGGTTAAGATGGGCACCACAGTGGCCACCAACGCGCTGTTGGAACGCAAGGGCGAACGCACCCTGCTGCTGATCACCCAAGGGTTCCGCGACCTATTGCTGATCGGTTATCAAACCCGCCCGAAACTGTTTGATCTGGAAATAAAACGACCTGACCTTCTCTATGAAGATGTGGCCGAGGTGTCGGAGCGTCTGGATGCAGACGGCGGTGAAGTGACGCCGCTGGACGAGGATGCAGCACGCGCAGCACTAATGGCCGGATATGCCAAAGGTATCCGTGCGGTGGCGATCGCGTTTTTGCATGGCTATCTAAATCCGGCGCACGAAGAACGTGTTAGTGAAATTGCCCGCGAGATCGGATTTACGCAGGTGTCGGTTAGTCACGAGGTTTCCCGTTTGGCCAAACTGGTCGGGCGCGGCGACACCACTGTGGTGGATGCCTATCTGTCACCAATCCTGCGCCGCTATGTCGATCAGGTGGCGGAGGCGCTGGATGTGGGCAAGGGGGGCTGCGAGCGGTTGTTGTTCATGCAGTCCAATGGCGGGCTGACGGACGCGTCCTTGTTTCAGGGTAAGGACGCGATCCTGTCCGGTCCTGCGGGCGGCATTGTCGGCATGGTCAAGACCGGCGAGGCGGCGGGATATCAGCGGCTAATCGGCTTTGACATGGGCGGGACATCAACCGATGTCAGCCATTATGCGGGGCAATATGAACGCACATTCGAGACCGAAGTGGCTGGCGTGCGGATGCGTGCCCCGATGATGGATATTCACACGGTGGCCGCCGGTGGTGGCTCAATCCTGACGTTCAGTGACGGGCGCTATCAGGTTGGACCTGAAAGTGCTGGGGCGGACCCGGGACCAGCGTGTTATCGGCGTGGTGGCCCGCTGACAGTGACCGATTGCAACGTGATGCTGGGCAAGCTGAATGCGGACCATTTTCCGCAGGTGTTTGGCCCGAATGGTGACATGCCATTGGATGTAGATGTGGTGCGGCAAAAGTTCGTGGTGCTGGCGGATCAGATTGCCGAGGCAACTGGTCAAACGCTTGCCACACCCGAGGCTGTGGCCGAGGGGTATCTGCGCATCGCGGTTGATAACATGGCCAATGCGATCAAGAAAATCAGTGTGCAGCGCGGCCATGATGTGACGGGGTATACCCTGCAATGCTTTGGCGGTGCGGGCGGGCAGCATGCCTGTCTGGTGGCCGATGCCTTGGGAATGAGCCGTGTTTTTGTGCACCCCTATGCGGGGGTTTTATCGGCCTACGGCATGGGTCTGGCTGAAATCCGGGCCTTGCGCGAACGGCAGGTGGATGTGCCGTTAAGCGAGGTTGCGCAGGCCGCTGATGTGCTGGCCCTGATCCGCACCGAGGCCGTGGACGAGGTGCAATCGCAAGGCGTGGCGGCAAGCGATGTGCGCTGTATTGCGCAAGCCTATTTGCGCTACGACGGCTCGCATCAGGCGCTCGAGGTGCCGTTTGGCGATGTGGGGGCAATGCAGGCAGCGTTCGAGGCGGCGCATAAGCAGCGGTTCGGGTTTATCTCGCCCGAGCGCGGGATCTTATTTGAAATGGTCAGTGCCGAGGCCATCGGCGAAACCGGCGAAGTGCCGCAGAGTTTGGCCGTGACGGATGGGGTGGATCAGCCCGCTGCACAAGTGGCGTTCTATTCGGAAGGGGCGGCCGGAATGGCGCCGTTGTATCAACGTGAAAATCTGGGACCATCGGCGCGGGTCACAGGGCCTGCGGTTATCACCGAGAGCACCGGCACCAATGTGATCGAGGCGGGTTGGGTTGCGCGCGTCGATGCGTTGGGTAATCTGATCGTTGAGCGGGGCGCCAAGAAGCATCGCGCATCAGCTGCGGGCACCGATGCGGACCCAGTATTGCTGGAGGTATTCAACAATCTGTTCATGTCGGTGGCCGACCAGATGGGCGCGACGCTGGCCAACACGTCGTGGTCTGTGAACATCAAGGAACGCCTGGATTTTTCCTGTGCGATTTTCGATGAGCGCGGCGATCTGGTGGCCAACGCGCCGCATGTGCCGGTGCATCTGGGGTCGATGTCGGACAGCGTAAAAACCGTGATGCAGCAAAACGCGGGCGATATTGCCGAGGGTGACGCCTTTATGCTGAATTCACCCTATAATGGCGGCACCCATTTGCCCGATGTCACCGTGGTGACGCCGGTGTTTGTGGACGGTGCGGTGGTGTTCTGGCTCGGGTCGCGCGGGCATCACGCTGACATTGGCGGGCGCACACCGGGGTCGGCCCCGCCGGACAGTCAGCATATTGATGACGAAGGTGTGCTGATCGACAACGTGCGGCTGGTCAAACGTGGCGTGTTGCAGGAACAGCAGGCCGAAGCGGTGCTGGCGTCGGGCAAATACCCGTGTCGCAACATCGCGCAAAATATGGCTGATCTAAAGGCACAAGTGGCGGCCAATGTGACGGGGCAACAAGCGTTGCTGGGGGTGGTCGAGCAATTCAGCCTGCCGGTGGTGCTGGCTTATATGGGCCATGTGCAGGACAACGCCGAGGAAAGCGTGCGCCAAGTGATCGGACGGCTTTCGGATGGGGAATTCACCTATCCGATGGATAGCGGTGCGGTGATCAAGGTGCGGGTGACGGTGGACGCTGCGGCACGCGAGGCGGTGATAGATTTTACCGGTACAGCACCGCAGGACAAGGGCAATTATAACGCGCCGTTTGCGGTGTGCTCGGCCGTGGTTCTATACGTGTTTCGCACCATGGTAGGGGCGGATATTCCTCTGAACCAAGGCTGTTTGAAGCCGCTGAAAATCATCGCACCCGTGGGCACCATGTTGAACCCCGAATATCCGGCGGCGGTGATTGCGGGCAACACCGAGGTTAGTCAAGCGACGTGCAATGCGTTGTATGGCGCGCTGGGCGTGATCGCCTGTTCGCAAGCGACGATGAACAATTTCATCTGGGGCAACGAGGTGTTTCAGAACTACGAAACCATTGCTGGTGGCACCGGTGCGGGGCCGGGGTTTAATGGTTGTGATGCGGTGCAGAGCCATATGACCAACACGCTGATGACCGACCCTGAAATTCTGGAGAAACGCTTTCCGGTGCGGCTGGAAAGTTTCGGGATCAGGGATGGATCTGGCGGGGCTGGCAAATGGTCTGGCGGCAACGGAGCGGTGCGGGTCATGCGGTTTCTGGAACCGGTCAAGGTGACAACGTTATGTTCGCACCGGATTGTGCCGCCGTTCGGTGTGGACGGTGGCGCGGGGGGGGGCGTAGGCCATAACGCGGCTGTGTTCCCTGACGGGACGCGCGTGGAGTTGAAGGGTAATGACGAGATTGATTTGCCCGCCGGTGGCGTGTTCGAAATGTTGACACCCGGGGGCGGGGGCTGGGGCATATAGGGTGAACAAGCCGGATTGATCGTGGGTAAAACGGGGCATCTATGTGCTTAAAGAACCTGCTCGGAAAATATTTCTATTATTCCGGAATAGTGGAAATGTGCTGATAGGATATATTCTCTAAATTATCAATGTGTTAGACATGTAAATTGTCTAATTTAAGTGGCGGAAAAGCACAAAAAGGCCCCCGGTATTTGCTATCAGGGGCCTTTGTTTTCATCCAGAAAAGGGTTTAACCCTCGGCGGCCTCGTCCGGCAGGATCAGGTTCAGCACAATCGCAATGATTGCCGCCGGTAGCAGACCCGTGCTGATCAGCATTCTGGCCGTATCAGGCAGGAACTTCATTGCGTCCGGCACTTGTTGCATGCCCAGACCCATCGTCAGGGCCACCGCAAAGATAACCATGTTGCGTTTGTTCCAGTTCACATCGGACAGCATGTTGATGCCAGCCGCTGCCACCATGCCGAACATCACGATCACACCGCCACCCAGCACAGGGTAGGGGATGGTGCTGACGTAAGCCGCAAGTTTGGGGCTAAGGCCACAGATCACGAGGAAGATCGCGCCGATGGTCACAACGTGGCGGCTCATGATGCCGGTCATGGCGATCAGGCCAACGTTTTGCGAAAACGAGGTGTTGGGCAATGCGCCAAACGCGCCCGCAACCGCGGTGCCCAGACCGTCAGCGAATGTTGCGCCTGTGATTTCCTCATCCGTGGCTTCGCGTCCAGCGCCACCTTTGGTGATGCCGGAAACATCGCCCACGGTTTCAACCGCCGAAACAAATGCCATCAGACACATGCCGATGACAATCGCCCAGTTGATCTCGAAGCCGAATTTGAACGGAACCGGAACCCCGAAATTGTTCGCGAAACCAACCTTGGAATAATCCACCACGCCAAAGACAAAATGCGCCACCAGGTAGCCCGCGATCAGGCCGATCAACACGGCAGCCGCTGACATGAAGCCCTTGAAGAAGAACTTTACCACCAGCGTCACAATGATCACCGTAAAGGCCATGATCCAGTTTTGCCCGCTGCCCCATGTGGGTTTGGACATGTTAAAGCTGCCAGCGCCACCAGCGGCGTATTCAATGCCGACTTTGATCAGCAGCAAACCGATCATCAATACGATCAGGCCCGTCACCAATGGCGGCAAGGCAAAGCGTATTTTACCGATGAAGAAACCAAGGCAGAAGTGGAACAAACCGCCGATCATCACGCCGGTCATCAGGCCCGGTAGGCCGGAAACGCCAAGGCCCGCGACAGCAGGGATCATCACTGGTAAAAACGCAAAGCTGGTGCCTTGAACGATTGGCAAACGTGCGCCAACCGGACCCATGCCAATGGTCTGGATCAAGGTTGCGATGCCTGCAAACAGGATCGACATCTGGATCATGTAATTGATCGTCGGAATATCGGCCCCCGGTGCGCCAAAGCCGAAACCGGCGGCACCGGCAACGATAATCGCAGGGGTTACGTTGCTGGCGAACATCGCCATTACATGTTGAATGCCCAGCGGAATGGCCTGTGCCATCGGCGGGGTATAATTTGGATCGCGCAGTTGTTCTGCGGTCCCGATTGATGTGTCTGTCATAGTCCCTCTCCAGTTGTTGTTCGCGCTATTTTTTGGTGCGCTTTTAAGTGTTAGTAGTTAATTCTCTACCATATATGGTGATTTTAGCAAATACTCCTCTAGGTTCGGTGTGTTTCCAATCCTGTCCATCACAGCGAACAGGCCTGGTGCTGCAAGGGGTGTCAGCACCCCGTGCCATGTGTTCCGGTGGTAATTGATCCCTTGCCCCGCCCCCGCAATGAAGGCGCGGATGTCGGTGGGGGTGCCGTTTGTATCTGCGGCCACGATCACCAGATAGGGCTCAAGGCTCATCTGGATGAACGACTGGCAGCCATCGGGGTGACGCTCCAGCATCTCCAGCTTGTAGGGCAGCGCACGGGGTTCGGCCTTGAACACTGAAATGCCTGCGCGACCATCCGCGCCGAAATCCAGCAAAGCGCGGTCATGGTAGCGGCCACAAAACCCGTTGTTGATGATCTTGTCGGGTTTGCCCACGGCCTCCAGCACGTCACCGAAAGGCGCGAACGCCCCGGCGGTCAGGGGTTGGGTCTTGATCACGTTCATGGCAGTACCAGTACTGGGTGGCGGTTCACGTCCTTATACAGCAGGTAGCGAAACGGGCCGTCCCCCGTGGCGATGCAGGCTTGCGGGCAAAAAGCACGAAGCCACATGAAATCGCCTGGCCCAACCTCGACCCAATCTTTGTTCAGCAGGTAACGCGCGGTGCCTGCTAGCACATACAGCCCGTGTTCCATGATGTGGGTTTCGGCAAACGGGATGCGCCCGCCGGGTTGGAACGTGACGATATTGACGTGCATGTCGTGGGACAGATCGGCAGGGTCGGCGAAACGGGTGGTGGCCCATTTGTCGGTGTCGGGCATCCGGCTTGGTGCGGTTTCGGCGTCCGAGGTGATGAAGGCGGTTGGCGCAGGCAGGCCCGCGACGGGTTCATAGCGTTTGCGGATCCAGTGAAACCCCAGCAGATCATTGCCGGTATTGCGCACCGCCCAATCGGCACCGGCGGGCACAAAGGCGTAGGTGCCAGCGGTCAGCCTGTGGTGGGTGCCGTTCACCGTCAGGCGCATTTCGCCTTTGGCGATGAACAGGCCAGCCTCGGCGCCCTTGTCGGGTTCGGGCGTGGTTGATCCACCGTTTGGTTCAACCTCGACCGCGTATTGGGCAAAGGTTTCGGCAAAACCGGTCATCGGGCGGGCCAAAATCCATGCGCGGGTACCGGTCCAGTCTGGCAAGGCGCTGGCAGTGATATCACGCATGGTGCAAGCGGGCAGCACGGCGTAGGCTTCGGTGAAAATGGCGGTGCCTTCGGGGTTTTCGGTTTGATCCGGCAGACCGCCTGTAGGAAATGCATATGTGGTCATGGCAGGATGTCCTTTAGGCGGTAATGGGCGATGCGTTCGACTTGTTTGCAGGCCTCGGTGAATTCGGTGTCGCTGTCATTGGCAATGCGGGCTTGAAATGCTGCCATAATGCTGGATTTGTCGTGGTCACGCACAGCAATGATGAAGGGAAAACCGTGCTTTTCGGTGTAGGCGTCATTCTGTTTGGTGAAGGTCTCGCGTTCAGCATCCGTTAACGCATCCAGCCCGGCGCTGGCTTGCTCCGAAGTGCTTTCGTCTGTCAGGCGCTTGGCCGCTGCCAGTTTGCCCGCCAGATCCGGATGAGCGGTCAGAACGCCCAGACGCGCGGCGTAATCAGCACTGCGAAAAATCCGGCAGAGTGCATTGTGCAACCCGATGGCGCAGTCGTGGGCCGCGCCCAGTTCCAGCGCATGTGCGCCCTCGGCGATCCACGGTGAATGCTCGAATACCCCGCCATAGGTTGCAACGAAGGTCTCGCGGTCCATTTCAGACGGGCGGTCCCACGGGGCGGGGGCAGGGTGATTTTGCTGCCAATGCTGCGCAATGTCGATGCGGCGCGGGGTCCAGACACCCTCAAAGCCCTGAATGTAGTCGATGAACCGCTTTAGCGCCATGACGCGGCCGGGTCGTCCGATCAGGCGGCAATGCAGGCCGATTGACATCATCTTGGCCTGACCCGCGACGCCCTCGGCATAAAGCGCATCAAAGCTGTCCTTAAGGTAGGTGTAAAACTGATCGCCCGAATTGAACCCTTGCGGGGTGGCGAACCGCATGTCGTTGGCGTCCAGCGTGTAGGGGATCACCAGTTGATCATGGTCGCCATAGCGGGCCCAGTAGGGCAGATCATCGGCATATGAATCCGACACGTAATCCAGCGTGCCTTGCTCGGCGACAAGGCGTTCGGTGTTGACCGAACAGCGCCCCGTATACCAGCCGCGCGGCGGGGTGCCTGTAACTTCGGTGTGCAGGCGGACCGCCTCGGCAATATCCGCAGCCTCGTCTTCGGCGTCGTAATCCTTGTATTCGATCCATTTCAGCCCGTGGCTGGCGATTTCCCAATCCGCGTCCAGCATTGCTGCGACCTGAACGGGCGAGCGGGCCAGTGCCGTGGCCACGCCGTAAACCGTGACGGGGATGTTGGTGGTGGTGAACAGGTGGTGCAGCCGCCAGAAACCGGAACGCGCGCCGTATTCATAGATGCTCTCCATGTTCCAGTGGCGCTGGCCTTGCCACGGGGCGGCCCCGACGATCTCGGACAGGAACGCCTCGGACGCTGCATCGCCATGCAAGATATTGTTTTCGCCGCCTTCTTCGTAATTCACCACGAATTGAACGGCAATTTTGGCACCATCGGGCCAATTGGCGTCAGGGGGCGTGGGGCCGTGGCCGTGCATATCTCGGGGGTAGCGGTTCATTACGGTGCTCCTGCGATTGTAATCAGTGTATTATAAATAATCCGGATTGATTTTCAAAATATTCTTGAAAGTCTTGTTGTCGATAATGGTACTCGATTTTTATTCGGTTTCAGGGCAACCTAGCCGGAAATGGAGGGTATGAGATGGCCAAGGGATATTTGACGACGCATGTATTGGACACGGCGCGGGGCAAACCGGCGGCGGGAATGGCGATTGACCTGTATCGGATTGAGGGCGAGAGCCGCACCCATATCCGCAAGCTAACCACCAATAAGGACGGGCGCACCGATAGTCAGATATTGCCAGTGGATGAGTTTACAACGGGCACTTATGAGCTGGTGTTTCATGCGGGGGCGTATCTGGACGCGAGCGGCACCCCTGCGGAGGAGCCGCGTTTTCTGGACGTGATCCCGATCCGGTTTGGTATCAGTGAGGAAGATAGCCACTACCACGTGCCACTGCTGCTGTCGCCGTTTGGGTATTCGACGTATCGGGGCAGCTAAAGCCCCTCTGTCTGCCGCGCCATTTCCGCCTTGCACCGCGTGGTGACAAAATCAACGAACAACTGCACCTTGGTGTCTTTCAGTTTATGCGGCGGGTGAAGGCAGACCAGTTGTGTGGCCAGCGGCGGCGTGGCTGTGGCCACGGGGATCAAGGCACGCTTGCGCAGATGCTCGGCAATCTCGAACACCGGTTTCAGGATGATGCCATGCCCCTGCAAGGCCCATTCGGTTAGCACGTCGCCATCATCGGATTCAAACGGACCTGATACGTCATAACGCTTCACCCCGTCCGGTGTTTGCAGTGCCCACTGGAATTCCTGCGCACCGGGATAGCGCAAGTTCAGGCAGGCGTGATCGTCATGGATTAGGGCTTCGCCATCGGCTGGATTTCCGTGCGCCGCGATATAGTCGGGGGCGGCACACAGCAGGCGCGGGCAGTCGGCAATGCTGCGCATTTTCAGGGTGCTGTCGGCCAACGGCCCCATGTGAAATGCCACGTCCAGCCCCTCGGACGTCACATCAACCAGACGGTCCGACAGGCGCAAGCGCACTTCGATTTGCGGATATTCAGCTTTGAAAGCGGGCACAAAGGGCGCGATGAAACGTCGCCCGATACCCAAAGGGGCGGCGATAAAAACAGTGCCGCGCGGGTTTTGTGCAGCGTCAATTATGTCGGTTTCGGCGTCAATAATCGCGGCAAGGATGTTATGCGCCCCTTTGTAGAAAACCTTACCATTTTCAGTAGGTTGTAGGGCGCGGGTGGTGCGGTTGAACAGGCGCACGCCCAGGTGTTTCTCCAGCTCGGAAATCCGGTTTGAGGCCACGGCAGGGGATGTGCGTTGATCGCGTGCCGCCGCCGACATCGAGCCAAGTTCATAGACCCGCACGAACATTTTGATGTTGTTCACATAGGCCATGTTATTATCAATTTTCCTTTGAAAGTGATGAGCTATTATAAGGATTAACAAAAAAGAGGGTTTTGGTATAGCCTAAGAAAAAACGGGAGGGTGTGATTTGGATTATGTAATTTTAGAGGCCTGGCTGGAATTTGCAGTGCGCTGGGTGCATGTGATCACCGGCATCGCGTGGATTGGATCATCGTTTTATTTCATCGCGCTTGATCTGGGGCTGAAAAAATCTCCGGACCGGAGGCAGAATGTGCATGGCGAGGAATGGCAGGTGCATGGTGGCGGATTTTACCACGTGCAGAAATATCTGGTGGCACCGGACCGTCTGCCCGAACATCTGATCTGGTTCAAATGGGAGAGCTATACAACGTGGCTATCGGGTTTCGCCATGCTGATACTGGTCTATTACATGGGGGCCGAGCTGTATCTGGTCGACCCGAATGTGCTGGATATTCCTATCTGGCAAGCGATTTTGATTTCGCTGGGGTCACTGGCGTTCGGCTGGGTGATCTATGATCTGATCTGCAAAAGCAAATTTGGCGAGGATAATACGCGGCTGATGGTGCTGCTCTATATCATCCTTGTAGCGATGGCGTGGGGCTATACGCAGGTGTTTACCGGGCGCGCAGCGTTGCTGCATCTGGGGGCGTTCACCGCCACTATCATGACGGCGAATGTGTTTGTGATCATCATGCCGAACCAGCGGATTGTGGTGGCGGATTTGCGAGAGGGGCGTACCCCTGATCCGAAGTATGGCAAGATCGCCAAGCAGCGTTCGACCCATAACAATTACCTGACTTTGCCGGTGATTTTCCTGATGCTGTCGAACCATTATCCGCTGGCGTTCGCCTCGCAATATAACTGGCTGATCGCCAGTCTGGTGTTCCTGATGGGCGTGACGATCCGGCATTATTTCAACTCGGCCCATGCGGGCAAAGGCAAGCCGATCTGGACATGGGCGGCTACCACGGTGCTGTTTCTGGTGATCATCTGGTTGTCGACATTGACAGCGCCGGTTGCCGAGGAAGAAGAGGCCACCCTTGCCCCGTCAATCCAGCGCTTTGTTGACGCGGACGGGTTCGAGGATGCGTATGACATTGTGGTTGGTAATTGTTCGATGTGCCACGGGGCCGAGCCTGGGTATGACGGTATTCCGTGGGCCCCCAAGGGGGTGCACCTGGAGACTGAGGCGCAGGTGGCGCTTGAAGCCAAGCAGATTTACCTGCAGGCCGGTGTGACACATGCGATGCCACCGCCAAGTGCGTCCTATCTGGAAGCCGAGGATCGCGCGATTCTGGTGGCGTGGTATCGGGCGGCAACGGGCGGTTGATCCTGTGAGCAGGGGTTGCGCCGCCTGACGGCGTCGCCCGAGCGCTTTGCCCCTGCGGGCCAAAGCGCGTTTGCCTGCGGCGCAGGTATTTATGGCAAGAAGAATGGGAAAGAGGGCGCTGTTACTCGCGTTGGCACTGCGCGATTTCAGTCGCCAGATTTCGGATCAGTGTATTATACAATTCAGGGCCGTAGTTCAGCGTGGTACCGATTGGATCAAGTGTGCCAACGGGGATGCCGGTGCCTTGAAACAGGGTTTGCAGCAGGGCGGGGTCGTGGTCTGCCTCGCCAAATGCGCACCTGATGGCATGTTCCGAGATCAGGCTGCGAAGCTGTGCCAGATGCGCCGCCCCGGGGCTGGCGGCATCGCCAAGGCGGATGGAACCGGCGATGTTGACATCAAAGCGGTCGGCGAAGTGGCTGTAGGCATCATGAAACACGATGATCGGCGTGCCGCGTGACGGGGCGAGGGTTTGGCGAACCTTGATTATCATTTCGGAGATGTTCGCACGGGCGGCGGCGGCATTACCCAAGTATGCGGTGGCATTTTCGGGATCGAGGGACGCGAGCTGATTGGCGATCACCTCTAGCCAACGGATCGCATTTTGTGGATCAAGCCATGCGTGCGGGTCGGTGTTATTGTCGGAATGATCCAGCAATACGATTGATTTGCCCTTGATCCCGATCCCCTCAATTGCGCGTTCCAGCCACGGGGTCAGGTCTGGCCCGATCCAGAATACGAAGTCGGCCTGCGATAATGCGCGGGCCTGTGATGGGCGGAGTTGGAAATCATGCGGATCGGAACCTTGGGTGAGCAAGATGTCAGGTATGCCAACCCCCTGCATCACCTGTGCCACCAGCGAGTGAACGGCGGGGATATCGGTGAGGACCTTTGGCACTTCGGCGCGGGCGGGGCCGGTGATGAGCAGCAGGAATATCGACAGGATACGCAGCATGATAGAAACCTCTTGCGGGATGCAGGGGCTGTATATTATAACATGTTATAACATAACAAGAGGGAAAATACCGTGCCGGACCAAATTGCGTTTCACAGCCATGATCATGCCTGTTGCACGGGCGATGTGTTGGGCTATGCCGATCAATGCGCCCGCGAGGACGGGTTGCGGCTGACTCCGGTGCGGCGCCGCGCGTTGGAAATATTGTTGGAAAACCACCGCGCGATGGGGGCGTATGATGTTTTGGAGCGCCTTGCGCAGGACGGGTTTGGGGATCAGCCGCCCGTTTCCTATCGCGCCCTGGATTTTCTGGTCGAGAACGGATTTGCCCATAAAATAAGTCGCTTGAACGCATATGCAGCCTGCATGCATCCGGAAACGGACCACGCGCCGGTGTTCATGATTTGCAGCAAATGTGATGCGGTGGCCGAAGCAGTGGCAGGAGATGTGGGGGATGCGATCAGGGGTGCTGCGAAGGCGGCAAAATTTGTGGTGGAACGGATGAATATCGAGGTATTGGGCCTGTGCCCGAGGTGCGCACAATGAGCCTGATTTCTGCCAAGGGCGTGAGCCTGAATTATGGCGCGGCTTCGGTGTTGCAGGGCGTTGATCTGACGATTGAAGCTGGCGAGATCGTGACGGTGATCGGGCCGAACGGGTCGGGGAAATCCACTTTGTTGCGGGCGCTGCTGGGAGCAAAGGAGCCTGCTGTGGGGGTGATTAAGCGCAAGGCCGGTTTGCGCATTGGTTATGTGCCGCAGCGGTTGGCGTTTGACGCGAATATGCCGCTGACGGTGCGCCGGTTTTTGTCGCTGCCAGTGCGCCATAGTGCAGATGAAATCGCTGCGATGCTGGTGCGGGTCGGGGTGGCCGGATTTGAAGAGCGCCAATTGGTGGCGCTTTCAGGGGGGCAATTCCAGCGGGTTTTGCTGGCGCGGGCATTGTTGGGGCGGCCTGATATTTTGATGTTGGACGAGCCGACGCAGGGGCTGGATCAGCCTGGAATTGCTGCGTTTTATCAACTGCTTGAGGAGGTGCGGCGCGAAATGGGGTGCGCTGTATTACTGGTCAGTCACGATTTGCATGTGGTGATGTCGGCGTCTGATCGGGTGATCTGTCTGAACGGGCATATTTGCTGCGAGGGCACGCCGACGGTGGTGTCCGAAGCGCCGGAATACCGTGCGCTGTTTGGTGCGGGAACCCATGGCACGATGGCGTTGTATCAGCATACACATGCGGAGCAGTGTGACCATGATCATACTGGGGACCACACTGGTGAGGAGCATGACCATGCTGGATGACTTCCTGATCCGCGCGATGCTGGCTGGTGTTGGCCTGTCGCTGGCCACGGGGCCTTTGGGCGCATTCGTGGTCTGGCGGCGGATGGCGTATTTTGGCGATGCCACGGCGCATGCGGCGATACTGGGCGTGGCGCTGGCGTTGGGGGCGTCCTTGCCGATCTATCTGGGGATTTTGCTGGTCGCCTTGGCGATGGCGCTGGTGGTTTCCGCATTGGCGCGGCGCGGCCATGCGATGGATACCACGCTGGGGGTTTTGGCGCATTCCGCATTGGCGTTGGGGCTGGTGGCGGTGTCGTTCCTGCACGGGGTTCGGGTGGACCTGTCGGCGTTTTTGTTTGGCGACATTCTGGCGGTGTCGCGCGGTGATCTGGTGGTGATCTGGGGGGGATCCCTGCTGGTTCTGGCGGGGCTGGTCTGGCGCTGGGCACCGCTGCTGACGGCGACATTGAGCGAGGATTTGGCAACCGCTTCGGGGTTGAACCCGAAACGCGAACAACTGGTGCTGACGCTGGCGCTGGCGGTGGTGGTGGCGATGTCGATCAAGGTGGTTGGCGCGTTGCTGATCGCGGCGATGCTGATCATTCCGGCGGCGGCGGCGCGGGGGCTGGTAAGGACACCCGAGGCGATGGCGGTCGGGGCTGTGCTGATCGGGATGGTGGCGAGTGTCGGCGGGTTATTGGCGTCGTTACAGTGGGACACACCGGCAGGGCCGAGCATCGTGGTGGTGGCGACGGGGGTGTTTGTGGGGAGTGCGATTTTTGCGCGTCGACCTTAATGAAGTCGACCTTAGTGAAAATGAGACGCTACGCGTCGCTTGATGTCTCGCACCCTGCGGGTGCTCGGGATTTGCGCTGCGCGCGCGGATATTTAAGCAAAAGAGAAACGGGAGGCGGGCGTTAGTTTATGGGCGCGAAAAATGCCTGCGTGCGCCCCGTGACTTCGGCCCATAACCTGTCGCCATAGCTGAAGTGCCACCACTCATCAGGATAGTTGATCAGGCCTTGGGCCTGCAACGTATTCACCAGCAAGTCACGGTTTTGGCGGGCGGTATCTGGCACATCCGAGGCGGTCGGGGTGAGCGGCGTAAACGCCTGCATACCGGTGCCCATATCCAGCGGTTCACGGTCTGTTGTGGCCAGTGTGATGTCGATCGCTGCCCCCGCCTGATGGCCACTGCCAAACCCGTCGGGTGGCGAAACCCAGCGGGAGGTTTCTGTGTAGTGCTGCTCGGCGGTCCAATCAGGGTGGGTGCTGATGATTTCGGTGAACACTGGTGCCCATAATTCACGTTGACGGGCGCGGGATCGGAAAGCCTCGTAAATCATCAGGCATAATCCGTCGGGCAGGGTCAGCGATGCGGCCTCAATCCGTTGTTTGATGTCGGGGCGGATGCGCCAGTCACTGGCGAGGCTGTCGTTTAGAAACAGGCGGGTAGTTTCGGTGCGCGTGACAAGCCGCGGCGGCGTGTCACGCTCGATAATTTCGATGCCGTCAACGATCATCGCTTGTCGTAATAGAGGCCAACGACGTGTTCGGCCTCGGCAAAGAACAACCAGCGCTGGGCCAGCAAGCCGATGATATGGGCGATTAAGGCGACGATATACAGATCGAACCCGCGGCCCGAGACCATCGCCAGAAGCATTGGCGCAACATAGGCCAGAACGAAGGCGATGATGCGCAGTTTAATCGCGTGTTTGCGGGCGATCACATAGACCATTTCGCTGAGCAGATAGTTGGTGCCGGAATGGGGCGGTTCATACATCCGCACCTTGCCGATGTTGCCAAGGCCGGTTGCGGTTTCCATCGTGTGGCCGCGTTTGGCAAAGCGTTTGTCACCTGCGTCCCAGACATAAAGCTGGGTGATCGCGGCAAGGCCGATGAACAGGATGGTGCCAAGGCTGTCAGAGGTAAGGATTGCCCCGCCGCCAAGCGCCAGCAGGATGAACAGGAGCGAGGTGGTCCAGTGGTTCCAGCGCGGCACGGTTTTCAGCTGCGCATACATCATCGAGGTGGTGTAAACCGTGATCAAGGCAAGGATCGCGCCGATGATGCCCAAGGGCGGCATTGAGATGTCGAGGAATATGTTGGCGGCGGCAAAGATGCCCATAACGCTGAGCGTCAACACTGCCAGAACCGCCTCGCGTGATAGCCAGCTGGTGCGCCATTGACTAAAGGCTTTGATAGCGTTTTTCGGGTTGCCTAGGTGGAAGGTCGAGGCGATCAGCCCACCCACTGCCATTGCAAAGGCGACAAAAAAGTACGGGAATGCGGCCCAGCCCTGCGGGGACGGAATGCCGATACCAAGCCATGCCAGAAAGCCAAAACCAAGGCCGGAAAAGACGGTGAAGAAGATGACGGATGGTGCGGGATGCATTTACAGAGCCTCCAGTGCTTTATCGAGCCAGCCGAGGAAGCCTTTGGGGCTGTCGGTGACGGGTGTCAGGATGGGGGCATCTGCAGAGACCTCTTGCAAGGTGTCCTTGGGCCGTGGCGGTAGGTATTTGTTCACAGGCTTGGTGCCTTGCTCGGGCATCAGATCCATGCCGCCGCGCTCTGCCACCAGTTTGGAAACGTTGCTGTCCGGATCGGCGAAATCACCAAAGTGACGCGCGCCAGCCGGGCAGGTGCGCACGCAAGACGGGATACGGTCCACCTCGGGCAGGTTTTCGTTATAGATGCGGTCAATACACAGGGTGCATTTCTTCATCACACCGGCCAGTTGGTCCAGTTCTCGGGCGCCATATGGGCAGGCCCATGCGCAAAGGCCACAGCCGATGCAGTCGTCCTCGTTGACCAGCACGATGCCGTCCTCGCTGCGTTTATAGCTTGCACCCGTCGGGCAAACCGTGACGCAAGGCGCGTCTTCGCAGTGCAGGCAGGATTTGGGGAAATGCACGGTTTGGGCACAGCCACCTGTATCAGGTTGCACCTCGAAACTGTGCACACGGTTCAGGAATGTGCCGTGCGGATCAGCGCCGTAAGCGTCGACATCCGACAACGGCGCGCCGTAGTTTTCGGTGTTCCAGCCCTTGCAGGAAATCACGCAGGCATGACAGCCGACGCAGGTGTCCAGATCAATGACAAGGCCAAGTTTTTTGGCGGTGGTTTCGGGTAACTGGGTCATTTGCCAACCTTCCATGCGAGGTTTTTCGGACCCTTGCCAACCGGCGATTTGATCGGTGGGTAGGCGGGTTGTGATTCAGTCGGGGCTGCGACCTTTTCGATTTTCACCTTCAGGTCGAACCACGCGGCTTGCCCCGTGACGGGGTCAGAGTTGTTCCAGCGCATGCCGTCTTCTTTGACAGGCAGCAATTCGTGGATCAGGTGGTTCAACAGGAACCCTTTGGTGGCTTCCGGTGCGCCCTCGTCCAGCGCCCATGCGCCCTTGCGTTTGCCAATGGCGTTCCACGTCCAGATGGTGTTGCCGTTCAGCGCTGCCATGTGGGAAACCGGCACGGTGATTTTGCCGTGTGGCGAGGAAATCTCGGCCCAGTCGCCCTCGCTAAACCCGTGTTTTTCCCACAGCTTTGTCGGGATATACATCGGGTTATGACCATGCAGCTGGCGCAGCCACGCGTTCTGGGTGCCCCACGAGTGATACATCGCCATCGGGCGTTGTGTCAGGGCGTTGACGGTAAATTCACCACCATTCTCGGCCGCTTCTTCATTCGGGGAATACCAGATCGGCATCGGGTCCATGCTGCGTTTCAACTGATCGCGCAGATGCTCTGGCGGCTGATGCTCACCCAACCCTTCCGCGGCGCGCTGGAATTTGCGCATCGGTTCGGAATAGATCGAGAACAGGTAGGGTTGCTCGTGATCAAACAGCCCGACCTTGACCGCCCATTTCTGATAGGCCGCGTTCCACGGTTTGAAATAGGAGGCCTCTTCGGGGATGTGTTGCTCGAAAAAGCCGCCATTATCGATGTAGGCTTGCATTTGATCAGGGTTCGGCTCGCCGCGCCCCACATCTTTGCCATCCTTGCCACGAAAACCGGCCAGCGGACCAACACCTGGGCGGCGCTGATGATTGACGATGTAATCGGCGTAATCCTTGTAAATCGCGGCCCCTTTGTCATCGACAAACCCGGGCAGGCCAAGGCGCACGGCCAGATCAATCAGCACAGACTGGAAGCCGCGCACGTCGCGGTCAGGCTCGATTACCGGCCAGCGGATACTGTCGGCCATCGCGTCGGCCTCGCAGATCGGGCGATCCAGCAAGCTGATGCAATCGTGACGTTCCAGATAGGTGGCGTCGGGCAGGATCAGGTCGGCATAGGCGACCATTTCGCTGGAATAGGCATCGGAATAGATGATCCGCGGGATCACATATTCGCCGTCCTCGTCCTTGTCCGTCAGCATTTTCATCACGCCGGATGTGTTCATCGACGAGTTCCACGACATGTTCGCCATGAACATGAACAGCGTGTCGATTTTATATGGATCACCGGCGTGGGCGTTGGAAATCACCATGTGCATCAGACCGTGGGCTGACAGCGGATTTTCCCATGTGAAGGCTTTGTCGATGCGCACCGCAGTGCCGTCGGCCTTTAGACCCAAATCTTCCGGCCCTTGCGGATAACCCAGATGCGGGCCGTTCAGCGGCTTGCCCGGTGTGACCTCGAAATGCGGTTTCGGGTGGCCCTCGACCGGTTTGGGGTAGGGTGGTTTGAAGCGGAAACCACCGGGGGCCTCGACAGAACCCAGCAGGATTTGCAACACGTGCAGGGCGCGGGCGGTCTGGAAGCCGTTGGAGTGTGCCGAAATCCCGCGCATAGCGTGGAATGCGACGGGACGGCCTTGCATTTTGGCGTGTTTGTCACCGCGAAAATCGGTCCACGGGATGTCCAGCTCGAATGCTTCGTCAAACGCCACGCGGGCGATGTCAGCGGCGATGGCGCGGATGCGGCCAGCGGTGATGCCGCAACGTTCGGCCACCGCATCGGGGGTGTATTCGTCAGACAGGTAGCGTTCAGCCATCAGTTGGAACACGGTGCGGTAGGAAATACCCGCGGCACGGTGGCTGCCTGCCAGATCGGGTTTGACGCCTTTTTTGTCGAACGCAGCAGGTTTGCCGGTCTTGCGGTCGATCACCAGCATTTTGCCGTCTTTGTTGCGCAGGAACAGGCCGTAATCGTCGGATTTCGGATCATCATTGACCAGAACCGGCGAATTGGTGAACTGGGCGAGGTAATGCAGGTCAACCTTGCCAGCCTTAAGCATCTCATGCACCAGCGCAAGGATAAACAGACCATCGGTGCCCGGCGTAATGCCGACCCATTCGTCGGCAATGGCATTATAGCCCGAGCGGATCGGGTTAACGCCGTAAATCTTGCCGCCGTTACCCTTAAGGCGACCCATGCCCATCTTGATCGGGTTTGAATCGTGGTCTTCGGCAACGCCAAAGATCATAAACAGCTTGGCGCGGTCCCAGTCGGGCTGTCCGAACTCCCAGAACGCGCCGCCCATAGTATAGATGCCACCCGCCGCCATGTTGACGGAACAAAAGCCGCCGTGTGCTGCGTAGTTCGGGGTGCCGTAGTTTTGCGCCCACATGCCGGTGAAACTTTGCGACTGATCGCGGCCAGTGAAAAACGCCAGTTTCTCGGGCGCGGTTTCACGCAGTGGTTTCAGCCAATCAGTGGCGATTGTCAGCGCTTCTTCCCACGAAATATCTTCGAATTCGCCAGAACCACGCGGGCCAACCCGTTTCATCGGGTTTTTCAGACGCGATGGCGCATTGATCTGCATAATGCCGGCGGAACCCTTGGCACAAAGCACACCTTTGTTCACAGGATGGTCACGATTGCCCTCGATATAGGCCACCTTGCCGTCCTTCATATGCACGTTGATGCCACAGCGGCATGCGCACATATAACATGTGGTTTTGCGGATTTCGTCCGAGACCTTTGGCGATGTCTCAATCGCAGGCTGTTGATGCGTCATGCGCGTCCCTGTCTGTTGATTGCCGGAATCGGCGTCCAGCGTTGTTTCCAGCTGGTTTACAAAATCCGAGCGTAATATGCAATAATTTGTATGTATTCATATTTAAGACACTGCGTGGGCGCGGGAAATCTATGGAGGGATTGACCTTAGGCCACAATTGGGTGCCCATTCAGGACCAAAGGGGACAGGTATGACGGCACTGGAAAAAGCATTTGAGGCGGCGCGGGCGCGGCCATTGCGGGTGGTGTTCCCTGAAATGGGGGAAGAATCGCGGGTGGATGCGGCGGCGGCGCGGCTGCGGGGCGAGCGGTTGGCCGAGGTTGTGGGCTTGCAGGCTGCGAGCGAGGCACATCTGGCGGCGCTGCTGACCACGCGACCGATGAAAGAGGCATTGGCGCGGCGCATGTTGCAAAAACCACTGATCCGCGCGGCAGCTATGGTTGCGGCGGGGCAGGCGGATTTGATGGTGGCGGGAGCAATCAGCCCGACGCGCCGCGTAATCGAGGCGGCGAGCATTGCGATTGGCATGGCGGACGGGGTGAAGGTGGCGTCGTCGTTTTTCCTGATGGTATTTCTGGACGGGCGCGAATTTCTGTTCGCCGACTGCGCGGTGAATGTGGCACCGGACGCGCAAGCGCTGGCCGATATTGCGCGGGCCTCGGCGGTGTCTGGTGCGGCGCTGTTGGGTGTGGCGCGGGTGGCGATGCTGTCATTTTCCACGGGGACATCTGGTGCGGGGGCATCGGTTGATCTGGTGCGGGACGCGGCGGCATTGGCGGGCGATGTGGTGGGGCCAGTGCAGGCGGATGCGGCACTGAACAGTGCGATTGCGGTGGCCAAAGGAGTTAGTGGCGGCGATGCAAATGTGCTGGTGTTTCCGTCGCTGGATGCGGGCAACATTGCCTATAAACTGGCGCAGGAGTTGGCGGGGGCGCAGGCGGTGGGGCCGATATTGCAGGGGTTCGCGCGACCTGTTTGTGACCTGTCGCGCGGGGCGACGGTGGATGATATTGTGGCGGCGACGGTGGTGACGGCGGCGTTGGCGAAGGTGTGAAGAATGGAGACCCTTCGTGTCGCTTTATATCTCGCACCCTTCGGGCACTCGGGATTTGCCTGCGGCGCGGATATTTGGGGAACAATGATTGGATTACTTATCGATTAATGTGAGGGCGTCGAGTGCGATCATGCGTTCCTCTTGGGCGGGAATTATGTAGGCGGGGATTTTTGATGTGGCTGCGTGCAGTCGGGGCGCGTTTCGGGCGTTGGCCTGCCCATCCATTTCCACGCCAGCCCATTGTAGCCCGTTCAGGATGCGGGCGCGAATTTCGGGGGCGTTTTCGCCGATGCCACCGGTGAATGCGATGGCGTCCAGCCCCTCCATCGCCGCGATGAGTGATCCGGCGTAACGCAAGGACCAATAGCAGAAGTGGTCGATTGCAAAAATGGCGTCTGGCGAGGGGTCTTGCATCAAGGTGCGCATATCCGACTGCCCGCCGGATAATCCGGTTAGGCCGCTGCCGAAGTTCAGCATTTTATGAACGTGGTCGATGCCATGTATTTCGACGAGGCGCAGCACGGCATTGGCGTCTATACCACCTGCTCGGGTGCCCATTGTTAGGCCGTCGATAGGGGAGTAACCCATTGTTGTAGCTATAGATTTACCATCTTTGATCGCGCAGAGGCTGGCGCCATTACCAAGATGAAAGGCGAGCAGGCGTGAGGGCAGTTTGGTGCCGGATAGTGCCGGCAGGATTTGCACTATTGATGCGTAGCTGAGGCCATGAAAACCGTATCGCCGGATGCCCTCGGCCTCCAGCGATTTGGGAAGGGCATAGCGTGTCGCAACTTCGGGGTTGGTGGCGTGAAACGAGGTGTCAAAGCTGACGTATTGCGGCAAATCTGGCGCAACGTGAGCAAGAGCGGTGATCGCAGCAAGGTTATGCGGGTTGTGCAGAGGGGCAAGAGGGGTACAGGCGGCAATTTCGGCCAGCGTTTCGGGCGTGACGCGGGCCGGTTTGGTCAGGTTTGCGCCGCCATGCACCACACGGTGGGCGGCAGCGCGCAAGTTTTCGGGGGTGATGCCGTTGGTGCGCAAAGCGTTCAGGATTTCGGCGAGTGCGGTGCGGTGGTCGGGCAGGGCGATGGGTTTGGTAGTGCCGTTGATGGTGAGGGCGGAAGTGCCACCAATTCCGTTGGCCACCCCTGACAGCCGTTCACCCATATCCGCGTCAAACAGCGCGAATTTGATTGAGGAGGAGCCAGCGTTCAGGACCAGAATGTCGCCCGCTCCCCCCTCTGTCATATCATGCGCCTTTTTGCGGGCGCATATCTGTCGCCGATATGCCGGCCACTTCAACCGGTGTGGTCATCGCATCGCGCCGGAACGGCTCACCCATCTCCTGATTGAGCATCACTTCAATGAAGGTGGTTTTGCCATCGTTCATTTGCGCTTTTACTGCGGCATCCAGCGCATCGGTCAGGCCATCCATCGTGGTCGCAACCACGCCGTTCACCCCGCAAGCTTGCGCGATACCGGCGTAGGACACGTTATAATCCAGCTCGGTTCCGACGAAGTTGTCGTTATACCACAGCGTCGTGTTGCGTTTTTCGGCACCCCATTGGTAGTTGCGGAAAATTACCATGGTGATGGCGGGCCACTCATCACGCCCGCAGGCGGTCATTTCGTTCATCGAGATGCCGAAGGCCCCGTCACCGGCAAAACCGACAACTGGCGTGTCTGGACGGCCGATTTTTGCGCCAAGGATGGCGGGCAGGGAATAGCCGCAGGGGCCAAACAGGCCGGGGGCCAGATATTTGCGCCCATTTTCGAAGGTTGGATAGGCGTTGCCGATGGCGCAGACGTTGCCGATGTCCGACGATATGATCGCCTCTTTCGGAAGGGCCGCCTGAATGGCGCGCCATGCTTTGCGCGGCGACATGGCGTCGGGTTTGTCGGCGCGGGCGCGGTGGTTCCAGTCGGTGCCCTCGTCGTCGTCCTCATGGTCCATCGAGGTCAGCGTTTGTGCCCATGTGGATTTGGTGGTCGAGATCAGGGTTTTGCGGTCTTCGCGGCCTGTATCGCCCGCAGTGGCGGACAGCTGTGCCAACACTTGTTCAGCCACCTGCTTGGCATCGCCAACGATACCCACGGTCACGGGTTTGGTCAGGCCAATACGGTCGGGATTGATATCAACTTGAATGATTTTGGCATCCACGGGCCAATAGTTCATCCCGTATCCTGGCAGGGTGGAAAACGGGTTCAGGCGGGTGCCAAGCGCCAGCACCACGTCGGCCTGCGCGATCAATTCCATCGCCGCCTTTGAGCCGTTATAACCCAGCGGGCCTGCAAACAGCGGGTGCGAGCCAGGGAAGGCGTCATTGTGCTGATAGCCACAGCACACAGGTGCATCCAGCCGTTCGGCCAGTGCTTGCGAGGCAGGAATTGCGCCACCGATCACCACGCCCGCGCCATTCAGGATGACGGGGAACTTGGCGTTTGACAGCAGCTTGGCGGCCTGGGCAATGGCGTTGGCGCCACCGGCGGGGCGCTCGAATTCGACAATCGCGGGCAGGTCGATGTCGATCACTTGGGTCCACATATCGCGCGGGATGTTGATTTGGGCCGGCGCAGACAGGCGCTTGGCCTTCATGATCACACGGTTTAGAACTTCGGCCATGCGGGACGGGTCGCGCACCTCTTCCTGATAGGCGACACAATCGGCGAACATGCGCATTTGCTCGACCTCTTGAAAGCCGCCCTGACCGATGGTTTTATTGGCTGCTTGCGGGGTGACCAGCAGCATTGGTGTGTGGTTCCAGAAAGCGGTTTTGACGGGCGTTACTAGATTGGCAATACCGGGGCCGTTCTGGGCAATCGCCATGGTCATTTTGCCGCTTGAGCGGGTAAACCCGTCGGCCATCATGCCAGCGGTATATTCATGGGCGCAGTCCCAGAATGTGATCCCCGCCTTGGGAAAATAATCCGAAATCGGCATGAACGCAGAGCCGATAATACCAAAAGCATTATCAATCCCGTGCATTTGCAAAACTTTTACAAAGGCTTCTTCGGTGGTCATTTTCATGGCGCTGTTTTCCTTTTACGGCTGTATCGGATGGTTGATTTTTAATGCGGTATGGTGGTGCTGTCAGGGCAGGGATAGGGGGTCGTGCGTTTTGGCAATAGGGCCAGTTTTTGCATCTGGATAAGTCCAGTATGTGGGGTAAGAAACCTATTGGCAAGCAGGGCGCAAAGGGTGACAGTATGATCAACGCCCGAGTCACCTAAGGATAGAACATGACAGAATATCGCGCAGAATATCGCACAGTCGGAATTTTGGGCGGCATGGGACCAGAGGCAACGATGGGCTTGATGGACCGCGTGGTGAGTGCTGCGGGTGATGATCAGGTGCCGCTGGTGGTGGATATGAACACCAAGGTGCCGTCGCGGATTTCGGCGGATTGCAATGTGGGCGATATGGATCCGGCGCCGGTGTTGGTGGCGATGGCCAAACGGATGCGGGCCGCAGGTGCGCAAGCCTTGGTGATGCCATGCAATCTGGCGCATCAATACGCAGGCGAAATTGCGTCGGCGGTTGATATTCCGCTGCTTGATATGGTTGTGCTGACATCAGATGCGGCAGTCGCGGCGGCGGGCGAGGGCGGCAAAGTCGGCATCCTTGGTTCTCCGGCCTTGCAAGACACCGGCATCTTTGATGCGGCAGTTGCGGCAGCAGGCGGGCAGGCGGTTTACCCCGATGATCAGGGTATGTTGCTGGATGCGATCCGCGAGATCAAGACCCGTGGTGTTAACCCCTATGTACGCGACAAACTGGTGCTCGCGTCGCATAATCTGTTGTGGCAGGGCGCACAGGTGCAACTGGTGGCCTGCACCGAATTTTCGCTGCTGGAACGCGCAATGGACCCCGGCGCGATCAAGATCGATGCGCTGGATGTGCTGGTGCAGGCGATTGTTGATTTCTCCAAAAGTGCGGCATGATGATTGATGCGCTGACCGGTTTCGCCCGTAACCTGAACTGGAATGATGTTCCCCAAGATACCCGTGAAGTGCTGCGCTTGTCGTTGCTGGATTGGGCCTCGGTTGCGCTTGCGGGGGTGAACGAGCCTGTCAGCGGGACCGTGCGTGATATGGTGCTGGTCGAGGGCGGCGCAGGGCAGGCGCATGTGTTCGGCACGGACGTGACGCTGCCCGCGCGTGCGGCGGCTTTGGCGAACGGATCCACCAGCCATGCGCTGGATTATGACGACACCCACTTCCTGCATATTGGTCACCCCAGCGTTGTGGTGTTTTCGGCCACCTTGGCTGTGGCGCAACAGGTGGGGGCCACGGGGTAAGCGTTTCTTGAGGCGGCGTTGGTTGGGTTCGAGGCATCTTGCCGGATTGGCGCATGGTTGGGACGCAGCCATTACGAGGCCGGGTTTCACATGACGGCCACGGCGGGGTGTTTCGGGGCTGCACTAGGTGCCGCGCGATTGCTGGGTGCGGATGCGGCGCAAATGCGCGCGGCGCTGGGGTTGGCCGGCACACGGGCGTCAGGGCTGAAGGCACAGTTTGGCAGCATGGGGAAACCCTATAATGCAGGGCTGGCGGCGGCGAACGGGGTCGAGTCGGCCCTGCTGGCCGTTGCTGGAATGACGTCGGGTGCGGATGGCCTGGCCAGCTTTGCGGCAGGTCACGCGGGGGCGATGGACGGGGCTGCGTTTGACGGGTTGGGGCAGGCGTTTGTCACCGAAACAGTCAGTCACAAATTCCATGCGTGTTGTCATGGCACCCATGCAACGCTTGAGGCATTGGCGCTGCTGGATGTCGATGCGCAAGAGGTCACGTCGGTGTCGGTGACGGTGCATCCAAGATGGCTCAAAGTGTGCGATAAACCCGCGCCTGTCACTGGACTTGAAGCGAAATTCAGCTACCGGATGTGTGTGGCAATGGCGTTGACGGGACTGGATACGGGGGCTTTGGATACCTTTAGCGATGCCAATTGTTTGGTTGCTGAATTATGCCGCTTACGTGATTTGGTGCGGGTTGTTGGGGACGCCGGTATGGCGGATGGTGCAGCGCCAGTCGCGGTATGATCTGGACCAGTCAATACCGCTTGCTCTGCGCCGCAAACGGGTGCTGGCAAAATCCAGCAACCTGATCGGGCCGAAATCGCAAATGGTTTGGCAACAAGTTCAGGCTCTAGAAAATTCTCGCACTCTGGACAACCTCATCGCTACCCTTTCTTAACTTCTTCTTTTCCTAAATACCTGCGCCGCAGGCATCCGCTTTGGCCCGCAGGGTCAAAGCGGATGGGGCGACGCCGTCAGGCGGCGCAACACCTCGCCATTTTGCCAGACGTTCTGCAATTCAAGCGCTGCATCCAGATGCACAAAACTGGCAGCCCCCCCCATGGTCAAGCCGCCAAATGGCGCGGCCCCGATGACGTGCGCTGGCGCAGCGGTGGCCATTGCCAAAGCCGCATCCACCGGCACCCCGACTGTATCCACCATGAACCGCAGCGCTGTGGGCATATCCAGATCGGCCCCCGCCAATGTGCCATCTTCCAGCGTTAACCGCCCATCGCGCCGATAAATCGTGCGCCCGTTCAGGGTGAATTCGGTGATGTCTGATCCGACAGTCGCCATGGCGTCGGTGATCAGAAACACCGCCCCCGGCCCTTGTTTGGCATTCAACGCCACGCGGATGCTGGTGGCGCTCACGTGGATGCCATCAGCGATGAGCCCCGCGTTCAGGGTGCCCGTTTCCAGCGTGGCTCCCACCAGACCAGGCTCGCGGCCGGTCATCTGGCTCATCGCGTTGAACAGGTGTGTGGCGCAGGTGGCTCCGGCCTCTGCTGCGGCTTTGCACATCACATAGGACGCATCGGTGTGGCCCAGCGAAATAATAACGCCCGCCCCCGTCAGGGTTTCGATTTGCGCCAGTGTTACGTTTTCAGGGGCCACGGTGACCATCAGGTGTGGCAGGCGCGTGGCGGCGTCCAGCAGCAACGCCAGATCAGCGTCCCGCATCGGGCGGATCAGATCGGGGTCATGCGCCCCTTTGCGTGCCACCGATAAATGCGGCCCCTCAACGTGCATCCCGATGATGCCAGCGATGTCCAAATCAATCGCCTGCTCCACCGCATCAATCGCGGCGGCCAAACGTGCTGGAGTGTCGGTGATCAGGGTTGGCAGCAGGGCGGTGGTGCCAAGGCTGGCATGGGCCTGCGCGATGGTCTTTAATGTGGCCACGGATTGGTCATCATTAAACATCACCCCGCCGCCACCGTTCACCTGCAAATCCACAAACCCCGGGGCAATCAAGCCACCGGACAGGGCGTGGATGGTCGCGCCCGCAGGCACTGCACCAATCCCTGCAACCATGCCGTCCTGAACCAGCAAGGCCATACCCGTGTGGCGGGTTGTGCCATCAAAAATGTCGGCACCTGTGTAGGCCGTAATGCTCATCTGGTCTCGGTCACTTTCTTCAAATGGCGCGGGGCGTCGGGGTTGATGCCGCGTGATGTGGCAAGGCGTTCGACCATCGCGTAGAATGATGTGATCAGCGAGATCGGATCGGTCAGCGGATGGTTGGTGCGCACATGGTCCAGCCGCTGGGCGCTGTGGCATTTGTCCGAGGTGACAAAAACCCGCGCGCCCTTAGTCGCAATCGAATCCGCAACCTCGACCAAGGCGGTTTCGGCCGCGTCATTTGCGGTTAGTCCCAGCACGGGAAAACCGGACCCGACGATGGATACAGGCCCGTGCAGCACCTCGGCCGAAGAATAGGATTCTGCGTGGATCTGGCAGGTTTCCTTGAATTTCAACGCTGCCTCATTCGACATCGCCCATGACGGGCCGCGCCCGAGGGTAAAGATCGAGGATTGCCCGTTAAGGGCTTCGCGCAAATTGGGCCAGTGGGTCTGGCTGGCCTCGGCCAGTTGTGCGGGCAGGGCGTGGATGGCAGCGATTAGATCAGCGTCGCCTTTCCAGCGGGCCAGTAGCAACAGTGCGGCCACCGCGGAATTGACGAATGTTTTGGTGGCGGCAACGCTCAACTCCGGTCCGGCGTGAATGTTGACGGTGTGTTGGCTGGCGGCTGCGAGCGGTGAGGCCGGATCATTGGTCAGCGCCAATGTCAGCGCCCCCTGTTTGGTGGCCGAAGCGGCCATTGCCACGATGTCGGGGCTTTTGCCCGATTGCGAGATCGAGATACAGCCCGCCCCGCGTAGTTTCAGCGGTGCGTTGTAGATCGAGGCGATGGACGGCCCGATGGAGGCAACGGGCACCCCCAACAGCAATTCGCTGGCGTATTTCAGATAGGTCGCCACATGGTCGCTTGATCCACGCGCAACGGTGGCCAAAAACAACGGATCGGCCTCGCGCAACTTGTCGGCGGCGGCAGTAATATCTGGCATGCCCTTGGTCAACAGGCGTTCAACCGCGTCAGGAATTTCCAACACCTCGCGGCGCATTTGGGTGATGTCTGACATCAGGAATCCTTGCCATTTGACAGGCGCAGTTCGGCGACGAAATCATAGGCGTCACTGCGGTAAATAGAGCGGGTGAATTCAACAACACGACCGTCTTTTAGATACGAGGTGCGCTCGATCTTCAGGCCCGCTGTATGGGGTTCGACATCCAGCAGGTCAGCGTCGCGGTCATCCAGATTTAGCGCTGTGATTTTTTGAATGGCCCGCACGGGGGGCATGCCCAGATCGTTCAGCGCTTTGTATAGGGAATGCTCGACCAGCGTTGGATTGGGCAGGATATCAACGGGCAATGAAGCGCGTTCAATAGCCATCGGGCGCCCGTTTGCCATGCGTAGGCGCGCAAGGCGTGACACAGACACATCCGGTGCCAATCCCAGTGCTGCGACCTCTTCAGGCGAGGGCAGGAACAGCCCGCGCTCCAGCCACAGCGCTTTGGTATCCATGCCGCGATGCGCCATATCTTCGGTAAAGGATGTCAGTTGCGTTAGCGACTGTTCCACGCGCGGCGGACGGGCCGCAACGAAAGAGCCGGATCCGTGGCGCTGCACCACAGCACCATCATCGGCCAATGCGGCAATAGCCTTGCGCACGGTAACGCGCGACAGGTTGGTTAATGATGCAATTTCGCGCTCAGATGGCAGCGGGGTTTCCGGCTGCAATAGGCCGGTGTCGATGGCCTCATCCAGACGGCGGCGCAATTGCAAATAGCGCGGGCCAGAGGCAGGCATCAACCAATTTTCCGGCTTCAGGAACTCGGCCATACTCATGGGGCAATGTCCATTTGTGCGGCCAGCAGCAAAGCGCCATCCAGTGCCGTGCCTTTGGCTTTGACAACTTTTGCTGCGTAAGATGGCGGCAGGAAGGCGGCGTAATGCGGACCCAGACCACCGGCAAGGCACAGCGGGCTGTCAGCCTGATAGCCAAGAGCGGTTAGCGCTTTGACAATGTAATCCGCGCCGGACCGCATCAGGGTTGTGGCTGTTTGGTCGCCATCACCCGCTGCGGCAACTACAAGCGGGGCCAGATCGCCAAATTCAGCCGGACTGGCCGTGTTGCTGAAATCGAAAATCTTGCCAGCATCGCCGCCGTAATGCGCCATCGCTTCGCGGGTCAGGGCCGTGTGGGTTTCAACCCCCTCGACGCACAAGACAACCTGGCGCAACAGTTCGTGGCCCAGCCAAGCGCCAGATGCCTGATCGCCCAACCGAAACCCCCAACCGCCAAGATATTGCGTGCCGCCCTGCGTGGTGTGGGCAATGAATGATCCGGTGCCAATGGCTGCAACTGCCCCGTTTCCACCCGCCAATGCGCCGGTGACGGTGGTGATCCGGTCCTCGACCACACGGGCCTGTTTGATCGGGAGGGCCGCGGCGATGAACTGCGCGATCTCGTCGTCGCGGATGCCTGCCAGCCCGATAAAGGCGTGGGCGGTGGCAAGGGTGGCTTCGTTCAGCCCCGCGTCAAGGCGAGCAGCCTCGATTGCCGCCAGTATGTTATCCAGCGCCTCTTGCGGATGATACGTCGGGTTTGCGGGCCCGCCTTTGGCGTCGCCAAGGCGTTCACCCTGTCTGTTGGCGATGGCCACACGGCACCCTGTGCCGCCGCCATCAATGCCAATAAGGATGTTGTTTGCGTGTTTGATCATGCAATACCTTTATAATACCTATTATGAAATTAAAAGACCAGAAGGTAAGCCATTTAGCGGTTATTACCAGAAAATGACGGCAATTACCAAGAAAACAATGGGGA
Source organism: uncultured Marinosulfonomonas sp. (assembly GCA_964473185.1). Taxonomy (GTDB): domain Bacteria; phylum Pseudomonadota; class Alphaproteobacteria; order Rhodobacterales; family Rhodobacteraceae; genus Profundibacter. The sequence goes on along the minus strand of CAYYOF010000006.1, from coordinate 29,636 downwards.
TAGACAAAAGGTATTAAAAAGGTATTATTTATCGGGTATTCAGGGGGAATCATATGGCGCTGCCGCTGACCGAGTCTGTATTAACGGGTGTTTCCAGCATTGACACGATGCCGGATGCAGCTGTTTTGGCGCGAGTTTTGGCGGGGCAAAAGGCGGCATTGGTGGCGGTCGATGCTGCGATGGTTCCGATTGCGCAGGCGGCTGTTTTAATGGCGGATGCAATACGTGGTGAGGGGCGCCTGATTTACGCCGCCGCGGGGTCTTCGGCGTTAATGGCGGTAGCGGACGGGCTGGAGCTGGGTGGCACTTTCGGGATTGCGCCGGACCGGATCAGCCTGTTGATGGCGGGCGGATTGCCCACCGATGCTATGATGCCGGGCCATACCGAAGATGACGTGGATGAGGCCAAACTGGCGGCGCAAGGCATCTGCGCAGGCGACGTCGTGATCGCCGTGACAGCCAGCGGCAATACACCCTACGCCATTGAAATTTCGCGCCTTGCCAAAGCGGCGGGTGCGCGCACCATCGGCATCGCCAACAATGCCAATGCACCGATTTTTGAAACATCCGACGTGGTGATCTATCTGCCAACCCCGCCCGAAGTGATCGCCGGATCGACCCGTCTGGGGGCGGCCACGGCGCAAAAGGCGGCGCTGAATATGATGTCGACCCTGATGGGGGTGCATCTGGGCCATGTGCATGACGCCATGATGGTGAACCTGATCGCCGATAACGCCAAATTACGGGCGCGGGCGGCTGTGATGGTCTGCACCATTACAGGCGTGGATGCGGCGCAGGCGCAGGACTGTTTGGCGCGCACTGATGGCGCAGTAAAGCCCGCCGTTTTGCTCGCCGCAGGAATCAAAGAGGTGGCGCAGGCCGAAGCGATGCTGGGGCGTGCAGGTGGAGTATTGCGCGCGGCCCTCACCGACCATGGATTTTACGACTGACCACTTGCGAACAACAACTTAACCAAGGGAGAATGATATGAAACTGAAACTAGGACTGGCGCTGATGGCGTCCACCATTCTGGGCACGGCCATTGCGGCAAGTGCGCAGGATGTGACCCTCACGATTGAAAGCTGGCGCAATGATGATCTGACCATCTGGCAGGACAAAATCATTCCGGCATTCGAGGCATCCCACCCCGGCATCAAGGTGAAATTCACCCCCTCCGCCCCCGCCGAATATAACGCTGTGCTAAATGCGAAACTCGAGGCCGGATCGGCTGGCGATATGATCACTTGCCGCCCGTTCGATGTGTCATTGGCGATGTATGACGCCGGACATCTGGCCAATATCACCGATCTGGAAGGCATGGCCAACTTTAGCCCCGTCGCCAAATCAGGCTGGAGCACAGACGACGCGTCCGCACAATTCTGCGTGCCGATGGCATCAGTGATCCACGGGTTCATCTACAACAAAGACGCCTTCAAGGAATTGGGGCTAGATGTGCCTGCCACTGAAGACGCGTTCTTTGCGGCGCTTGAGACGATCAAATCTGACGGCAACTACATCCCGATGTCGATGGGCACCAATGATCAGTGGGAAGCCGCGACAATGGGCTATAACAACATCGGCCCGAACTACTGGAAGGGCGAAGAGGGCCGTTTGGCGCTGATCGCAGGCGAGCAAAAACTGACCGACGAGGGCTGGGTTGCACCCTACCGCCAACTGGCGAAATGGGGTCCGTATCTGGGCGACGGGTACGAGGCGCAAACCTATCCTGACAGCCAAAACCTGTTCACATTGGGCCGTGCCGCGATCTATCCTGCCGGCTCGTGGGAAATCAGTGGCTTCAACGCACAGGTCGATTTTGAAATGGGCGCGTTTTACCCGCCAGTTCAGGCCGCGGGCGATGATTGCTACATCTCGGATCACACCGATATTGCGATGGGCATGAACGCAAAATCAGCACATCCCGAGGAAACCAAAGTGTTCCTGAACTGGATGGGTTCGGCTGAATTTGCCTCGCTATATGCCAACGCCTTGCCGGGCTTCTTTTCGCTGTCGTCGCATGACGTGGCGATGGAAGACCCATTGGCGCAGGAGTTCGTCAGCTGGCGCGGGAAATGTCATTCCTCTATCCGCTCGACCTACCAAATCCTGTCGCGCGGCACGCCGAACCTCGAGACCGAAACATGGGGCGCTTCCGTTGCCGCCATCAAAGGCACCGAGTCCGCCGAGGATGCAGGCGCACGTCTGCAAACAGGTTTGGCAAGCTGGTATACACCGCAGCAATAAGCGGTAAGATAACACCACCCCGGGCGGCATAGATCGGCCGGGGTATTTCAGGGGGATGACATGGCGACCACATCTAAATTCAAGTGGCATATCGTTGTTTTTCTAGCGCCTGCGGTGCTGGTTTACACGGCTGTGATGATTTTCCCGCTGTTCAACACCCTGCGCTTGGCGCTCTATTCCGAGGTCGATAACGTGCGGGTGTTTGTGGGCTTTGACAATTTCCGCACCCTGTTTGGCAATGACTATTGGTCGGGGCAATTCTGGAACTCTCTGGGCAACAATATGTGGTTTTTCGTCATTCACTTGCTGGTGCAAAACCCGATCGGCATCGTGCTGGCCGCGATCCTGTCGCATCCCAAATTACGCTTTGCCACCTTTTATCGCACCGCTATTTTCATCCCGACGATCCTGTCCTTTGTGATCGTTGGTTTCGCATGGAAACTGATCCTGTCGCCGATCTGGGGCATCGCGCCTTCAATGCTGGATTTCGTCGGGTTAAAATCGCTATTCGCCCCGTGGCTGGGCCGCGAGGAATACGCGCTGACCACGCTGGCGCTGGTCTCGGTCTGGCAGTTCGTCGGCATCCCGATGATGCTGATTTACGCCGCATTGCTGTCGATCCCCGAGGAAGTTTTGGAGGCTGGCGAGTGCGACGGCGTCACCGGCATGGCGGCGTTCTGGAAGATCAAGCTGCCGTTGATCTTGCCCAGCATTGGCATCATTTCAATCCTGACCTTCGTTGGCAATTTCAACGCCTTTGACTTGATCTACACCGCCCAGGGCGCGTTGGCAGGGCCAGCGTTTTCAACCGACATTCTGGGCACGTTTATGTTCCGCACGTTTTTCGGCTTCCAGTTGCAACTGGCCGACCCGCATATGGGGTCTGCGATTGCATCCGCGATGTTCTTCATCATCCTGATCGGGGTATGTTTTTACCTGTTCGCCATCCAGACGCGCCTGCGTCGGTATCAGTTTTAGGGGGCTGCGCAGATGAGAAAAGCCCGCCACAATATGAAAAACACCATCGCCGCCCACGCGGTGCTGCTGACCTATACGCTGATCGCGCTGTTTCCGGTTTTTGTGATCCTGATCAACAGCTTCAAGTCGCGCAAGGCGATATTCCGGCATCCGTTATCGCTGCCCAATTCCGAGACCTTCAGCACGGTCGGCTATGAGACCGTGTTCAAGCAGGGCGATTTTATGCTCTACTTCCAGAACTCGATGATTGTGACGGTTTCGACTATTGTTCTGGTGCTGCTGTTCGGTGCGATGGCGGCCTTTGCGCTGGCCGAATACCGCTTTAAGGGCAACACCATCATGGGGCTATATCTGGCGCTGGGCATCATGATTCCGATCCGCATCGGCACCGTGGCAATCCTTGATATGATGGTGGCCAGCGGGTTGGTGAACACGCTGTTTGCGCTGATTTTGGTTTACACCGCGCAGGGGTTGCCGCTGGCGGTGTTCATCCTGTCTGAATTCATGAAACAGGTCTCGGATGATTTGAAAAATGCCGGACGGATCGACGGGTTATCTGAATACGCGATCTTTGGCCGTTTGGTGCTGCCGCTGGTGCGCCCCGCGATGGCGACGGTGGCGGTGTTCAATATGATTCCGATCTGGAATGACCTGTGGTTCCCGCTGATTTTGGCACCGGGCGAGGGGACGAAAACCCTGACTTTGGGCAGCCAAGTTTTCATCGGGCAGTTTGTAACCGACTGGAATGCGGTGCTGTCAGCGCTGAGCATGGCGATCATTCCGGTGATGGTCCTATATGTGATTTTCTCGCGCCAATTGATCCGTGGCATTACATCGGGGGCAGTGAAATGATCCGTGTTCTAATCGCAGGTCTGGGCAATATGGGGCGCAGTCACGCGCTGGCTTATCACGCGCATGAAGGCGCGGAGATCGTCGGGTTGGTGAACCGCTCCGAGGTGGATTTGCCCGACGCATTGCAGGGCTACCCACGCTTCAAAACCTTTGAAGAGGGCATGGCGACCAACCCCGATCTGGTCTGCATCGCGACCTATTCCGACAGCCACGCCAATTTCGCGATAGCCGCGATGCAGGCTGGGGCAGATGTGTTCATCGAAAAACCACTGGCGACCACGGTGACGGACGCGCGACGGGTGGTCGAGGTGGCGACAAAACTGGGGCGTAAACTGGTGGTTGGCTATATCCTGCGCCACCATCCCAGTTGGCAGAGGCTGATTGCCGAGGCGCGCAATCTGGGTGGTCCATATGTGTTCCGGCTGAACCTGAACCAGCAAAGCAGTGGGGCGACGTGGGATGTGCATAAGGCCTTGATGGCCAGCACCAGCCCGATTGTTGATTGCGGTGTGCATTACGTCGATGTGATGTGCCAGATCACCGATGCGCACCCCGTTCGGGTGCATGGCATCGGCCTGCGTCTGTCGGATGAAATTGCGCCTGATATGTATAACTACGGCCAGTTTCAGGTGGTGTTTTCTGACGGGTCTGTCGGTTGGTACGAGGCCGGATGGGGCCCGATGATGTCGGAGACTGCGAGTTTCGTGAAGGATATCATTTCACCGAATGGCTCGGTCTCGATTGTCGGCGCGGATGCCGCCGATACCGACGAGATTGACGCCCACACACGGGTTGGCGGGTTGAAGCTACACACACTCATCGGCGACCATATCATTGATCTGCCGGACGAGCCGGACCACCAAGCGCTGTGCGATTCCGAGCAGGCCTTTATGCTAAAGGCCATCGCCAATGACACCGATCTGGCCCGCCACATGCAGGACGCGGTGACGTCGCTGGCGATCTGTCTGGCGGCGGACGAGAGCATCCGCACAGGTAAGGTGATTGAATTGAAAGAGGACGCGTTATGACAGCCCTTCGACTGGATAAAATCTGTAAATCCTTTGGCTCGGTGCAGGTGTTGTTCGACATCGACCTGACGGTTGAAGACGGCGAATTCGTGGTGTTTGTTGGCCCGTCGGGTTGCGGTAAATCCACCCTGCTGCGGGTGATCGCAGGGCTGGAAGAGGCGACGTCAGGCAGCGTCGAAATTGCCGGTGAAATGGTCACAGACACGCCTCCCGCAAAACGCGGCATTGCGATGGTGTTCCAGTCCTACGCGCTCTATCCGCATCTGACGGTGCGCGGCAATATGGAGCTGGGATTGAAGCAGGCCAAGACGCCAAAACCCGAGATCGCCGAGCGGGTGGCGGAGGCCAGCCGGATGCTGTCGCTGGACGACTATCTGGAGCGCCGACCCGCCGAATTGTCAGGCGGCCAGCGCCAGCGGGTGGCGATTGGTCGTGCAATTGTTCGCGAACCCAAACTGTTCCTGTTCGATGAGCCGCTGTCCAATCTGGACGCTGCCCTGCGGATGAACACCCGCATTGAAATCGCCAATCTGCACCGCACCATCGAGAGCGCCATGGTCTACGTGACCCACGACCAGATCGAGGCGATGACGCTGGCGGACCGCATCGTGGTGCTGCGTGACGGGCGGGTTGAACAGGTCGGCAGTCCGATGGAGCTGTATAATGATCCCGCCAATCAGTTCGTTGCCAGCTTTATCGGATCGCCCGCGATGAATTTCGTTAAGGCGGGGGATTATGGCTTTGACCAAGGGCCGGTCATGGGAGTGCGCCCCGAGCATTTGCGCGTGGTCAAAGACGGGCGGCTTTCTGGCGAGGTAACTCACGTGGAGCGGCTGGGGGCGGAGACAAATCTGCTGGTGGAGTTGAGCGGAGGCGATGTGCTGACCCTGCGCCTGTTTGGTCAATATCCTCACGAGGTCGGACAGGTGCTGGACATAGATTTTGATGATGCCAACGTGTTTTTCTTTGATGATAACGGGGCGAGGTTGCGTGGGTAACGCCGATATTTGTTGACCGATTGATAAAATAATTGCACGCTTTGCCCACATAGCCATCTGGGAGGTAGCAATGAGTATTTTAACAACATGGACAAGGCGCACGGTTCTGGCGTCACTGATCGCGGCGGGCACGATGATGTCGGCGGGCGCGGCCTTGGCCGACAAGGTCAAGGTGGCGGGGATATTTACCCTGCCGGTTGAACAGCAATGGATCAGCCGCATCCACATCGCCCTGCTGGCCGCCAAAGAGCGCGGCGATATCGACTACGTTTTTTCCGAGAACGTCGCCAACACCGATTACGAGCGGGTGATGCGGGAATATTCCGAAGCCGGTCAGCAGCTGATTGTCGGCGAGATTTTCGGACTGGAACGTGCGGCGCGCAAAGTGGCGGCTGATTATCCTGATACGGCGTTCCTGATGGGCTCCTCATTCGAGCCTGCGGGCGACAACCTGTCGGTGTTTGACAACTGGATCCACGAGCCTGCGTATCTGTCGGGCATGGCTGCCGGGGCCGCCAGCAAATCAAACGTGATCGGCATGGTTGGCGGCTTCGCCATCCCTGAAGTGAACCGGTTGATGAACGCCTTCATGGACGGGGCGCGATCCACCAATCCCGACGTCAAATTCCTCGTGAACTTCATCGACAGCTGGTATGATCCGCCCAAGGCCAAAGAGAGCGCTTTTGCGATGATGGATGCGGGCGCCGACGTGATGTATGCCGAGCGTTTCGGCGTATCGGACGCCGCGGTCGAGCGTGGTGCCAAGGCGATTGGCAACGTGATCGACACCTCGTCGGATTATCCGGCCACCATCCTTTCGTCAGCGATCTGGCATATGGAACCCACCATCGACCACGCGATTGCGGCGGTTGCAGCTGGTTCTTACAAGGCCGAAGATTACGGCCAGTTCAGCTATATGGCCCAAGGCGGTGGTTCGGTGGTTGTCGATGATGCGTTGGTTGCGGCCGATGTGGTCTCGATGATCGAAGCCAAGAAAGCGGCGATTATGGATGGCTCGTTCACAGTGACAGTGAACAACGACGAGCCGGTTTCCGACAAATAGAAAGCGAGGGGTGCCGGTGTAATTCCGGCGCCCCGTTTGCACATGGATAATCCAGTCATCTTGACCCTTGATGGTCTGACCAAACGTTTTGGCGATGTCATTGCCAATGACGCCATTGACCTGACCCTGCACCACGGCGAGGTTCTGGCGCTGTTGGGCGAAAACGGGGCAGGTAAAACCACGTTGATGAACATGCTGTTTGGCCATTATACGCCGGACGCTGGCTATGTTGAAATGGTTGGCGAGGACGGGGTGGCGAGGCGGCTGCCTGCGGGTAATGCCCAAGCCGCGATAGATGCGCGGATCGGCATGGTGCACCAGCATTTCACTTTGGCTGAAAACCTCAGCGCTTTGGACAACATCCTGTTGGGGTCCGAAAGCCTGCTGTCATGGCGGCGAAATCGCCGTGCCGCGCGGGCCAAAATTGAAGGCCTGATGCAGGAGTCCGGCCTGATCGCGCCCTTGGACGAGAAGATCGGCGCACTGTCGGTGGGCGAGCGCCAACGAGTCGAAATCCTGAAAGCCCTGTTTCACGACGCCCGCGTTTTGGTGCTGGATGAACCCACCGCCGTGCTGACCCCGCAAGAAGCCGACAGCCTGTTTGCGGCGCTGCGCAAGATGGTCGACCGTGGTCTGTCGGTGATTTTCATCTCGCACAAACTGCACGAGGTGCTGGCGTTTTCCGACCGCATCGCGGTGCTGCGCCACGGCAAGTTGGTCGGCGAGTTGATCACGGCAAATGCCGACAAGGTCCAGATCGCGACCCTGATGGTGGGCGAGGAAACCACGCTGCCAAAGCGTGAAACTTGTGAGGTGGGGGCACCGGTTCTGGAGCTGAAGAACGTCACCGTGCAGCGTGAAAATGCGCGTAATTCCCTGAACGATGTGTCGCTTTGCCTGCGGGCGGGCGAGATTGTCGGGGTGGCTGGCGTATCGGGCAACGGGCAATCGGCGCTGGCGCAGTTGATCTCGGGGTTAACGAAGCCCGATAGTGGCACGATTTCACTTGCGGGCGGGGTGGTCACGGCTCCCACGCCCAAAGGCATGATCAAATCGGGCGTTGGTCGTATCCCCGAAGATCGTCACCACGACGGGGTAGTCGGTAGCATGACGGTGGCCGAAAATCTGGTACTGGAACGGCTGGATCAGCCGGATGTGCAGCGTCGCGGGTTCCTGCGCAAGGGCGCGATTGCGGATCATGCGGATGCTTTGATTAAAGCCTATGACGTGCGCGGCCCCGGCAAAGACGCCCGCGCGACATTGTTGTCGGGTGGCAATATTCAAAAGCTGATTTTGGCACGAGTGCTGGAGACCGAACCAATGGTGATCCTTGCCAACCAACCGACTCGCGGGCTTGATTTCGGCGCGGCGGGCGAGGTGGCACGCCGATTGATGGCGGCCCGCAAACGCGGTGCGGGCGTGCTGCTGATTTCCGAGGATCTGGACGAGGTGCTGAGCCTTGCGGACAGGATTGTGGTGATGCACGACGGACAATTGATCGAGGCCGACACGCGGGACCGTGCCGCAATCGGGCTGTTAATGGCGGGGCAGGCGGCATGATGATGATTGAACCACGGGGCGGTATTTCGCGTGGGATGCAGATAGCCATCCCGATCATCGCCGCACTTTTCGCGCTTGGCTTGGCGGCCTTGCCATTGGCGTTTGCGGGCGCGCCGATCCTGCCCGCCTATAAGCAGATGTTCATCGGTGTCTTTGGCTCGGTGTTTTCTTTCACTGAAATGCTGACCCGCGCCACGCCGCTGATTTTCACCGGCCTTGCGGCGGCGCTCGCCTTCAAGGCGCGGCTCTGGAACATCGGGGCCGAGGGCCAGCTATACCTTGGTGCAATGGGCGCTGTGGCAGTGGGCACGGGGCTGGTTGACGGGCCAGCCGTGTTGATGATCCCGCTGGTGATGTTGGCGGGTGCGCTGGCTGGTGCGGCAGGGATGCTTGGACCGGCGCTGTTGAAAACACGGTTCGGGGCGGACGAAGTTGTGACCTCGCTGCTGCTGAATTTCATCATCCTGATTTTCGTGCAAATGATGCTGGAAGGCCCACTGAAAGACCCGATGAGCATGGGCTGGCCGCAATCCGAGCCCATTCTGGACAGCGCCGCCCTACCGCGCCTTATGGACCGGATGCGTATCCACAGCGGGCTGATCGTAGCGCTGATCGCGGCTGTGATTGCACAGATTGCCTTGACCAAAACCACATGGGGTTTCAAAATCCGCGCCGTGGGTGAAAACGCCGCCGCCGCCCGTCACGCTGGCATTGGCGTCAACCGCACCCTGCTGGGTGTCGCCTGTATTTCGGGCGGATTGGCGGGGCTGGCGGGGGTCAGCGAAGTGGCAGGCCTGAAGGGCTATCTGACCACAGATTTGTCGCCAGGATACGGCTATTCCGGAATAGTGGTGGCAATGTTGGCGGGCCTGTCGCCAATCGGCGTGGTGATCGCGGCGCTTTATGTCGCCAGCGTGTTTGTCGGGGCCGACAGCATGAGCCGCGCCATGGGGGTGTCCAGCTTTCTGGCTGATCTGGTGGTGTCTCTGTCGCTGATCTCGGTACTGGTGGGCGGATTTTTCGCGCGTTACCAGATTAGGTTTGCGGGGAAAACATCATGATGGACCTGCTGAACATTTTCCTGAACGAGAGCTTCTGGGTTGCCTCATTACGCATCGCCACCCCGCTGATTTTTGGCGTGCTCGGCGCGTTGTTGTGCGAACGCGCAGGCGTTTTGAATTTGGGCATTGAAGGCATTTTTGTAGTCGGTGCCATGGTCGGCTGGATGACGGTTTATGCAGGCGGATCATTATGGGGTGGCGTGATCGCGGCGGCGGGTGCGGGGGCATTGTTTGGCCTGCTCCACGCCATTTTGACGGTTCCACTGGGCCTGTCACAACATGTATCGGGGCTGGGGATCACACTGTTTGCCACTTCAAGCGCGTCGTTTATGTACCGCACCATGCTGCCTGATGTATCATCGCCACCGCGCATCATAGCGTTCCAGCCGATGGATGTGCCATTCCTGTCAGACATCCCGTTTTTTGGCCCCGTGGTGTTCCAACAAACCGCGATGACGTGGCTGGCGCTGATATTGGTGGGCGTGGTTTGGTGGGTGATCAATCGCACCCCGCTGGGCGTCGCCATTCAGGCGGTTGGCGACAACCCAGATGCGGTGAACGCGCAAGGTTTGTCGGTTTATAAATTGCGGATTGGGGCTGTGATGGCAGGGTCGGCCTTGATGGCGTTGGGCGGTGCGTTCCTAACGATGTCGACGTTTAACGCGTTCTTTTTCGGCATGGTGGGCGGGCGCGGCTGGATCTGCATTGCGCTGGTGATTTTTGCCAGTTGGCGCCCCGGCAAGGCGCTGTTGGGGGCGCTGTTGTTTGGCATGTTTGATGCCTTTCAGGTGCGGCTGCAAACCGAAGCTGGGGCGGTCATCCCGTCGCAGATATTCCTGATGGCCCCATATGTTTTATCCATCGTGGCGCTGGTGTTTGTCGCCAGAAAGGCCGAGTATCCACGGGCGTTGTTGCAGCCTTGGTTCAAGGGCCACCGATAGGAGAATGCGATGAGTTTTGATCTGCTGGTGACAAATGCGGTGCTGCCGGATGGCATACAGGCGAATATCGGCTGTTCGGGTGGCAAGATCACCGCTGTTGGCCGTGATGTTGACGGTGCGGCGGGTGTGGTGCTGGAGGCAGGTGGCCAGCTGGTATCACCGCCCTTTGTGGACCCGCATTTCCATATGGACGCGACGCTTTCCTTGGGGCGGCCTCGGATGAACACATCCGGTACTTTGCTGGAAGGCATCGCGCTGTGGGGCGAGTTGAAGCCACAGCAAACCGTGGACGAAATCATTGAACGGGCCATGCGCTATTGCGATTTGGCGGTGTCGATGGGCATCGGCGCGATCCGCAGCCATGTGGATGTTTGTGATGATGAGTTGAAGGGCGTTGACGCGCTGATCGATGTGCGTCGTCAAGTTGCGCCCTATCTGGACCTGCAACTGGTGGCCTTCCCGCAGGACGGGGTGCTGCGTGATCCGACCGCGATGCAAAACCTGACCCGCGCGCTGGACCTCGGTGTCGATGTGGTCGGCGGCATACCGCATTTTGAGCGGACCATGGCGGATGGCGCGGAATCAGTGCGGCAGCTGTGTGAAATCGCTGCTGAACGCGGTTTGCGCGTCGATATGCATTGCGACGAAAGCGATGATCCAATGAGCCGCCATGTGGAAACGCTGGCCTATGAAACCACTCGATTGGGGATGCAGGGGCGGGTGACCGGATCGCACCTGACCTCGATGCATTCGATGGACAACTACTATGTGTCCAAACTGATTTCGTTGATTGCCGAGGCTGAATTACATGCCGTCCCAAACCCGCTGATCAACATCATGCTACAGGGCCGCCACGACACATACCCCAAACGCCGTGGCCAAACACGGGTGCCTGAATTGCGTAATGCCGGGGTGAATATCGGCTTTGGTTCAGATTGCGTGATGGACCCGTGGTACTCACTGGGCCGCGCCGACATGCTGGATGTGGCGGCGATGGGGCTGCATGTCGGGCAGTTGTCATCGCGCGATGATATGCGCTGGTGCTTTGAAGCTGTGACGGTGAATTCGGCCAATGCGATGGGGCTTGAGGGCTACGGGCTGGATGTAGGCTGTGATGCCAATTTTGTGCTGTTGCAGGCCGATGATCCGATCGAAGCGCTCCGCCTTAGGGCGCATCGTTTGGCGACGGTGCGGGGTGGCAAAGTGATTGCCCAAAGCCCGCGGATTGAACATGTGCTGGATTTACCCAATCGGCCCAAAACGCTGGATGCATCCGCCTATGCGCCGAAGGGCAATTCGGGGTAATGGACGTGGGTCAGATATAACCCCTGCGGCGGGCTAACCGGCCCACAGGCAGTGCGGTCTTTGGCCTCCAATGCGGCGCTGACATCATCTGGTGTCCACGCGCCCGACCCAACCCGTTCAAGCGTCCCAACAATGCTGCGCACCTGATTGTGCAGAAAACTGCGGGCGTGCACGTGGAAATGAATTTCTTGGCCAAACGGGATGCTGAAACTTTCAATCCGTAATTCGTCAACTGTTTTAACCGGCGATTGTGCCTGACACATGGTCGAGCGAAAGGTGGTAAAATCATGCTGGCCCAACAGCATATCCGCACCCGCCTGCATGGTCGCCGGATCCAGTGGATGTTTGACCTGCCAAACCTTGCCACGTTCATGCACCACTGGTGCGCGCCGACTAATCAGGCGAAACAGATAATGCCGCTCGCGGGCGGAAAACCGAGCGTGAAATTTATCCGATACCGGCACGACCTGCAAGATTGATACCGGCGACGGCTTCAGGTGGTGATTCAGCGCTTCCATTAGCCGGAACGTATCCCAGTCCTTGACCATGTCGCAATGCGCAACTTGCCCTGTTGCATGCACACCCGCATCGGTGCGCCCTGCAGCCTGAATGCCACCGAAATCCGGTTCCAACAGACGCAAGGCATCCTCAACCGCCCCTTGCACAGTGGGCAGTTCCGCTTGACGCTGCCATCCGAAAAACGGCGCGCCATCGTATTCTATTTTCAAAGCATAGCGTGGCATGGCGCATGGGTAGCGCGGTGGGGCAGGGTTGGCAATCCGCGCCCCTTCTTCTTGCTTAAAATACCTGCGCCGCAGGCAAGAAATTTTTATGCCTGCGGCGCGGATATTTGGGGAACAATGATTGGGCACTAGGCATTCCATCATCGGGGGCTTATCTTGATTGCAAGGCAAGGGGGCAGTGGTGCGTATTTCGGAAGTTTTGAATAGTGTAACCGGGGGCTGGGTTGGCTCCGAGGGGACGGTGCGGTTGGGTGTGACGGGGTTGAGCCGCGCGGGCAAGACGGTGTTTATTACATCACTGGTGGCCAATCTGCTGGATCGTGGCCGCATGGGGCAACTGCTGGGCGCGGCCAACGGCGCGGTGCTGGCGGCCTATTTGCAACCGCAGCCCGATGACACCACGCCGCGTTTTGAATACGAGGCACATTTGGCGGCTTTAACGGCGGATGCGCCTTATTGGCCCCAAAGCACCCGCACCGTGTCGCAATTGCGGGTGTCGTTAAAGGTGCAGCCGACGGGGTTGTTGGGGGGATTGTCAGGACCGCGAACCGTGCATCTGGATATTGTAGATTATCCGGGCGAGTGGTTGCTGGACCTTGGGTTGCTTGAGAAAACTTACGCTGAATGGGCGCAGGGTGTTTTGACCAGCCTTCAGTCCCGCGATTGTGCGGCAGGATTCCTTGGAGTGGTGGTTGATCCGGCGGCAAAATATGACGAGGCTGTTGCGCAGGATTTGGCGGCCACATTCACAGCCTATTTGCATGCAGCAAAGGACGCAGGATTTTCCGATTGCACACCGGGGCGGTTTTTGTTGCCAGGCGAATTGGAAGGCTCGCCAGCACTTACCTTTGCGCCACTGGCCGAGCCGGACAACCACAAACGCGGCTCGCTCTGGCGCGAGATGGAACGGCGCTATGAGGCTTATAAGAAAAAGGTGGTGCAGCCGTTTTTTCGTGACCATTTCGCCAAAATTGATCGACAGGTGGTGTTGATTGATGCATTGGGTGCCATTCATCGTGGTCCACAAGCGGTTGAGGATATGCGGGGCGCGATGGCGGATATTCTAGCGGCGTTCAAACCCGGCAAGGTCGGGTTTCTGGCGTCCCTGTTCGGGGTGCATCGGGTGGAGCGCATCCTGTTTGCCGCCACAAAGGCCGATCATTTGCACCACCGCCAGCACCCGCGCCTGACCGCGATTGTGGCGGCAATGTTACGGGGCGCAAAGGACCGCGCCGATTTTTCCGGCGCATTAACGGCGGCGATGTCGATCGCATCGTTGCGGGCTACGGTCGAGGAAACGTTGAACCACGAGGGTGTACAGCTGGACTGCGTGCGCGGCACCTTGCTGGACAGTGGCAAGCAGGCGGCGTTTTACCCGGGCGAGTTGCCGGATGATCCGGCTAAATTACTGGGGCCGGCGCGGGACGGGGCGGACAAATGGCTGGGGGATGACTACCGGATCATGAGCTTTGCCCCCGTACCACTGGTGTTGAAACCGGGTGAAGGCCCGCCGCATATCCGGCTGGACAAGGCCGCCGAATTTTTGATCGGGGATTATTTAAGATGAGCAAGAAATTAAGCGGCTCAAAGGGCCCCGTGTTGATCGAACTGGATCAAGCCACGCCCGAAATCACTCCCGCCACAGCACCTCCGGTGCCCGAGGTTGCAGCGCCACAAGGGCAGGCGATGCAGACGCTGGCCAAGATAGCGGCACGTAAACCGTCGCGCTTGCGGCGATGGTTCTGGGGTTTGGTGGTGGCGCTTGCAGGGTTTGCCCTGTCGGTGGCAGCGTGGGATTTTGTCAACGGCATGATCGCGCGCAACCTTTACCTTGGTTATGTAGCGTTGGGCCTGATGGCGTTGCTCATTGTCGTCTTGCTGGTGATCGCGCTGCGTGAAGCATTGGGGTTTGCCCGCCTTAAACGGCTGGATCGGGTGCATCGGGCGGCCGAGGCGGCGCTGGCCACAGGGGATTTGTCGGCCGCAAGGGATGTGACGCAGCGTTTGATGACACTATACGCGACACGGCCCGATACCGAATGGGGGCGGGCCAATTTTGCCGAGCGACAGGGTGATATGTTTGATGCTGACGGATTGCTGGCGCTGGCCGAAACCGAAGTGATCGCACCACTGGATGCGCAAGCCATCAAGGAGATCGAGGCCGCCTCCCGCCAAGTCGCAACCGTCACAGCCATAGTGCCGCTGGCACTGGCGGATGTGTTCGTGGCCCTGACGGCTAACCTGCGGATGATCCGGCGCATCGCCGAGGTTTACGGCGGGCGGTCCGGCACTTTGGGCAACTGGCGCCTGACGCGGGCGGTGTTCACCCATCTGGTTGCCACAGGTGCCGTTGCCGTGGGCGATGATCTGATCGGCACCATTGCAGGCGGCGGCGTGATGGCCAAAATATCGCGTAGGTTTGGCGAGGGGGTGATCAATGGTGCATTGACCGCCCGCGTTGGCGTGGCCGCTATGGAAGTTTGCCGCCCGCTGCCATTCATTACGGCCAAACGACCCTCGGTCACCGGATTGGTCAAACGGGCGCTTGCGGGGTTATTCGGGCGCGGGTAGGTTAGCGGAACTGTTTTAGTTTTTGCGAGGTTTGCTTTGGAACTGGTTATCCCGACGTTATTATTAGCGCTTTATCTGCTCTATAGTCACCTGAAGCTGAAAAAGACCGTTACCAGCCTGCAGAAACGGATTATCGGGCTGGAGGGCGGCGAGGTTGCGCCTGCACCCGTTGCCGAAGATGCGTCAGACGGAGATGCAGTAGCCATCAAGGATGTGCTGCCCCAAACCGGCCCGTGGAAACCTAAAAAACCTGCAAAGGATGACGAGGCCGAGCCGATATTGGTGGCTGGCGAGGTACCCGAACATATTGCGAAATTCCCCGTGCCAAAGGCCTTTGTTTTCACACCCGAAAGGGTGTCCGCCCTGATGGGCTGGATTAAGGAAAACTGGTTCTATGCCATTGCGGCGCTGTCCTTGGCTTTATCGGGCGTATTTTTCGTGCAATACGGCATCGAGAACGGGTACCTGACGCCGTTCTGGCGGGTGATGGGCGCGCTTGGATTGGGTGCCGCGTTAATCGTTGCGGGTGAATGGATCAGGCGACGCACAGGCGACGATGGCGATAGCCACACAGCCTATCTGCCCTCGGTGTTTTCCGGTGCGGGGCTGGTGGCGCTGTTTGCGGGCGTGTTGGCGGCGCGGCAGATGTATGGGTTGATCGGGGCGGAAATGGCGCTGGTCGGGCTGGTTGCTGTATCGGCTTTGGCGGTGGTGCTGGGCTGGTTTTACGGGCCTTTGCTGGCGATGGTCGGCATCATCGGCGCTACGGCGGCCCCGTTTTTGGTGGGCGGCAGCAGTGATGATGGCTGGCTGTTCTACTACTACTTTGCGATGATCGCGGTGACGGGGATGCTGGTGGATGCGATCAAACGCTGGGCGTGGGTGTCGGCGCTGGCGCTGGTGTTCACCTTTGGTGCTGCGTGGTTCACGTTTTATCTGGGCGCGGGCGGTGTGCATTTCCTAGGCTTTGCGCTGATTGCCGCCATAGGTGCTGCAATGATCCCGCCGTTGCAAATCTGGCCACGCCACGCGGGCGAAATGGTGTCGGTATCGCTGGTGCGGTTCGGTGGGCGTAAACCGGACTGGCCTGAATTTCCGACGCGGCTGGCAGCGGGGGCATTCGTGGCGACGACAATCGTTGCGGTGCTGGTTTCGCTTAAGGCGTTAAGCGCGACCGAGGTTTGGCTGGTGCTGGTGACCTTGGCCGTCTTGCTGGGCATGGCCGTGATCTGGTTTGGCCGCGCACCGGCGTTGCGCGATACGGTTATCTTGCCGCCGCTGGCATTTCTTTTTGTGCTGTTTGCCCAATCCGAATTGATCGGCAACCTGTATCTGGCGTTCAAATCAGGCCGCCACAGATTGCCCGAAGCGTCCCCGCCTTGGGATGTGACGGTGATTGTGACGATGGCATTGGCCGGATCGGTGTTGATATTCTGGCGGGGCTTGCGTGAAAAAGAATACCGTCTGGTTTGGGCCGGTGGGGCGGCACTGTTCGCGCCATTGACCGTGGCGCTGATTGAAATCTGGTGGGTGCCGGTTTCGGTTCTGGGCAAAGGGTTGTGGGCGTGGCACGCAATGGCGGTGGCGACCCTGATGACCCTGTTTGCGGTGCAAGTGGCGCGGCTGGATGGCGAGGACAGGCGGCGGGCTGCGATATTCGCACTGTCGGCCATGACGATGATCAGTTTCGCGTTGATGGTGATGCTGTCGTCGGTCGCATTGACGCTGGCGATTGCGGTGATGGTGCTGTTGGCGGCAGCGATTGACCGGAAGCTGGATTTGAAACTACTGTCGGTGTTTGTGCAAATCGGAGGTGTCGTCGTCGGCTATCGGTTGGTGGCGGACCCCGGCGTTTTCTGGGCGTATGATGCGCCGCTCATTGAATTTGTGCTGGCCTATGGCGGGGTGATAGCGCTGTTTGCGGCAACGTGGTTTTTGCTAAAAACCCGCGCCCGCAAGGCGGCAATCGTGGTGATGGAATCTGCGGTTTGGACCTTGAGCGGCATCTTCGTATCTGTCGCCTTGTTGCGGACATTCGCGGATGCGGACAACGGCCACGCCTTGGTCGGTGCGTTCGCGCTGATCTGGCTAATCTCGGCAACAAACCAGCTGTATCGTTTGAAAATTGGCGGGAGGATGCGCTGGGTGCGGATGGGGCTGGCAATTGTTTTCGGGGCCGTTGGGCTGTTGGCGATGGCTGCTGTTCTGACGCTTCTGAACCCGTTGTTCGCCAGCTACGAGGTGGTTCAAGGGCCGCCCGTTCTGGATACGCTGATGGTGGCCTATCTGCTGCCAGCGTTGCTGTTTGGCTTTGTCGCACTGCGGTTTGATCATCTGCACCGCTGGTTGCGGATTGCGCTGGGCGCGATTGCCGTGGGGTTGTCGGCGCTTTATGTCGGGTTGGAAATTCGCCGGTTCTGGCAGGGCGATGTGCTGGCGCAGCGTGGCACCATGGATGGCGAACTCTATAGTTATACGGTTGCCATGCTGCTGGTGTCGGCCGCTCTGCTGTTCTTTGCGTTTTCCAAGCGGTCCGATCTGATCCGCAAGGCGGCGATTGTCGGCATTGGCCTGACCATCGCCAAGGTGTTCCTGATTGATATGTCAGGGCTGACAGGATTGATCCGAGTGGTGTCTTTCCTAGGGCTGGGCCTGTCACTGGCCGGATTGGCGTGGGTCAACCGGCAGATGATGTTGCAATGGGATCAGGGCGGGGTTGATCCTGATCCGGCGGTGGAAATTGATGCCAAAGAAGAAGCGTCCGAGGGTGATACCGAGGAGGATGAGGCTGAAGAAGAGCTTGAGGACGAGGATGAGAATGCCGAGGAGGGTGATCCGAAGGATTAACCCCTAGCCAAACATCGGCACGTCACCAGCAGGTTTTTGCACATCCTGCACCCCCATCCGCAGGCCGCGGCCAATACGATGCACAAGGCTGGACCATGCGGCCGCGGATTCGGCGGGCAGGGTGGTTTCCAGCACCTCGTCAAACAGTGCCAGCCAGCCATCGAAATGGTCGGCCCGCACGTCGCCCGCCATCATATGCGCGCGCATCGGATTGCCGTCATAGCTGCGCTCAAACATAATGGCATTGCGCCAGAAACCGGCGATCTTTGCCTCGTGCTCCGGCCAGTTATCAATGTGGCCGTTAAAGATCGGGCCCAATGTCGGGTCTTGGCGCACCTTGGCGTAGAAATGGGTCATCACCAGATCGATCTGTTCAGCGGTGATCGGAAAACGGGGGGGAATGGTGTTCATAACGCACGGCCTTTTGATTAATCCGACTCTATTGATAAGGTACTGTGGCGCGCGGCGAAAGCGGATGCATTGTCGCAACCTGTTGCCCTACCTTAGTCGCCCCAATGGCGGCAACATATCACCCCGCACCAGCCGCGTCAGAAAACGGGGCATGGGCGGCACCATGGCCAGTGGAAACAGCACACGGTCCCGCAGGATCGGCAGAATGCGGCTGTCGGATTGGTATTGCGGTGTGAAGGCCCAACTCATCGCCTGATAGGAGCGCACATGCCAGCTGCGGGCCTTGGCATAGAGCTTCAGCGCGGCCATGCCCTCGGCCCGTCGCAAGGCCTCGCGCAGGGCCAACGCATCCAGCAACGCCATATTCGCGCCCTGACCCAGTTGCGGGCTGGCGCGATGCGCGGCGTCACCAATGATGGCCAGACGGTCGCCATAAGGGCGGTGCAGGGTGCCGTGAGAGTAGCGAGCCATAGTCATTTGCGCGGGGTCTGTCACCTGATCCAGAAATGGCGCAATGTCGGGCCACAGGGCGCGGGCCTCATCCTTCCATGCGTCTAGACCCGCAGCCTGCCAGCTCTCATACGCATCCCGCCGCAAGGACCAAAAAATCGCGGCTTGTTTGGTGGTTCCCATGCCCCCCGTCCCAATCGGCATTGCGCCAATCATCCGGTCGGCGCGGCGATAAACCTGCGTCAGCATATCGGGTTGTAATGTGGTGGTATCCGGCCAATCCACCGTGCCCCAGATCGCACCATAAGGCAGGGGTCGTGCCTTTAATGGTGATAAGGGGGAGCTTGCGCCGCTGGCGTCGACAATCAGGTCAAACGGGCCTTCTTGGCGTCCACCTGCAAGGGTCAACAGGCCCGAGGAGGCCGCAGTCACCTGTGCATCTGGCACAATCTGCGCGCCCGCCCGCAGGGCCGCGTCGTGGATCGCCCCGAACAACGCCGCGCGGTGAATTGCCAGCCCGAAAAACTGCCCCGCCTTGCGGTTATACCAGACATCCAGCACGCGGCGCCCGTTATCAGCCTCGTGTCCCAGCATCCGCGTGATCCGGCTGCCACTGGTCACGGCACTTTCCAGCGCCCCGATCTGCGCCAGAACATTCTGTCCGACCGGCTGGATCACCAGCCCTGAGCCCACCGGCAACGGTTTTGCAAACTGGTCAAACACCACCACATTATGCCCGTCCGCCGCCAGCAATGCCGCCGCCGCCAACCCGCCAATGCCTGCCCCTGCAATCGCAATATCCAACTTGTTACCTGTCATATCCTATCCCACTGGACGATACGTCCTTGTGCGCCTATAACGCCTTCTATGAACAGCATATTCGCGGCCATTATACGAATTACGTGCCCGACGCTCTGAAACCAGAGCCGTCGGGAAAAGGCGCATGACATGGTCGCGCCGCCCTTCACCCTATTCTAATACCCTATTCTAAGGATGCCGCCGATGTGCGCCGATACACCTGACACCCCCGATTATAAATCCACCCTGAACCTGCCGAAAACCGATTTTCCGATGCGGGCAGGCCTGCCCAAACGCGAGCCTGAATGGCTGGAGCGCTGGGCGCGTATTGGCGTTTACGACCGCCTGCGGGAAGCCGCGGCAGGGCGCAAACCTTTCATCCTGCATGATGGTCCGCCCTATGCGAATGGTCATCTGCACATCGGTCACGCGCTGAACAAAATCCTGAAAGATATGGTGGTGCGCTCGCAACAAATGATGGGTCGTGACGCGCGGTATATCCCCGGTTGGGATTGCCACGGTTTGCCGATTGAATGGAAAATCGAGGAGCAATACCGCGCCAAAGGCAAAGACAAAGACGCGGTTCCGGTTAACGAGCTGCGCGGTGAATGCCGCAAGTTTGCTGAGGGCTGGGTTAATATCCAGCGCGATGAATTCAAGCGGCTGGGGCTGACCGGCAACTGGGCCAACCCCTATAAAACGATGGATTTTTCGTCCGAGGCGGTGATCGCCGAAGAGTTCATGAAGTTCGTGATGAACGGCTCGCTCTATCGTGGAAGCAAACCGGTGATGTGGTCGCCGGTTGAAAAAACCGCACTGGCCGAGGCCGAGATCGAGTATCACGATCATACTAGCCATACGATCTGGGTGAAGTTCCCTGTGGTTGCGGTGAATAGCAATATGGCTGATGTGTATCGCGCCTCGTCCCCCGAGCTTGCGACGCATATTGACGAAGTGCATGAGAAGTATAAATCCGCAAGTGTGGTGATTTGGACCACCACGCCGTGGACAATCCCGTCGAACAAGGCCGTCGCCTACAATCCGAAAATTTCTTATGCGCTCTATGAGGTTCTGGAAACTGAAGAGGAAAGCTGGACAACTGTCGGCGATCTTCTCATTTTCGCAAAAGATTTGGCGAAAGATGCGTTAGAGAAATCACGCGTTACCAAGTTTCAAGAAGTGCGAGATGTGCAGGCAGAAGAACTAGCGATTATGGTCTGTAAACACCCATTTGCTGACCTCGACCCATTCTGGGATTATCCCGAAGGCGTCCCTCTTATCGACGGCGACCACGTCACCGACGAGGCGGGCACAGGCTTTGTTCACACCGCCCCATCCCACGGGGCCGACGATTACGATGCTTTCGTCAAACGCGGCTGGACCGACCGGATGACCCACAATGTGAATGAGGATTCTGCCCTTGAGGAGTTTGTTCCGTTCTTTGCCGGCCTGCAAGTGTTTGACCGCAAGGGCAAAGAAGGCAAAGCCAACACCGCCGTAATCGCCAAGCTGGTTGAGGCGAACGCACTCATCGCGCGGGGCCGCGTCAAGCACAGCTATCCGCACTCGTGGCGCTCCAAAGCGCCGGTGATTTTCCGCAATACGCCACAATGGTTCGTGGCGATTGACAAGGAACTGAATGACGGCATGGACACGCATGGCAAGACCATCCGTGAGCGCGCCCTGACCGAGATCGACAATGTGAAATGGACACCTGAAAAGGGGCGCAATCGCCTATACGCGATGATCGAAAATCGCCCTGACTGGGTGATGAGCCGCCAACGCGCATGGGGTGTGCCGCTGTCATGTTTCATTCGTGATGCGGGCGAAGGGCAGGTCGAAATCCTGCGCGATCCGGCTGTGAATGCGCGGATTGCCGAGGCGTTTCGCACCGAGGGCGCGGACGCATGGTTCGCCGATGGGGCAAAAGCACGCTTCCTTGAAGGTGTGGCCGATGCGGACACTTGGGAAATGGTCAGCGATATTCTGGACGTCTGGTTTGACTCCGGCTCGACCCACGCGTTCGTTTTGCGTGACCGCGAAGATGGCTCGGACGATGGCATCGCCGACCTCTATCTGGAAGGCACCGACCAGCATCGCGGCTGGTTCCATTCCTCGTTATTGCAAAGCTGCGGCACCAATGGCCGCGCGCCCTATCGCGGGGTTTTGACCCACGGCTTTACGCTGGACGCCAAGGGCATGAAGATGTCCAAATCGCTGGGCAACACCATCGTGCCCGAAACCGTTGTTAAACAATACGGAGCCGATATTTTGCGGCTTTGGGTGGCGCAAGTGGACTTCACCGCGGATCAGCGGATCGGGCCGGAAATCCTGAAAGGTGTCGCCGACAGTTATCGCCGCCTGCGCAATACCATGCGGTTCATGCTGGGATCATTGAGCGAATTTGATCGCAAGGATGCGGTTGAGCCTGCCGACATGCCAGAGCTGGAACGCTGGGTGCTGCACCGTCTGGCTGAGCTGGATCAAGTTGTGCGCGAGGGCTACGCGGCTTACGATTTCCAAGGCGTTTTCCGCGCTTTGTTTGAGTTTGCCACGCTGGATATGTCGGCGTTCTATTTCGACATCCGCAAGGACGCGCTCTATTGCGATGGCGATAGTGCCACCAATCGTGCGGCGCTGACGGTGCTGGATATCTTGCACCACCGCCTGACCACATGGCTGGCCCCGATCCTGACATTCACGATGGAAGAGGTCTGGCTGCAACGCAATGAAGGCGAGGATGTATCGGTGCATCTGGAAGATTTCGCCGTGACACCAGCCAGTTGGCGTGACGAGGATTTGGCCGCCAAATGGAACACCATCCGCAAGGTGCGCCGCGTGGTGACAGGGGCGATTGAAATCCAGCGTCAGGAAAAGGTGATCGGTGCCAGCCTCGAGGCGGCCCCGACCGTGCATATCCGCGACGCCGATATGTTGGCCGCGGCCAAGTCGGTGGACTTTGCCGACGTCTGCATCACCTCGGATATCCGCCTGTCGAATGATCCTATTCCAGATACTGCGTTCCGTTTGCCGGAAGTCGAGGGCGTGGGCGTCGAGTTTGAACGCGCCGAGGGGCAGAAATGCCTGCGCTGCTGGAAAATCCTGCCGGACGTTGGCAAGCACGACCATGCGGATGTCTGCGGGCGTTGTGATGCGGCCTTGAGCTAAGAAAACACACGCGGGCCTTGCGACAGGCCCGCGTTTGCGCGAGGGTTACCTATGCCCTGTTTAACCATAGATACCCCGACCGGCCCTCTGACAATGACCGAGGAAGACGGCGCGATTGTTGCTGTGAAATGGGGCGGTGCAAAGGGTAGTGGTGACACGCCGTTGTTGCGCAAGGCCCGTGCCCAGATAAATGAATATTTCGACGGCACACGCACGGAATTTGATTTACCGTTGCACGTGGCGGGCAGCGATTTTCAGCGCGTTGTATGCGATGTAATGTCGGCAATTCCGTTCGGTGAAACAGTCACTTATGGCGACATTTCCAAACAGTTGAACATCCCCGCCCAAGCGATCGGGCAGGCCTGTGGCGGCAATCCGATCCCGCTGATCATCCCGTGCCACCGCGTGCTGGGTGCCAGCGGTTTGGGCGGGTTTTCCGGTGATGGCGGCGGGCTGGCTGGCATCGAGATAAAGGTGCAATTGCTGCGCCATGAAGGCGCGGCGGGGCTGTTGATTTGACCACATTCGTTTTTCTATCCGTCATGGGGGCGGCGCTGCTGCACGCCATCTGGAATGCGCTGATCAAAACCGGCGGTGACAAGCTGACGGGGATGCTGATCATGACCGTGGTGCAGGGCGTCATGGGGCTGGCGATTGCCATGTCCCGCGCCCTGCCACAGGGCGAAGTCTGGTTCTGGGTTATCGGATCGGGCCTGCTGCATTCAGCCTATAAATTCTTTCTGGCCTTTGCATACGAGCAGGGCGACCTGAGCCGCGTTTACCCGATTGCACGCGGGGCGGCCCCGATGATGGTGATGGTTGTCAGCATATTGTTCCTGACCGATGTGATCAGCGGGTTTGAACAATTTGGCATTGCGCTACTGGGGCTTGGCATCTTGTTGATGGCACACGGGGTTTTCGCCAACGGCGAGTCCCGAAAGCTGGTGCCGTTGGCGTTATGTTCGGCCATCGCCACCGCCGCCTATTCGCTGGTCGATGGCATGGGCGCGCGGGTGGCGGGGGATGCGGTGATGTTTGTGGCGTGGCTGTTTGTGTTCGACGCGCTGGGGTTTGTGCCGGTGGCCTACGGGCTGCGTGGGCGCGGCGTGTTCATCGCCAAGCCAAGGGCGTGGGGGCTGGGTATGGCGGCGGCGGTGGCATCATACGGAGCCTATGCGATTGCGGTTTGGGCGATGACGGTGGCGCCGATTGCGCTGGTGGCGGCGCTGCGCGAAACGTCGATCCTGTTTGCGGTGTTGATTGGCTGGGTGGTGTTTGGCGAGCGGATGAACAAGGGCAAGATAGCAGCCGTTGGATTGATCGTTGCGGGCGTAATCCTTACGCGTCTTTAGCGGGTATCATCTGTTGCAAGATGCCTGCGCTGATCAGGTAAATACTGGTCACAACCAGCCCCCAATGCGCCCAGCTTTCTGGATGGAAATCGACCCACGCGGCCCATCCGGCAAAGAATGTCCACGCCAGCGCCATCGGCAAAGTGACGTTGCGCCAGCGTTCGGTGCGCACAGGGTGGACGAATTTTAATGGGATAAACATGGTGATGGACAGGCCGACAACCAGCGCCAGCATCAGCCAGTAATTGGGCTCGACCGCGAACAGGACCAGCACGACCATGTTCCAGCATCCGGGAAAACCTGAAAAGGAATTATCTTTTGTTTTCATGCGTGTATCGGCGAAATACAAGGCACTGGCAAAGGTGATTACGATGATAATAATCCAACCGGTCCAATTGGGCAGAAGGCCCGATTTGAACAGGGCAAAGGCGGGAATGAACACATAGGTCAAATAATCAATAATCAGGTCCAACAGCACCCCGTCGATTTGCGGCGCATATGTTTTCACCTCGAATTTTCGCGCCAATGGTCCGTCGATCCCGTCAACGAAAAAGGCCACGACCAGCCAGAGGAACATAAGGTCCCATTTCTGATCGACAGCGGCGAGCATGGCCAACATGGCCAGAACCGCGCCGGTGGCGGTGAACAAATGAACGGATATGGCGCGCAATTGTGCTGTCATATCCCTGTCATGGACGAAAAATTGAACGGGTGCAAACCCCTAACGGGGGTGGGTAATGAATTCCTTACCTTCGATTTTGAAGCTGAATCGGGGGCAACGGTAGAGTAGGGCGCGAAGCCAGCGTTCTGATATAACCGCTGGGCGTGGTGATTGTCGGGATGGCGAACGAATGGCGCATGGTGTGCGGTGTGGCGGTGGCAGGCAGGTCCAGTTGCATGCGGGTGGCGTTCATCGCCGTTTTGATAGGGCCGTGCCAGTGATCAGGATGACCGCAATTCCGACGATTGAAAGGGTATTTGTGCTCAACCCCCAAAGCAAATAGGCCCAGAGGCTTGCGAAAATCAGAAACGAGTATTCGATCACCGCAACATAGGATGGCGTGCCGATCCGGTAGGCTTGTGAAATGCAGCTTACCGCGATGACCGCACCGGCTGCCTGAAACAGGGTCAACCAGAGGAAGCGGCCTGTTGGGGCGACCCAGCCCCGGGTTAAGAAGGTCTGGTCATCGGACGGGAACACAGTGAAATAAATCAGCAGCACAAGGCTGATCAAACCGATGGTCAGGAATATGCCAATGGTCAATGTGATCGGGCTTTCCTTGGCACAGGTGTGCGGGGTGAGCAGCATTCCCAGCCCATAGAACACCCCTGCGGCCAGCGGCAATAGCGAGAGTTTGGATAGGGCTTGTAGGTCTGGCTGCAACAGCAGCAACACGCCAGAAAATCCGGCAAGGATCGCGATGAGCTGGAACAGCGAAATGCGGGCCGAGAACAACAGGGCAGAAAACAGCAGCACCCAGATCGGGGCGCTGAACAGGCCCGCAGCTGCCTGTGCGACCGGCAAAACACCAAGGGCGGCGAAATAGATTAGAAGGCCGGTAGACACGGTCAGGCTGCGTAGGGCCAATTTCCCCCAGTTAACCGGTCGCAAGCTATGAGAGGCCATCGCCCCGATGACCAGCAGCAACGGGATCGCAAGGAGGGTGCGCACGACCTGAAATTGCCATATCCCGGCTTCCTTTGAGACGCTGAAGACGAAATTGTCGATGAAGCTGAGGACTGCCGAGGCAAACAAGGCCAATAGAGCGGCGCGGGCATTCGGATTGGCGAACATGTGGTGTTCCCTTATGCTCGCGGATGGGTCTTGTCATAGACTTCCATCAACCGCGCGGTATCGACCGAGGTATAGGCCTGTGTGGTTGACAGCGAGGCGTGGCCCAGCAGTTCCTGAATGGCCCGCAGATCACCGCCCGCAGTCAGCAAGTGGGTGGCGAATGAGTGGCGCATGGCGTGCGGTGTGGCAGTGGCGGGCAGGCCCAGCTGCATGCGGGTGGCCTCCATCACCTTCTGGATGGCGCGGGGGCGCAGGGGGCCGCCGCGCGCGGCGCGAAACAGCGGGGCCGTGGGCTCCAGAGGATGGGGGCAGATGCGCAAATAGCGGGCGACGGCGCTGCGGGCGGCGTCGATCACCGGCACGATGCGGGTCTTGTTGCCCTTGCCGGTGATGCGCAGCACGTCGGGCAGGGGGACGTCGGCACCGGTTAGGGATAAGGCCTCGGATATCCGCAAGCCGCAGCCATATAGCAGGGTGATCACGGCGGCGTCACGGGCGGCGACCCATTCGTTGGCGGACTGGAATTCGACGGTTTCGATCATCGCGCGGGCGGCGTCTTCGGCCAGCGGGCGCGGCAGTTTTTTCTGGAAACGGGGCGAGCGGGCGGACAACACGACTGTGGCGTCAAACCCGTCGCGCTCGGACAACCAGCGGTAAAAGGATTTTACGGCGGACAGGGATCGCGCCAATGAGCGGGCGGAAACACCACGCCCGCGCTCGTGCGCCATCCATGCGCGGATATCGGTGACTTTGACCTGCTTAAGGGGCGCAAGGCCGGTGGCGTCGCCAAAATGTCCGGTAATAAACGCGAGATAGCCGAGCAGATCGGTGCGATAGGCCTCGATCGTGTTATCGGCGGCGTTGTTCAGGGCTTTGATTGTAGTCAGCCATTCCTCTAGCGCGTCGGTCGCGCCACGGGATATGGCGCACAGGTTCATGACAACCAGCGACGCATGGCCCGTTCAAATACACCGGCGAAAAAGGCCAGCAAATCAGTGCCTTGGTTGGGTTTGAAGTGATGCGGGTCTTCGGCTCCCATCACCAGCATACCGGGTAGACGGCCATTGCCGAAATCCAGTTTCAGGGCGGCCTCGGAACGGATCCAGTCAAAGGCCTCGCCATAGATCACGTCGGTATCGGGTTTGATCTGGCGCAGGGTCACTTGGCGCGAGGTGCTGCGCTTGCCGTTGGTCAGATAGCTTTCGATAAAACCGGGTTCAGCGACGTTTAATACATCGCCAAGGCGTTTTACCGCGGGATCATTTTCGTTTTGCACGGATTCCAGCACCAGACGCACACAATCGACGCCCAGGATATCGGCAACTTCGCCGTCCAGATCACGCAGGAAGTTTTCAAATTCGGCGGGGTCGAGCATACGTAAAATAGCGCGGTGCACTTGATTGGTGCCAGCCAGATTTTCGTAAGCAGCGGCGATGACGGAGCGGTGGGTATCCTCGAGCCGGTCCAGCCGCGCCTCGAGCCGATCCATGGCGATGCCGCGCAAGTCTATGATATTGTTGCCCATTTGGGCCTCGTTGGCTGATACAAGCGCACGCATCAGGTCTTTGTCTTCCAGAATAACGTCTGGGTCCGCGATCAGCTTGTCACGCATCTCTTCCAACTGTTGTACGGTGTTTGTCATGCCTGCCTTGCCATATTTGCCTTGGTTTCCGGCACTATAGACCGATTTGTTCAGGTAAGTCATGGGGTTTTTCGGCGGTGGGGCATGCAGATCGGCAAGCGTGTTTTGGAGACAACAGAAACGGGCGGTTGAAGCGCGAATTTGAGGGATATGAATTCCATATGAATCGCATATGATAAAATGCGTGGAGAATGATAACTTTTACCGTTACCGACAAGAAAGCCATTATTGCTATGCAAAGGGTTTATGCTTAATATGCTCAAATACAATTCACACTGGAAATGATGTTATCAGATGACGACGCGCCCTAAAGCCATAGACCTCTTTTCTGGAGTGGGGGGGATGTCGTTGGGCTTTGAGCAAGCTGGTTTTGACATAGTTTCTGCTGTCGAGATCGATCCTGTTCACGCTGCGGCCCACCACTATAATTTCCCCAACTGTACTCTCATACCTCACAGTGTGACGGGGTTAACCGGGGATAGCATTCGGGAGAAAGCAGGACTTGGGGATGCCCAAATTGATTTGGTATGTGGTGGTGCTCCTTGCCAAGGGTTTTCTCTTATCGGGAAGCGTGTGATTGATGACCCGCGCAATTTATTGGTTAGAGACTTTGTTCGGCTTGTCAAAGAGCTGGACGCTCGGTCATTTGTTTTTGAGAATGTGAAAGGCCTTACGGTCGGCAAACACAAAAAGTTTCTTAAAGAGCTGATACAAGAATTCACTAAAGCAGGATATGATGTTCTGATTGAGCCGATGGTGTTGAATGCAGCACATTACGGTGTGCCGCAACATCGAGAGAGATTGTTTCTACTTGGTGTAAAGAAGGGCCAAACATTACCCAGTTATCCTTTGGCAATTACCCGAAAGCCCAAGGATCCTGAAGAAAATGGCATCCCTTGTGTGGCCACTGCCATTGATGCAATTGGGGATTTGCCAAACGCAGAGTCATTTTCAACACTTAACGATAAGGACTCGGTGACAACGTCTCAATGGGGGCCCCTATCTTCTTATGGGAAGGAAATGCGCTGTTTTGATGACAGCGCGTGGCACAATGGATATGAACGGATTTGGCAGCCCGAGACCGGCTAACAAGTAGCCTTAGAACCAAGCACACAGCAATTTCACGCCGGCGTTTCAAAGACACCCGAATGGGGGATGTTGAACCGATCTCACGCTTTTACAAATTAGCCGCAGATGGAATATCCAACACACTTAGAGCCGGAACAGACGCATCACGAGGCGCATTTACCAGCCCACGCCCCATCCATTACAAACACCATCGCTGTGTTACGGTGAGAGAAATGGCCCGCCTGCATGGTTTCCCAGACTGGTTCCGGTTTCACCGCACCAAATGGCATGGCGCCAGACAGATTGGCAATGCAGTTCCCCCACCGTTAGCTCGCGCTGTCGCCACCCAAATGATGAATGCGTTAGGGTATGAGCCTACCAAGCCAGATGAGGTGGTCACACTGGGGGATGAAATGCTCCTGACAATGGATATGTCTCTTGCGGTAAAACACTGGGGCGTTGAGGCTCCAATCTCAAAACGTGACCGAAAAAGTGGCTCTAAAAAGCGCAAACAAAAAGATATTGAAGCTGAGCGGATCAACGCGATGGCCGCAGAATGAGTAGGCAGCCCAGCCGATATTTTGCGCTTATCGAAAAGATATTTTTCGACCACTATCAAGTCGGAACCACAGAAATATCTTGGGAACGTAGCGATCTTGAGGATGCGGCTACCGATCTGGAAATCCAATTGCCAAAGAATTTAGGTGATGTGATTTATTCAATCCGTTACCGCACGGCTATGCCAGAGCGTATTATCGAAA
>CAYYOF010000005.1:0-81023 GCA_964473185.1 uncultured Marinosulfonomonas sp. | reverse complement strand
GGGTGCAGCGTTCTTTGAAGGCACACGCGTCACAGTCTGATTTACGCGCACGATACCCGCCCCCCATTCGCAACCCAACTTTGCCAGCCACCATCCAGAATACCCGCAGTGTCAAACCCGATCCATTTTAGCATCCACCACACCCGCGCCGCCCACATGGATTGCTCGGTATCATACAGAACAACACGACTGTTTGCCCTGACCCCCAGCCGCGCCATTGCCGCAGCAAAGACGTGTGGTTCGGGCAATGTGTTACGAAAGCGGCTCGCGTCGCCAGAAAAACCATCGGTAAAATCCGCATGGCGTGACTGGTCTATATGCCCGCCCGCCCATTGGCTGTGGCCGCTCATAGTGACGAACTTCTGCTCGCTTGCAGACCAGTCTGCGAAATTCGTGCAATCAATGATCACCAGATCAGGATCATCCAGATGATCGCTCAACCATTGATAGGTTACCAGACTGTCCATACACCCCACCGCGCTTCGCTTACCGTTTCAACATACCGTAACGCTGCCTCTGGAACCAAAAAACTTGACGGCGGACAAAATAACGACTTATCGCTTAGTAATATTCCAGATCGCGAGGGCGTGAATACAAGCAATTAATGCAGAGACGAAAAACGCAAACCCTATATCTACTTTCTGGAATTCAACTGAAAAACACGCCGTTGAAAAGATAACGAAGACATAAGGTAAAATGTGGAAAACAATCCTACGCTCATTCCAATAGTAAAGGTAACCTGCGGAAACAAGGGCAATTCCCCCAAGTGCTACTGCCAAAAGACCCAAAATACCGCTCCTATATTAAAGCTGTAAGGAGGCAAAAAACCAAGCACCCTGTCTGCGAATCCCCCATAGCTTCTTACATTTGAACATTCGCACTCATCGCCAATTCGAATTGGCGTTGGAACCGTAATTTTTCAGTCCAAGTGGTCACACCGATGGTTCCTATAGCTACCCCATATCTCCTCCCATTCCTTATTGCACTGAGTGGTGACGCCCCAAGGAACCCGAATGCCGCACTAGCTACCACATCTTTGATGTCGACACATCTTAAAGCTGTCGTTCAATTCCCATAGGCGCTGACGTCAGACACTCAATCAGGTCGCCACGCGCCGTTGCTTAACCTTTATGCGCAGACACAACAGCCCGATCACCCCCGCCAGATAAATCAGCGGCTCGACCTGCCATCCTCTGACCAGCCATACATAATGTAACGCCCCCGCAATTGCCGCCAGATAGGTCAGCTTGTGCAACTTGCGCCACCCCGCCGCTCCCATCCGCTTGATTGACGCATTGTTTGAGGTCAGCGCCAGCGGCACCATTGCCAAAAATCCGGTCATGCCGATGGTGATATAGGGACGCTTTACTATATCGGTCCAGATTTCGCCCCAATAGAACTGGATATCCAGCGCCAGCCAGATCATCAAATGCAGCGCTATATAAAAGAACGTCAATAACCCGGTGGCGCGGCGAAACTTGATCAGTTTAATACCGGTGATGCGGCACAACGGCGTCACCACCAGCCCCGCCACCAGAAACTGCAATCCGATCTTGCCCGCCCGATGTTCCAGCACCTTGACCGGATCCACCCCCAGCCCACCGTTCAACAGCAGAACCACCAGCCAGATGGCCGGCGTGATGCCACCTACATACAGCACCCACGTCGGTATCCGCCGCAGCACTACATTCAACTGATCAACAATTGCCATCGTCAGAATTGCTTGGTCAGGTCCATACCGTCATACAGGCCCGCGACCTGCTCGCCGTATCCGTTAAACGGCAAGGTTGGCTGGCGCTTGGCAAATATCCCGCCGCCGATACGGCGTTCCGATGATTGCGACCAACGCGGGTGGCTCACTTCGGGGTTCACATTACTATAGAACCCGTATTCATTCGGCCCCGCCTTGTTCCATGTGGTGGGTGGCATTTCCGCGACCAATGAAATGCGCACAATCGACTTGATCGATTTATATCCGTACTTCCACGGCACCACCAACCGCAGCGGCGCACCGCTCTGGTTGGGCAACTCTTCCCCATATAAACCTGTCGCCAGTATAGTGAGCGGATTCATCGCCTCGTCCAGACGCAAACCCTCGACATAGGGCCAGTCCAGCAGACGGGAATTCTGCGCTGGCATCTCTTCTGGCCGGAACAGCGTTTCAAACGCCACATATTTCGCACCCGACTGAACCCCGACGCGGTCCAGCAATGTGGCCAGTTCAAACCCGACCCACGGGATCACCATCGACCACGCCTCGACACAGCGGAACCGGTAAATGCGCTCCTCCATATCAACACCTTTAATGACATCGGCCAGATCATAGGTGCCGGGCTTGTCCACCAACCCGTCAATCTTCACGCTCCAGGGATCGGTCGTCAGCTGATGTGCATGTTTGGCAGGATCACCCTTGCCGGTGCCAAATTCGTAGAAATTGTTGTAGGTGCTGATTTCTTCCAGCGTGTTCGGCACCTCGTCCGTCGAAAAGGCGCTCGGCTTTGTCGCAATTTTGGCCATCACTGGTCCAGCCATCGCCCCCAACGCCATAACGCCCGCCCCTGCCAGCAATTGCCGACGGTTCAAATAATCCAATTTAGGGGTCACAGCGGACCATTTCAAATCTGTCTTAAAGTGATGTGCCATATGGCCCTCCGAATTAAAGCTGTGCCCCTTTTGCCAAAACCTGTGCATTGCGCATAGCCAAACCAGACATGATCACGAAGTTGTTTGATTGCGTTATAATACGGGGCTCCCCGATTAGGGGCCGTTGACGATCAGAAAATCACAACCCAACCTAATGGGCAATGGGCCCAACCTTATGACTTAAGTGCTCGGCATACTTTACAAACAGGTAGGTTCAAGCCCAAT
Source organism: uncultured Marinosulfonomonas sp. (assembly GCA_964473185.1). Classification (GTDB taxonomy): domain Bacteria; phylum Pseudomonadota; class Alphaproteobacteria; order Rhodobacterales; family Rhodobacteraceae; genus Profundibacter. The sequence goes on along the minus strand of CAYYOF010000005.1, from coordinate 78,155 downwards.
GTGAACATCGGCTACGCAATCAAACTGCCCCAAAACCGCGATCTGGCCTCAAAACCCGAATTGCCGAAACAGAATATCCCATCTCGCCACTATCATTCCTAGTCGTATAGCGTAAGGAAAGTGGGCCCTTAAGGAGAATGAATGATGGGAGCTTCACAGAGCTTACTTGAACTGGTTGCAGCGGCGCAGACCAATGCAAAGATATCCGAAGATCGTATTTCAGAAATTCTGAAACTGATGGACGGGCAGAACGGGACCGACGCCCAAGTCGAAGACCTTCGCGCTGCAACTGTTTCGCTTGAATTGGCCGCAGTCGATATATTCTCTCTTTTTGAGGCACGGATGCAGCACCACTTTAGGCGGGGCCCGTTTTCACGCAAATTGAAGGCACTGTTGTTGGAGGCGGGTCAAACTGACCTCGCCGATAGGGTCCACCAGTATTATCTTGCGATCAACGTGCTGAAGCATGGTAAAGGCGCGAGCTATCGGGAGTTGCTCAATGCCCCAAGCACTCTTTTTGTTGTAAAACCCTCTGATGACATCATCGCCGATGAAGCGCCCGCACCCGCGAGCCTTGTAGATATCAGTGTGCCGGGCTTTTTTGATGGGCTGACCGCGACCATTCTTGAGGCAACCCATTTCCTTGAAAACAGATAGGGTTCTTAACTCTATTCGTCAGATTGAATGGGCGGCGCATGGCGACCACCCATTGAACTCGCACCTGCAACGCTGACATTGATTGCCCCCGCCCTCGGATAAATCTCGTTCATCGGAACCGAAGTCCCGTTCGGCTGCACCAGCCGGACGTGGCGGCGGCGCATTTGGCGCGGCTCGGGCACGCCGACCGAATGGGCGATGGTCTCGACCTCATGCGTCAGGCAATCCGCATATTGCGCCACCTTTATATACTTGTCCTCGACCACCAGCCCCTTTTGCAGGCTTTTGTCATGGGTGGTGATCCCCGTCGGGCAGGTGTTGCGATTACACTTTAGCGCCTGAATGCAACCCAGACTAAACATGAACCCACGCGCCGAGGTGACAAAATCAGCCCCCGCACACAGCGCCCACGCCACATCCCCCGGATTGACCAACTTACCACTGGCCACAATCCGGATGCGATTCTTCAAGCCGAATTCGTCCCGCCAATCAACCACCAGCGGCAGCGCCTCGCGGATCGGCATCCCCACCAGATCAATCAACGGCATCGGTGCTGCCCCCGTGCCACCCTCCCCGCCATCAATGGTGATGAAATCAGGCGCGGAATCTTCCCCCCGCTCCATGATCATCGCAAACAGTTCCTTGAACGGCTCTAGCGATCCAACGACCGTCTTGAACCCCACCGGCTTGCCTGTGACCTCTCTTATATGCGCCACCATATCCAGCAGATCACCAAAGTCATCGACCCCGTCGTGACGGTTGGGTGAAATGCTCGCCTCGCCCGCCGTGATCCCGCGAATGGCGGCAATTTCTTCCGACACCTTTTCAGCAGGCAATATCCCGCCCTTGCCGGGCTTCGCCCCCTGCGCCAGCTTGATCTCGAACATCTTCACCTCGGGGTGTGCCGCTGCCTCGCGCAGCTTTTCATCACACAGGTTGCCATCCAGATCGCGCACGCCGTATTTCGCCGTGCCAATCTGGAACACCACATCACAGCCCCCCGCCAGATGAAACGGCGACATGCCGCCTTCACCGGTGTTCATCCAGACACCCGCCTTGGCCGCCCCCCGACTTAACGCCTCAACCGCAGGCGCAGACAGTGCCCCAAAACTCATCCCCGAAATATTAACGATGGATTTCGCCACATATGGCTCGCGCGCTGTCGGCCCAATCTGCAACGGGTCGGTTTTGGCAAATTGATCATCCAGCGGTGGAAAGGCCGCGTTCACAAAAATCGGCGTGCCCACAACCGACAGATTGCGCGTCGATCCAAACGCCACGGTATTGCCATGCCCGTCCGCCGCACGGCCAACCCACTCGCGCTGCGCCCTATTAAACGGCATTTCCTCGCGGTCCATCGCAAAGAAATACTGCCGGAAAAACTCGCCCAACTGGCTGAACAACCCGCGAAACCGCCCCAGCACCGGATAGTTCCGCCGCACCGCATCGCTCTTTTGCGTCCGGTCAATCACAAACAGAATGATCGCCGTCAGCACCGCCACCCCGATGATAAACACAAACAGCAACGCCAGACTTTGCATCGCCAAACCGGCCCAATTCATAAATCGCATACCCAATTCCCTATCCATGCCTTTTGACATCCGCGAATGTCCGGCTAAAGTTGCCCCAACCTGCGCCCACACCCCGCAACACGCAAGTCAACTTTTCGCGGGCCAAGCAAATCACAAAGGACCACCAATGCTCAAACACCTGATTGCCACTCTTACCGCCGCTACCATCGCCGCCCCTCTATGGGCGACCGAGGCAATCACCTATCCATCAGAATACGATTTTGATGACACCACATTTGCGGTCGAAAGCGCAATTCTGGACGCGGGCCTTGTGATCGACTTTACCAGCCACACCGGCGACATGCTGGAGCGCACCCGCGAGACCATTGGCTCCGACATCGTATTGTTCGAGCACGCCGACATCTTCAACTTCTGCTCGGCCAGCCTGTCACGCAAAGTGATGGAAGCTGACATCATGAACGTGGTCCACTGCCCCTACCGGATTTTCGTGATGCAAAAGGGTGGCTCGAATGATGTGGTGGTAGGGTTCAAATCCATGCCGGATGGCGCGATGAAAGAGGTCGAGGCGTTCCTTGACGCCATCGTCAAAGACGCGCTGGGGCTATAAGAGTATCTATGCGCTCCGCGCGGGGGATATTTATGGAACAATGATGTGAAGAACCCACCCCCTTTGGTCATCGACTTCACCACCGGTGCCGTTGCGCATCGTCGCCAGTTCGGCGGTGGGCGCGGTCAGGCCCTGCCCCGTGCGATTGGCATGAAAGGCGGCAACACCCCCAATGTGGTCGACACCACCGCTGGCCTTGGGCGCGATGCGTTTTTGCTGGCCTCTTTAGGGGCGCAGGTCACCTTGATCGAACGCTCCGCCCAAATGCACGCCCTGCTCGCCGACGCCCTGATGCGCGCCGCCGACAGCGACGTATCCGAGATCATCGCACGCATGACCCTGCTGTTTGGTGACGCCAAAGACCTGTTGCCGGACCTTGCCCCCGAAGTGGTGCTCGTAGACCCGATGCACCCCCCGCGCGGCAAATCGGCCTTGGTCAAAAAGGAAATGCGCCAAATTCGCGAGATCGTCGGGGTGGACGCGGATGCCCCCGCCCTGATGCAGGTGGCGCTCGCCTGCGCCCGCAACCGCGTGGTGCTGAAATGGCCGCAAAAGGCGGATTTGATGGAGGGGCTGCCCAAACCCTCGCACCAGATCACGGGGAAATCGACGCGGTATGATGTGTTTATGGTGGGGTGAAACCTATTTCAACTTTGATAGACTCTTCATACCCTCAACGAATGAATCAGAAATGACCTTTATAATATTTGGGTCGAAATTTTCGGTTTCATGATTGCCGCCGCCATCAGACTGGCCAAAAATACGTTCACAAATTTGTGCCTTAAGCTTCTTCTGATCTTCGGATCCCAAGGATGCCAAAAATGGATCAATGGCTTTCACCTCCAATGCGAACCAACGCATTTTCTTTTCGTTACTTCTGTGAAAGCTTGATTGCTTTGATGCGTAAACCGCAGCAGCCAGTAATATCCCCGTCAGCGATACTGATGTTATAATTTCTTCCCAATTTACACCGCTTCCATTTAACCCGCTTATGCCCAAATACAGTTTTGCGATTAACCACGAAGCTGCCGCACCTAAGAAAATAATGGCCCCCCATCTCCATGAATTAGCCGCCTTGCCTTCATCATCTGCAGTTCTTTTGTAACCGCCGGCCACACCATCAGTCGCCACTAGTCCATGAATATCAAGAATAGCTTTATGTTTTAAGTGCGCATCTTTCTGATAACCAATTATCTTAGCTTTGAACTGCTCAAAGGATTTTTCAAGCTTTTGCCTTTGATCAGCCACAAGGGATTCTATCTTTCCATCAGAGGATTTAGTGAATGAACCATGCCATTCCGCATAATCCTTTTCTCTCTGAATTTGTGCAGTAGAAAACTCTTCGGCCCTCGTGGTTTGGTTGTCTGTAAACTCTCCCTGCCACACGCTTAACCGGTCTTCATGTTCTTCCTTCAAATCAGCCATTTCTTTTGCCAACTCTTCGTGGTTAGTAGTGACTGCTTCAAGTATCGTGTTTTGTTCACCTATTTTTCCATCAAACTCTTTAGCCTTGGCATCAACTGCCGTACAGAATTCGTCAAATGCTTTTTCAATAGGCTTTGTTACTCTCGTAGTTTTTTTCCCATTTGAAAAATTGGCAAGTTGATAAAAAATAGGAATCTGGCTGTTAATATGATTGTTAGCCGTTTGCAAATATCCTGCATCTGGGTTCGCACTGTAAGTGGCTAGTTGGTTCCAAAAATCCTGGTGCCGCAAATGCCCATTAATTTGATTTAACAATGCAATTGGAGCGATTTCTTTATCAATCTGATCCAGCGCGATATTCAGCAAATCTAAAACTTTTTCCAACCTGCGTTTTTCAAGCGCCACATCACTGTCGGGGCCATCTAGTTTTACATCGAGAAACTCCCTAATGCCTTCAAGAGTAGCATGCAGCGGGTTGCTTTCAAATTCTTCTTCCCAACGAGACATTTTCACCTACAATCAGTTTGGTTTAATTTACATCCAACATTTAGGTGAAATTTGCCAACAACTCCACAACTTTTAGTGGCGATGTATCATGAGCGGCGTATATATAATCCAACAAAAACGCCCCACGTTTCCGCAGGGCGTTCCCTTAATATCAATGCACCGTTTCGGACCCGATCACCAACCCGTCGTCATTCGCCGAAACCGTCACGGTAGCGCCATCCATCACCTCGCCGCCCAGCAGTTTCTCGGCCAATGGATCCTGCAAATACCGCTGGATCACCCGCTTCAACGGGCGCGCGCCATAGACAGGGTCATACCCCTTGTCGCCCAACCATTGCCGCGCCGCAGCGTCCACGTCCAGGGTGATTTTACGCAAAGCCAAACGTGCGCCAAGCAAGCCAAGTTGGATATCAACGATCCCGTTCATATCCTCGCGGGCCAGACGGTCAAAGATCACGATTTCGTCCAGACGGTTCAGGAATTCGGGGCGGAAGTGGTCGCGCACAGCCCCCATCACCTGATCCTTGGCCTCGGCCACATCCGCATCTTCCGGCAGTTGCGAAAGCGCCTGTGATCCAAGGTTCGATGTCAGGATAATCAGCGTCTGTTTGAAATCAACAGTCCGCCCCTGACCATCAGTCAAAACCCCGTCGTCCAGCACCTGCAACAGCACGTTGAACACATCCGGATGCGCCTTTTCAACCTCGTCAAACAGGATCACCTGATAGGGCTTGCGCCGCACCGCCTCGGTCAGCACACCGCCCTCGTCATAGCCGACATATCCCGGAGGCGCGCCGATCAGGCGGGCGACCGAATGCTTCTCCATGAACTCGGACATATCGACCCGCACCATCGCGTGTTCGTCATCAAACAGGTATTCCGCCACCGCCTTGGTCAGCTCGGTTTTGCCCACGCCGGTTGGCCCCAGAAACAGAAATGACCCCAGCGGACGATCCGGGTCATTCAACCCCGCCCGCGCACGCCGCACCGCATTGGCAACCGAGGTCACCGCCTCGCGCTGGCCAATCACCCGCTTGCCGATCTCGTCTTCCATCTTCAGCAGTTTATCACGCTCGCCCTCTAACATTTTAGAGGTCGGAATGCCCGTCCAGCGCTCGACCACTTGGGCGATCTGCTCAGGCCGCACGGCGTCTCCAACCATCATGCCCTCGTCTTTGGTCTCAGTCTCTCCCAGCTTTTTCTCTAGCTCGGGGATGATCGAATAAGACAGCTCGCCAGCCCGCGCCAGATTGCCCTCGCGTTTGGCAATATCCAGCTCGGCCCGCGCCGCTTCCAGCGCTTCCTTGATGTCACGCGCGCCGGCCAGCTTGTCACGTTCGGCCTGCCATTGCGCGGTCATCTCGGCGGACCGTTCCATCAATTCGGATAGCTCCTTCTCAAGCGTTTCCAGACGGTCCTTGCTCGCCGTGTCATCCTCTTTCTTCAAGGCTTCGGCCTCGATCTGCTTTTGCATGATCTCGCGGTCCAGTGCGTCCAACTCTTCGGGCTTGCTGTCGACCTCCATACGCAAACGTGACGCGGCTTCGTCCATCAAATCAATCGCTTTGTCGGGCAAAAACCGATCCGTGATGTAACGATGCGACAGCGTCGCCGCCGCCACCAAGGCATTGTCCGAAATCCGCACCCCGTGGTGCAGTTCGTATTTTTCCTTGATACCGCGCAGGATCGAAATGGTGTCCTCGACGGTGGGTTCTTCAATCAAAACCGGCTGGAACCGCCGCGCCAATGCCGCGTCTTTTTCAACATGCTTGCGGTATTCATCCAACGTGGTTGCACCAACACAGTGCAATTCACCCCGCGCCAGTGCGGGTTTCAGCAGGTTCGACGCATCCATCGCGCCATCGCCCTTGCCCGCCCCGACCAGCGTGTGCATTTCGTCGATAAACAGGATGATTTCGCCCGCCGCCTCAGTGACCTCGTTCAGAACCGCCTTCAGCCGTTCCTCGAACTCACCGCGATATTTCGCACCGGCAATCAGCGCGCCCATATCCAGTGACATCAGCTTTTTGTTCAACAGGCTTTCGGGCACATCACCACTGATAATGCGCAAGGCCAGCCCCTCGGCAATCGCGGTTTTACCCACGCCCGGCTCGCCGATCAGCACCGGATTATTCTTGGTGCGGCGGCTCAAAACCTGCATCGTGCGCCGGATCTCCTCATCACGCCCGATGATCGGGTCAATCTTGCCCGCCGCCGCCGCTTCGGTCAGGTCATGCGCGTATTTCTTTAGCGCATCATAACCTTCCTCGGCGCTGGCCGTATCCGCCGTGCGCCCCTTGCGAATATCATTGATCGCTTCATTCAGCTTCTGGGCCGAAACAGCCCCCGCCTCCAGCGCCTCTTTGGCCTTGGATTTCACCATCACCAGCGCCATCAGAATGCGTTCAACCGGAACGAAACTATCGCCCGCTTTCTTGGCGATCTTCTCGGCCTCGGCCAACACCTTACCGGTTTGCTGGTCCATATAGGTCTGGCCACCATCGCCCGTTACCTTGGGGATTTTGTCCATCATAACGTCAACGGCTTCAACCACGCGGGCAGCGTTGCCGCCAGACGCGTTGATCAGGTTGCTGGCCAGCCCCTGATCATCATCCATCAATGCTTTTAGTAAATGTTCGGGTGATAGCCGCTGATGGCTCTCACGCATCGCAATCGTCTGGGCCGCTTGTATAAAACCGCGCGACCGTTCAGTGAACTTTTCCATGTCCATCCGTATTCTCCTTTTCAAAAGCGCCCGTGATAATTGACCGCCCTAAATCGGCACAGTCATGGTCGGGCCTCATCTTAGATGTGGCGATTGATGGGCGTAGGTTCAAGATGCACATCGCCATAAATATGCCATAGATTCCTTACCCCAAAAGGCAGGTTTACCAATGCACGCAAAGTTCTTATTTTCAGATTGAAAGCAGTAACTATTGAGCCGTGTAATGAATATTGTAGATACCCATGTGCAAAACCTCCGCCCCGACCCCGACAGCACCAAAATGCTGGGCAATGTCACCTTCTATGTTCGCGGTGGTATGGGCGATCACTGCGACGTCATGAACTTTGAATGCCGCTGCAATATCCCGTTTGGCGATTCCTCGGATCAGCGGCTATCGCAAATCAAACAAGGCTTGAAAGCTGACGCGCTACGTCAGGCCAAGCGGATGCCAGAATGCCGCTCGGGCGAGGATAAGCTGACGTTCCTGAACCCGCAGGAACGATACATCGCCTGACCTGAGGTTTTGCTGGTCAATAATATCAGGACTTCTGGGGTAAACATCTATAGGTTTGAACATACCATCCCTAAGCAACCGGGCTAGGCACATATAATGTCCCCCGGGTGTGATTTAGGCGTTCTTTTGCACATATCCGTTGGAGGATAGGCAATGACAAAACTAAACGGTATTCGCGCCCGCAGCACATGGGCACAACTGATCGAGGGGCAGCCACAGCATTTGGCCATCGCCTTCCGTTACACTTCAAACGCCATGTATGGTGTGGCATTTCTGGGCCTGTGGGGCATCGCCCTGCTGTTTGGCTCATGGAACGCGCTTGTTATCGCGCTGTTTCAACACGCCTATATCTGGGTGCATATGTATTGCACTGAAGCCCCCGATATGGCCCGCATCTACGCCCCGAAACCCGAAATTGCCCCAGACATTGCCAAACTCGGACCAGATGCGTAAGACAATGCGCGAAACCCACAAGACCGGAGCACCCCATGCCAGACGACCGCCTCATCGTAGCCCTAGACGTGCCCGACGCCCTATCTGGCCTGAAACTGGCCGAGGAAATCGGCGATGACGTGTCGTTTTACAAAATCGGCCTTGGGATGCTGACAGGCGGCGGTCTGTCACTAGCGAGGGAACTAAAGGACGAGCGTGGCAAACGCATATTCCTTGATATGAAACTGTTCGACATCAGTGCCACGATTGAGGCCGCGGTGCGCGGGCTGGCGCAGTTTGATCTGGATTTCCTGACGGTGCATGGCGACCCCCATGTGGTGCACGCTGCCAAAGAGGGTGTCGGAGGCAAAGACATGAAAATCCTCGCCGTCACCATCCTGACCTCGCTGGATCGCAATGATCTGGACCAATGCTGCATTAAATCCGGCGACATCACAGACCTCGTTCTGGAACGCGCCGCAAACGCGCTTGCCGCCGGTGCCGACGGCGTCATCGCCTCCCCCCAAGAAGCCGCGCTGATCCGCGCCCTGCCGCAAGCAGACGGCAAACTGATCGTCACCCCTGGCGTGCGCCCTGCGGGGGCCGCACAAGACGATCAAAAACGCGTCGCCACCCCTGCGCAAGCTATCAAAGACGGCGCCGACCACATCGTCGTTGGCAGGCCCGTCTGGCAAGCCCGCGACCCGCGCGCAGCGGCGCAAATGATCCAATCCCAACTCGCTAGCATTTAATACAAATTTTCCGCCCCTTTCTTCTTTTCCTAAATACCTCCCGCGCGGAGCGCATAAATCTCTTTCGCGTTACGCCAGCAACACAGACTAAATCATGCTATAGTCCCCAAAATCTCAAACGTATCCCGAACCCCCAAGGCGCAAAATGAAGTCTGGCAAAGATCAGGAAAAAGAAAACGAACTGGTGCAATCCTTCCTGTTCGTGCGCCAATCCATTGGCATCATCGGCTTTGCCCTGCCAATCACCTTGCTGCTCTCGACTATTTTTGGCGTCCAGATGAAAACCTCGATCAGCGGGTTTTACTACACGCAAATGGGCGATGTGTTGGTAGGCTCTCTTTGCGCTATCGGGGTCTTCCTGCTCAGCTACAAGGGCTACCAGCCAAAACCCGACGAGCAACTGTCAGACAAAATCATCGCCCGCGTCGCTGGCACCAGCGCCATTGGCGTCGCCCTGTTTCCCGTCGGCGCAATCACGCCCCTGACCACAGGCTTCACCTTCCACAACCCGCTGATCCACTACATCTTTGCCGCTGTGTTCTTCGCCAGCCTTGCGGTGTTCAGCATTTTCCTGTTCACCAAAGGCGACCGCACCCCAGAGGGCAAAATCATCTGGACATATCGCAACATCAACTTTGTCGCCTGCGGTCTGGTGATCGTTCTGGCAATCGTGGCGCTGACAATCTACTTCGTTCAACCCGAAAAACAATCCGCGCGGGACCACAATAATTACCTGTTCTGGTGGGAAACGCTGGGCGTGCTGGCCTTTGCTATTTCATGGCTGGCAAAGGGCAAAACCCTGACTGGTATTGGCCGGATGTGGGGCCGACTGGCTACGCGGGTCAGTCGTTGATATCTTCTTCCTTGCTCCAGGTTTTCACTTCACCCATCCGCAAGCCAAATATCCGCCGCATCACCAGCCATGCCACCAAAGACACCGCCGCGAAAAATGCCAGCGTATAGGGCAGAGATGTGACAAAAAACGCAGCCGCCCCGCCGATATACAGCAACCCGCCGGTGATGAATGCGCCGATGGCAAAGCCCAGCAGGATATGCGTCGGGGCCAGTATTTCAAGAATGGCCAACAGCAACGCGCCCGCCATCCACGCCCACCATGCAGTCCACATTATGGTTTCCCTTTCAGCATTTTGAACGCATCGCCAAAGGCATCAACAATGTTGCTCGGCAGCATAATCGTCTGCTTGCCAGAACCCTTGCCAATCTCGGCCATCGCCTCGACCTGCTTTAGCGCCACTTGGTACTGCGCCGCCTCAATCCCGTGTTCCTTGATCGCCACGGCCACCACTTCGGTTGCATAGGCTTCGGCGTCTGCAGTGATCCGGCGCGCTTTGGCTTCCTGCTCGGCCGCGTATAGCTCGGCGTCGGCATTCAACTCGACCGACCGCTTGGTGCCTTCCGCCTCGGTCACTTGCGCCCGACGCGCACGTTCGGCGTTCAACTGCTGTAACATCGCCTCGCGGGTGGCCTGATCCAGATTCACATCCAGAATTTCGGCGCGGGTCACTTCGATGCCCCAGTCATCCACCGCTTTGGCAATTTGATCCTGAATTTTGGCAATCAATTGTTGGCGGTTTGACTGCACTTCGTCCAGCTCCATTTCCCCAATGCCGGACCGCACAATCCCCGCCACAGTGGTGGAAATCGCCGCGTCCACATCACGGATCCGGTAAACCGTTTTTTCTGGTTCTAGAATGCGGTAAAATACACTGGTTTCCACTGTAACCAGCACGTTATCAGCTGTAATTGCATCTTGGCTTGCAGATGGCAGTTGGCGTTCCAGCACCGAAACCTTATGGCGCACACGGTCCAGAAACGGCACGATCACGTTAATGCCAGGCCCAAGCACCGAACGCAGCTTGCCAAACCGTTCAACCACATATTTTTCCGATTGCGGCACAATGCGAATAGCCTTGAAAATCGCAATGATAATTAGCGCTGCCAAAATCAGCAGCACGATATTGCCACCTAATAATTCAGCAATAATTTGTTCAATATCCAATGGTCCGCCCTTTCTATTCATTCCTACAATCCTTTTTCGTCATAGCCCCAATATGGGCATGAATAGGGCAAATGAAAAGGCATTCCGGCTTTCCCGAATTAATCATCGGCAACGCTTCCATTTCCTTGTTCCAAATACCCCAGAAACCCGCGCAACCCGTCCTGCAAATGCGTGATCGCCTTGGGGTGGGCTAGATACGTCTCGATCGGCATCATCTCCCACCTCTGCCCCTCATTCCCGAACCTGATGTGCGCCGGATCAAACCCGCGCACCAACGCCCCGAAAAACCAGATACGGACCTGCCCCTCCAGAACCCCGTCCCGATGCGCACCATAAATCAGATCATCAGGTGACAGGCGCAGTCCGAATTCTTCCCACAATTCCCGCAACACGCATGCCTTTGGTGTCTCGTCTCCCTCACGCCCGCCCCCCGGGAAATCCCACATGTCGGGAAACGGAATTGACGGGATGTCATCCCGCAACAAGGTCAAAACATGCTGTTCTGAAATCAGCGCCACTTTGGCCCCGTGAAAATCTACTGGCTGGTCAGTATCCACAAAATCACACTCTCAAAACCCGCTTATCAGACCCGAAAAAGAGTCATATGGAATTCATATGGGATTCATATAGAATTCATATACCACATATTCTTCATTGGACCCATCCCATGCCCGCCCTGTGCCGTGATTGCCTGACCCAGTTTGAGACCGGCCCCCGCTGCCCGAATTGCCGCAGCCCGCGGGTGATGGAGCATCCTGAACTGTTCACTCTGACCATCGCCCATATGGACTGTGACGCCTTCTATGCCTCGGTCGAAAAACGCGATAATCCCGAAATCCGCGACAAGCCGGTGATCATCGGATCGCGCCATCCGCGCTCCGTGGTGTCCACCGCCTGCTACATCGCCCGCATCAAGGGTGTGCGCTCGGCCATGCCTATGTTTCAGGCGCTAAAATTGTGCCCTGATGCGGTGGTGGTCCCCGGCCGGATGAGCGTTTATGCCCAAGCCTCGCGCGATATTCGCAAGCTGATGGACGAACTGACGCCAAGCATCGAACCCCTGTCGCTGGACGAGGCATTTCTGGATATGTCCGGCACCGAAAAACTGCACCACGCCCCGCCTGCGGTGATGCTGGCGCGGCTGGTAAACCGGATGGAAGACGAGTTGGGCCTGTCCGGCTCAATCGGCCTTTCACACAACAAATTCCTTGCCAAAGTCGCCTCCGATCTGGACAAACCTCGCGGGTTTTCGGTGATCGGCAAAGCCGAGACAGACGCGTTCTTGCGGGATAAACCAGTGCGGATGATCTGGGGTGTCGGCAAGGCGATGCAGGTGTCACTGGACGCTGCTGGCATCCGAACGTTTTCCGACCTTTTACGTTGGGATCGCAAGGACTTGGGCGCACGGTTCGGATCAATGGGGGATCGGCTTTGGCACCTCGCCCGTGGTCAGGATGTGCGCCGTGTGTCCACCAATGCACCGGTCAAAAGCATCTCGAAGGAAACGACATTTTCAACCGACACGTCTGATATGACCGTGCTGGATGGTCACATCTTTCGTCTGTCCGAACAGGTGTCAGAACGGGCCAAATCCAAGGGCCAAGCGGGGCGCATCGTCACCCTGAAGCTAAAGCGCGCCAACCACACCCAGCTTAGTCGACGCGTCAGCCTGTATGACCCGACCCAGATGGCGGATCGCATCTATCGCACCGCGCGGGATTTGATGGCAAATGTCGGGGATGAAGGCCCATACCGTCTGATCGGTGTCGGTATTAGCGAGCTGTCCGATGCCGGCACTGCCGACCTGTCTGTCGACCTGCTGGATCAGGATGCCGCCAAGCGTGCGGCGGCTGAGCGGGCCACCGATAAAATCCGCGAAAAATTCGGCCGTGACGCGATCAAAAAAGGTCGGGCGCTGCGATAAAATACCTTCAGTTTATTTCAACCCACCCAATATTCACGCTGTGTTAATTTCACTTTGCCATTGATGGTTTGCTAAGAACAAAGATGGACATGGAATTTCAATGGATCACCTCGCAAAAAATATTAAAGAAGCAATTGGCTCTCATGGAGCATGGAAACTTAAGCTGAAAACAGCAGTCACAATGGGTTACTGCGACTTACCCGTTACTGATGCCAGCTGCGACCACGATTGCAATTTTGGCAAATGGCTTCACAGCCCTAATTTTGATGCTGAAACCCGTATGGGCGCACCTTACCGCGTCATCAATCGCTTGCACGCTGAATTCCATAAATGCGCTGGCTCTGTGTTGGACCTCGCCACGTCTGGGCGTGGCCCCAAAGCAACGGCGCTGCTTAACGGGGATTTCACCCAGCAATCAGAAAAGCTGGTGCGCGGATTGCAGAAATGAAAGCGCGAAGTCGCTTGATCAATACCTGACCTGAAACAGGCCATTAGAATGGAAACACGCAATGTCGAATGAAAATCTCATAAACCAAATCAACAATGCAATCGGCGCCCACGGCAGTTGGAAGATCAAGCTGCGCACGGCCGTCAACAAAGGTAATAGCGAACACAGTGTCGAGGATGTTCGTTGCGATGACAAATGCGCCTTTGGCAAATGGCTGCATGGCACTGACATTGATGGCCCAACCCGCGCCGGTGCCCCCTATAACGTGATCAAAAGACTGCATGCCGAATTTCATATCTGTGCGGCGGATGTCCTGGAAATGGCAACCACAGGCAATACCCCTGGTGCAACAGCGCTCCTGGATGGCGACTTTGCTGCAAGGTCTGAAAAACTGGTGCGGGGTTTACGCAAATGGAAGGGCGAGGCGGCTGCCAGTTAACCCGGCGCGGTTGTTATTCCGCAGCCAGCGGCAGTTTTGCGGCACTGATCTGGGTTATTTCTTTTGCAATTGTGTTGATCAGTTTCTGAAAGCTCTGGAAATTTCCGTTCGGCCGGATCATCTGCTCGTTCATATAAAGCGAGCGGTCAATTTCAATCTGGATAACATGCTGGTTTCGTGACGGGCAACCATAATGCTGGGCAATATATGCACCGGCAAATGGCGTATTTCGCACGACTTTCAACCCCGCACTAACAAACGCTGCCTCGATCCGGTCCATAATATCACTGTTGGCAGCCGCCCCGAACCTGTCGCCCAATACAACCTCGGCCTTTGGGATGCCTACCCTCGTGATGGTATTGATCGCCTCATGCGGCATTGAGTGGCAGTCTATCAAAATCGCCTCGCCAAACATCCGGTGGCTTTGCGCGATCAACTGCTCAAGCGCAGTATGATAGGGCCGCCAATGGGTGGCCAGCCGTGTCTCGACATCCATCCTTGAAATTTTACCGCGATAAATCGGGCGGCCGTTCGATACAACCCGCGGAATCACCCCCAATCCGGACGTCACACGTGGGTTATGCGCAGTTTTGCGCACCCCATCAATTAACGCCGGGTCCAATTCATCTGCATTACGGTTCAGATCAACAAACGCGCGGGGTGTTTGGGCAACAAGCAACGGCGCCCCGAATGACGGTACATCGGCATACAAAAGGTCGACAAACGCATCCTCGCTTGACCGTATCGCCATTTCATCCAGCACTGTTTTGCGCAAAAACGCCCATGAATAGCTGCGCCCGCTATGGGGCGAGGCAAAAATCACACTTGTAGTGCGATCATCGGGTATCTTTAGCTGATATGGTCGCTTTAACATTCCCTCTCCTGTCACATCATCTATAGCCTATTTATCACAAGTATCAAAAGCCCTTGATCACTGCCCCGACTCCTTTTATAGACCAGCAGACCGACGTGGTTCTGCCGCGCACCTCATCCTTTGGGGCGCCAGGATTAATTAGGCCATATGGGCGCTTAGCTCAGCGGTAGAGCACTTCGTTGACATCGAAGGGGTCACTGGTTCGATCCCAGTAGTGCCCACCATATGCCCCATACTTCGGGGACGAATTTGAAACAAAGGCGCCGCTGCGCCGCGATACGAGGAGAAGGTTATGAAAGTTCGCAATTCCCTGCGCTCACTCAAAGGCCGCCATCGCGATTGCCGCATTGTGCGTCGCAAAGGCCGTGTTTACGTGATCAACAAAACGAACCCACGGTTCAAAGCCCGTCAGGGTTAAGACCAACAATACCAAATTGGAAAAAGCCGCCGAGCATTGCTCAGGCGGCCTTTTCTTTGGCATGAGCGCTACGATCACTGCGCCGCCAATAGCCTTACAATCGTTTGCTGTGTCACATAGCCCGTCACCGGAATCTGCCGCGCCCGCTGGAATTTACGCACCGCGCGCCGTGTTTTGTCATCAAACTTCCCGTCCACACGCCCCGGCTTTAACCCCAGCGCCTGCAACTTCTGTTCCACCAATAAACGCGCGATCCCGTTCCCCGCAACCCGTGCTTCATCCGCACGGGCACGGCGGATCAATTCCTCATCCCTTGATGGCCCCTCCAATTGCGCTAGCTGATCCTTTGCAACACGCGCAAACGCCCCGCGCGGATACTCTTGCAGATACTGCCGATATGCCCCCGCCGATCCCACAGATTGCACTTCGTCCCAATATTCCCGCTCGACTGCCGCTGCCTCAGCGCGGCGTTCCTCGTCAAACTGGTCAACCCGCGTTTGGGCGATCTCGGAATACAGCCCGTCCGGATAACGTTTCAGATACGCCCGCAGGCTGGCCTCGGTGCCATCACGCCCGGTTTGCCGCCAATATGTTGCGTCCTGCCTATCCTGTTCTTCTTGACGCAGGCGTGCCTCTTCCTCCAGCTCTTGAGACCGGATATCAGCAGCGCTCTGCAATGCTGAAATCTGGTTGCCAGTCAGATAGCCATATCCATCGATCCCGCGCGATTGTTGCCATGCCCCGATTGCAGCGCGTGATCCACGCCCGAACAGCCCGTCAATCCCGCGCGGATTGAACCCCAGTATCGACAGGTTGCGCTGAATCTGGCGGCGTTGCTCGCGATTTAGTTTCAGCCGCTCCTCGCCTGCCCGCGCTTGAACTTCGGGCTGCGCTTGTAAATGCTCAATGGCATCCCTCGCGGACCGGATATAATTGCCACTGGGGTAGCGATCCACATAGCTCTGGATCGCTTCAACTGTGCCAATCGCCTGCACAGCCTTCCAATAGGCAAAATCGTCATCGCGTACCACATCTATGGCCACAGGTGCGTCATCCGGCAAAAACGGCATCATGTTTGATATAAACCCTGTCACCACTGTGTGGTTCGGCACCTGTTCAGCCGCCTTGCGCAGGCTTTGACCCGGGACCAGCACCGATTGCTCCAGAAACTGCACCACTTCGCGGGTCGGGCCGCGCACCAATGTCACCCCTTGCCCCGCAGTCAGGTTTTCAGCATTGGGCATCATCCAGTCGCTTAGGTAAATATTATCGTGGTTTTCAGCAATGAACATCAGCGCCGCGCCAGGTTTTTGCGAGAGCACATCCATCAACGCCCCCAATGACAGCTCGGCACCCCCCACGGTGAACCCATTCGGCTGATCCGCATCTACGCCCAACAGCCAGCTGTCCCGCGCGCTTGACGCGATCTGGCCGCTGACCACAACAACAACGCGCTCCGCATCCCTGGCGGCTGCGTAGAATTCACTGGCAATGACGTGCTGCTCGCTTTTGGTCAGGTTTTCACCATAAATCACTTGAAATCCAGCCGCCGCGAGCGCGTCCTTGGCCCCGTCAACACGCCTCGCATCCAGCGTTCTGGGTTGATTGCGGTAGTTGCTATTGCCAATCACCAGCGCGACATCTTTGGCCAGCGCGGGCAGCGCCGATACAATCAACGCACCGACTAGCGCCACCCGTTTCAATTTCAACATCATGGCGCATTCCTTTGCTATTGGGCTGGATCAATCGTAACTTCGTTGATCCTCGATCACTAAACCATCATTTGGCAAGCTGCCTTTTTTCATCAGCATAATCTTGCTCTTTAATTTTAGCGTATCGGCCAATGATATCAAATAACGCTCCGCATCTGTGGCATCCGTTTCGATCTGAACCGTCATCACATCCATCTCGCCATCACGGCTGGCAATCACGCGGGCGCGACTGACTTCGTCATGTTTGGCAACGAAATCGGCGACCTGTTCGGGTCGGATGAACATGCCTTTGATCTTGGTGGTTTGGTCGGCACGGCCCATCCAGCCTTTGATCCGCATGTTGGTCCGGCCACAAGGGCTCTCCCCTTGCATCACCGCACTTAGATCACCCGTGGCAAACCGTATCAGCGGGTAATCAGGGTTCAGCGTGGTCACCACAACCTCGCCGACTTCGCCCATAGCAACAGGGATGCCTGTGCCAGGTGTAACGATCTCGATGATCACTCCCTCGTCCACAATCATACCCTCTTGGGCTTCGGATTCATAAGCAATATTGCCCAAATCGGCGGTGGCATAATTCTGCAAACACAGGACCCCGCGGTCGGCGTATTCTTGTCGCAACGAGGGGAAGAGTGCCCCGCCGCCAACTGCCGCCCGCGAGATGTTGAGCGAAAACCCCATCGCCTCCGCTTTGTCCAGAATCACCTTCAGATAATCGGGCGTGCCCGCATAGGCCGTCACCCCGACATCATGCGCAGCCCGCGCCTGCAATTCGGTTTGGCCAGTTCCAGCTGGTAGAACTGTCGCGCCCACGGCCCGCGCACCTGATTCAAAGATCATGCCAGCAGGGGTCAGATGGTAGCCAAAACAGTTTTGAACAATATCGCCTTTACCGATCCCGCAAGCATGCAGGAACCGCCCGATACGCCACCAGTCATGAGTGATCCCGCCGGGCTCGTAAATTGGGCCGGGGGATTGGAATATATGCGCCACATTCGAAACGCCAAAACCACCGAACGGCGGATTTTCGGCCTGCCATTTGCTTAGGTCGGATTTGCGCAGCACCGGATAGGTAGCCAGATCATCCAGCGTTTTCAGCTCCGGCCCCTCCAGTCGACAGGCACCCTTTACGGCACGCGCACGCGCAATTTGGTCCTGAAATTCGGCCAATTGCTCGGCAGCCCGTTGGTCGGCAGAGCGGGTTTCCAGCTCGTCAAAATACTGCATCCCTTCGCCCCGCATCAGATCAACCACCGTTTGCGGCGGCGATAACTGCGCACGTCGCGAAACGATTTACGCCCCTCGTCCGAAATCCCCAGATAGAATTCCTTCACATCAGGGTTTTCGCGCAGATCCGCCGCAGGTCCGTCCATCACCACACGCCCGCTTTCCAGAATATAACCGTAATGCGCGTATTTCAGCGCCATGTTGGTGTTCTGCTCGGCCAGCAGGAACGAAACGCCTTCTTCCTCGTTGATCTTCTTCACAATCTCGAAAATCTGTTCCACCAGTTGCGGGGCCAGTCCCATTGACGGCTCGTCCAGCAGCACGGTTTCAGGGCGGCTCATCAGCGCGCGGCCAATCGCAACCATCTGTTGCTCGCCCCCCGAAGTGTAGCCCGCCTGCGATTTGCGCCGCTCGCGCAGACGTGGAAAATATTCGTAAACCATTTCAAGGTCAGCAGCGACAGCCGCTTTGCCATCCTTGCGCGTATAGGCACCGGTCATCAGGTTTTCCTCGACCGTCAGATGCTCGAAACAGTGACGCCCCTCCATCACCTGAATGACGCCCTGCTTGACCATATCCGACGGGTTCATCCCCTCGATGCTCTCGCCACGATAGGTAATCGTGCCTTTGGTCACCTCGCCGCGTTCAGACCGCAGCAAGTTTGAAATCGCTTTCAGGGTGGTGGTTTTCCCCGCCCCGTTGCCGCCCATCAGCGCGGTGATACCGCCTTTGGGAACCGACAGACTGACGCCTTTCAGCACAAGGATCACATGGTTGTAGATCACTTCGATGTTGTTGACCTCTAGCAGGGTCTCTTGTGTCTTTGCGGCGTCGAGCATTTTATTGGTCCTAAATGTTCAAACAAATCATCTGGGCCGCAGTATAGCGGCCCAGATAAAGAGATTAGTTACAATCACGCAGTTCGATGTTGTTTTCAGTGGCATAGGCCATTGAATCTTCCTCAATCAGCGCACCGATAACGTCACCATCAGAAGCACCGAAATCCGAGATCAGGCTCCATGTTTTAGCAGATGCATCCCACTGGGCAATCGCACCAGTCCCTGGGCCACCGTGGTTGGCACAGGACACTTTGAACGATGGGCCAAAACCAGGCATGCCCAGTTCAGTCATCCGCTCTTCGGTGATTTCCAGTGCTTCCATCCCATCGCGCATATCAGCGGCAGTGATGTCGGCTTTGCCGGAAATTTCCTGCGCCTTAAGTGTGGCTTCGGCGGCAAGCATCGCAGCGTAGAAGCCGCGATTATAAACGGCTGTACCAATTTGGTCGCCAGCACCCGCTGCTTTGCCAGTATCCACAACGTACTTTTGAACGTCGTCAAACACTGGGAAGTCTTTGCCAACATTGTGGAAGGTCACTGCCTTATACCCATTTGACGCAGCGCCAGCTGGCAGCACGTCATGCTCGGCACCGGACCACCAGACACCAATGAAGTTTTCCATCGGGAATTTGATGTTCGCAGCTTCCTGAATGGCAACCTGGTTCATCACGCCCCAGCCCCACATCAGAACATAGTCAGGCTTCTCGCGGCGGATTTGCAACCATTGCGATTTTTGCTCTTGGCCAGGGTGGTCAACCGCCAGCAGGCTCAACTCGAAACCGTGCTTTTTGGCCAGTTCTTCCAGCGTGCGGATAGGTTCCTTGCCGTATGCCGAGTTGTGATACACCAGCGCAACTTTTTTGCCATTGATGTCATCGCCATTGATCGACAGCAGGTGGTTGATCGCGATCGACGCACCATTCCAGTAGTTGGCAGGGTAGTTAAACACGTGGCTGAACACTTTGCCGTTCGCAGCAGATGTACGACCGTAGCCCATTGTGTGTAGTGGGATGCCATCAGCGGTCACTTTCGGGATCAGCTGATAGGTGATGCCGGTGGACAGCGGTTGATAGACAAGCGCACCCATGCCTTTGGTGGCCTCATAGCACTCCACACCTTTTTCGGTGGAATAGCCGGTTTCACATTCAGGCACGGACGTCATAACGCCGCCAATACCGCCGTCACGCTCGTTCAGCATCGTGAAGTAATCGGCATAGCCATCAGCAAACGGAATACCGCCCGCTGCATATGGACCCGTGCGATATGATAGCGACGGATAGACCAGATCGGCCATCACTGGTGCAGCGGCCATGACCGCGGCAACTGCCATTGTTGCTAGTTTAAGTTTCATTAGTAGTTCTCCTCCGTTGATATTGTAGTCTCGATAATCCCAAGCCGGGGTTTTCCCGATCTGTTATGTCCGGCCATACCCTAGTGCGGGCCCTAATGCGGAAACGGCCAAAGCCTTAGTTTTTCCTTGGCGACGCGCCATAGCTGCGCCAACCCGTGCGGCTCCATAATCAGGAAGGCCACGATCAGCCCGCCAACGATGACAAACTGGAAATGTGCGGCAACATCCGTGGGCCAGCCCATGCCACCCACCAGAACGTTTTTCAGCAGAACGGGCATCAGCACCATAAATGCCGCCCCGAGGAATGACCCAAGGATCGACCCCAGCCCGCCGATGATCACCATGAACAGCACCAGAAATGATTTACTGATCCCGAAAGCTTCGCCAACTTCGGCGGCCCCCAGATAGACGGTGAACAGCAACGCGCCCGCGATGCCGATGAAAAACGAGGATACGCCAAACGCGGTCAGTTTTGCCTTCAGCGGGTTCACCCCGATGATTTCGGCGGCAATATCCATATCGCGGATCGCCATCCAGCTGCGGCCCAGATTGCCGCGTGTCAGGTTGCGGGCCAGCCAGACGCAGGCCACCACAAAGACCAGACAGACCATATATTGCGCCCATGCGTCCACGTTCGGGCCGGTCACGTTGATGCCCAACACCGTGCGTTCCGGCGCGCTGATCTGGCCGGAAGCCGAGTAGTTGTAAAACCACGGCACGCGGTTGAACAACCACACCAGAAAGAACTGCGCGGCGAGTGTGGCCACGGCGAGGTAAAACCCTTTGATCCGTAGGGACGGCAAGCCAAACAGCATGCCCACCAGCGCGGTGATCCCGCCAGCAATCAGAATGTGGATGATGATCGAAACATCAGGAAAGGCCGTCATCAGCTTATAAGACGCAAAAGCCCCCACCGCCATAAATCCGCCAGTGCCTAGGCTCAGTTGCCCGCAATATCCGATCAGGATGTTCAGGCCCAGCGTGGCGATCACATAGATCAGGAACGGCACCAGAACCGCATTGGCCCAGTAGTCGTTGATGAAAAACGGCACCACACAGAATGCCACAAACAAAAGGACGTAATAGGCCACGCGATCAAACTTGATCGGAAAGGTCTGGTTGTCCTTGGCGTAGGACGTTTTGTAGTCACCTGCTTCGCGGTAGAGCATATCCTAAACCCTCTCGATGATTTTTTCGCCAAACAGACCCTGAGGCCGAAAGACGAGGAACAGTAGCGCCAGCACATAGGCGAACCAGTTTTCTGTAGCGCCACCAAGGAACGGCGCACCAATCAGGAATTCAAACATTTTTTCACCGACGCCAATGATCAGCCCGCCAACAATCGCGCCGGGGATCGAAGTGAAACCGCCGAGCATCAGCACCGGAAGCGCTTTGAGCGCAATCAGGGACAGCGAGAACTGCACGCCCGATTTGGAACCCCACATTATACCCGCAACCAGCGCCACAAAACCGGCGATGGACCAGACGATCACCCAGATGGTGCGTAGTGAAATCCCCACCGACAGCGCCGCCTGATGGTCATCCGCCACCGCCCGCAACGCGCGGCCGGTTTTGGTATATTGCGAGAACAGCACCAAGGATGCGACCAACAGGATTGCCACAATCGCCGCGACAATATCAAGCGAGTCGATATAGAAGCCGTAAAACTCCTCGCCGCCCAGAAACGCCGTGCTTTCCTCGATCCATGTATTGCCGCCCTGCGGGATGCCGACATCAAGCTTCTTGATCTCGCTCCCCCACATCAGGTCGCCAAACCCTTCCATGAAATAGGCCAGACCAATAGTGGCCATAAACAGGATGATCGGTTCCTGATTGACCAGATGTTTCAGCACGTATCGCTCCACGATAAAGGCAAATAATATCATCACCCCTATCGTCAGCAGGATCGCCAGAAAGGCGGGCACATGCCAGCCGAATTCTTTGACGTGGGTGCCGAATATCGCGTTGATCAGATGCGCAAACGGCACTTGCCCGTTCTGGATACCCACCAGCGTCATCGCCGCAAACAGTGCCATCACGCCTTGGGCATAGTTGAAAATACCCGACGCCTTAAAGATCAGAACAAAGCCCAGCGCCACCAGTGAATACATCACGCCAGCCATCAGCCCGTTCAGGAAAACCTCGACGCCATAATAGAAATTAGCAGACATTATGTGCGCCCCCCCATATGTAAATCTGTGTGTAAATCAGTCATGGCTCACCCCCAGATAGGCATCAATCACGTCCTGATTGGCCAGCACTTCGGCAGGCGTGCCATCGCCGATCTTTTTGCCGTAATCCATCACCACCACGCGGTCGGAAATGTCCATCACCACGCCCATGTCGTGTTCGATCAGCGCGATTGTGGTGCCGAATTCATCGTTCACATCCAGAATAAAGCGGCTCATGTCCTCTTTTTCCTCGACGTTCATCCCCGCCATCGGCTCGTCCAGCAGCAGCAGTTTAGGCTCCGCCGCCAATGCACGGCCCAGCTCGACCCGCTTTTGCATCCCGTAAGGCAGCCGCCCCACAGGGGTTTTGCGGATCGCCTGAATTTCCAGAAAATCGATGATCTCCTCGACCTTCTCACGGTGCTCGGCTTCCTCGCTGGCGGCTTTGCCCCACCAGATCGCCTGAGATAGCATCGACGACTTCATTTTGGTCATCCGGCCGGTCATGATATTGTCCAGCGTGCTCATCCCCTTGAACAGCGCGATATTCTGGAACGTCCGCGCAATGCCTTGCTGCGCCACCTTATAGGGCCGCGTGGTTGGGCGTTTGGTGCCGTGGAACCAGACTTCGCCCTCTTGCGGATGGTAAAACCCGCTGATCACATTCAGCATCGACGATTTACCAGCCCCGTTCGGCCCGATGATGGCGCGGATTTCGCCCTCGTGGATGTCAAAACTGATGTCTTCAATCGCCACCACACCGCCAAACCGCAGGGTGATGTTCTTCATCTCCATCATCGTGCCGCCGATCTGGCGACCATCGTCGGTCATATATCCAACGGTGGAATTATCAGTCATTTCGTTCATTTGATCACCGCTAATATGCTGATATTCCGTAAGATTTTACCTCTAAATGGTGCCTTCAGGTCCGCCGAATAAGTGCGTGCATTGCTGATTTCTATAACCCAGCGGACAATTCTCGCAAAGAAGACACAATAAGGAGACAGAAAGTGTTTAGAGGGTTGCCCCTTTTTGAAGAAGGCCTGATTAGCATTTGCCGCGCGAATGGGATTTCGGCGAATGACAGTATCGAGCAATGGCGCGAATTTCATCTGCCATTTGGACCAATTACTATCGCTGACATGCATGGTATTAAGCCCAACGTTATGAAGGTCTATGGAGCGGTTAGGTGAAAGTGTCATTCTGCCGCCACCTTCTGATTAACCGGAACAACCGCCACATCGCGGATTTCCAGCGTGGCCGTGATCGAGCCTTTGCGCCCGTCCTCATATGTCACTTCGGTTTCGGTATAGATTTCGGATTTCCCGCCATAGAGCGCATCCAGAAGATCGGCGAATTTCTCGCCCACGATCTTGCGGCGCACTTTGCGGGTGCGGGTCATTTCGCCGTCATCCGCATCCAGTTCCTTGTGCAGGATCAAAAACCGATGCACTTGGCAGCCAAACAGCATTTCGTCCTGCGCCACCGATTTATTCACCTCTGCGATGTGTGCCGCGATGGTTTTGTAAACCTCGGGGTGACCCGCCAGTTCCTGATACGACGCATAGGCCACGTTGTTACGTTCGGCCCAGTTGCCGACCGCGGTCAGGTCAATGTTGATGAACGCGACGCATTTATCGCGGTCCGCGCCAAACACCACTGATTCCAGAATATCGGGGTAGAACTTCAGCTTGTTTTCAACGAATTTCGGCGCAAACATGCTGCCATCCGCCAGATTGCCCACATCCTTGGCACGGTCGATAATCCGCAAATGGCCGCTGCTTTTCTCGATAAACCCAGCGTCACCTGTGGCAACCCAGCCATCCGCATCCTTGGTGCCCACGGTGCTTTCAGGGTTCTTGTAGTATTCCTCAAACACACCAGGTGAGCGGTAGAAAATCTCGCCGTTATCGGCGATCCTGATTTCCACATCGGGCGATGGAATACCCACCGTATCGGCCCGCACTTCGCCATCCGGCTGCTGGGTGATAAACACAGTCGCCTCGGTCTGGCCATATAGCTGTTTCAGGTTAATCCCGATCGAGCGGTAGAATTCAAACAGTTCCGGCCCGATCGCTTCGCCCGCCGTATAACCAACCCGCACACGGCTAAGTCCCAATGTGTTTTTCAGCGGGCCGTAGATAAACAGATTACCGATCTTGTAGCTAAGACGATCCATGAAACTGACAGGTTTGCCATCCAGTATCGCTGGCCCCACCTTGCGCGCGACAGCCATGTATTTATCAAACAACCGCTTTTTAAAGCGACCGGAATCTTCCATCCGAATCATCACGCTGGTCAGCTGACCCTCGAAAAACCGTGGCGGTGCGAAATAATAGGTCGGCCCGATTTCACGCAGATCGGTCATCATGGTTTCAGGGGATTCAGGACAGTTTACGCAGAACCCCGTCCAATAGGCCTGCCCGATGGAAAAGATAAAATCACCAACCCACGCCATTGGCAAATAGGCCAGCACTTCGTCACCAGGCACCAGATGATCAAACTCGCAGGAGTTTTTCGAGGTCACAATCACGTTGCGGTTCGACAGCACCACACCCTTTGGCTTGCCGGTGGTGCCGGATGTGTACAGCATCACACAGGTGCTATCCATGTTCAGACGTGCGGTGCGGGTGTGTAATTCGGGGCAGAACTCGTCACGGGCAGCGCGGCCCTGTTCCTGAATGTGGGAAAATTCGTGCAGGCGGCGGTGATCATATTTACGCAAGCCGCGCGGATCCAAGTAAATCATATGCTCGAACTGGTGCAGATGCTCTTGAATCTCGATGACTTTATCGACCTGCTCTTGGTCCTCGACCACAATGAAACGCGCACCGCAATGCGACAGCACATATTCCATCTCTTCGGCGTTGGCATCGTTATACAGTGGCACGGGGATCGCCCCGACCGATTGCGCGGCAACCATCGCCCAATAAAAATACGGACGGTTCCGGCCGATGATGGCCACAAAATCGCCCTCGTGAATTCCAAGGTTCAGGAACCCCAGCGCCAGTGCCTCGATCTCGTCGGCCACCTCGCCCCAGTTCCAGCGCTGCCAGATACCGTATTCTTTTTCACGATAGGCCGCCTTGTCACCAAAGCTGGCCGCATTGCGCGCCAACAGGGCTGGAATCGAATCCATAGTCGCGTTTGCCAAGTCATATCCTCCCATCCGCCGGTTTTCCGGCGGCCCGCCTGCATTCAGGCGATTCTTTATTCTGCCTAGCGTGACGGGTTTTTCCTGAAGGTTAAATTTTTCCTGACTTTTGCTCAAACCTTTCAAATTGTAACAGCCCTTTCGCGGAGGGCCTTCGGATGGTAGCGATATATCGAAAGGATCGCAGCACTTGGCACCGTCGAAAACAGCCACAGAAAACCTGACCCGCGCCGGATTGAACCTGATCCAGCAGGCTCTGTCTATCTATGACAGTGATCTGCGTTGTGTGCGGGTGAACCGCCCGTTCAAGGAAATGTTTGACCTGCCCGAAACGCTGTGCACGCCCGGCGCACATTTTAGTGATACTATCCGTTATCTGGCCGAGCGGGGTGAATATGGCGAGGTCAGCGACCTTGACGAATTCGTCACCGCTCGCGTTGATCAGGCCCGCGCGTTCAAGGCGCATTATATGGAGCGCACCCGTGCCAACGGGCGCACTATTTCGGTTGAGGGCAGCCCATTACCCGAAGGTGGCTGGGTCACCGTTTACACGGACATCACCGCGATCAAGGATCAGGAAAAACTGCTGCGTGGGCGCACCGATGAATTGTCAGACCAGTTGCTGGACCACACCGAACGCCTGTCACAAACCAACCGCGAACTGGCCGCCACCAACGCCGCCCTTGAGGAAGCCAAGCACCAGCTGACCGAGATAGAGGCCCGCACACGGATGACTACCGAAATGATGCCCGCTCACATTGCGCATGTGGACGAAGACGGGAATTACACCTACTCCAACCGCCGCCTCTCCTCGATCATCCCGTCGCGCCCGTCCGATATTCTGGGGATGCACATCAGTGACGCGCTGGGGCATAGTGCTTTTTCCAAAATCAAACCACACTATGAAAAGGCCCAAGGCGGCACCGCCAGTGTATTTGAATTTACCGACGATGACTCCAGTCGCCGTATCCGCGTCGCGTTCAACCCCGATCAGCGCGGCGTCTATATCCTGTCGATGGATGTGACCGAAGAGGCCCAAGCCCGCGCCGCCCTCGCCCAGACCCACAAACGCGAATTAGCAGCCCAACTGACCAGCGGTCTGGCGCATGATTTCGCCAATCTGCTGACCATTATTCTGGGCATGCAAAGCCGCCTGTCACGTATGGATCAAGGTGCCGACGCACAAGAACTGATCACCGCCACCCAGTCCGCCGCACGGCGTGGTGGCACACTGCTTAACCGCATCGCCGAAATGTCCGGCCCGCGTGAAATGCGCCCTGCACCGGTGAAATTCTGCCGCTTTATGAATGACCTGAAAATCCTCGCCACGCCGACGCTGCCAAACGGCGTGACGCTAGACAGCCATTGCGACGGCATTGATCAACCCGTTTTGCTGGACGCCGGATCATTGCAGGATTCCCTGCTGAACCTGATCCTGAACGCCAAAGATGCCATCGGCGCGAACAGCGGCAAGATCACCATCACCACCAAACCCGTGCGCGACACATGGCTGGAAATCACCGTCACCGACACCGGCGGCGGCTTTAGCGATAAGGCGCTGGAACATGCGCTTGATCCGTTCTTTACCACCAAAGGCAGCGAGGGGTCGGGGCTGGGGCTGTCGATGGTTTATGATCTGACCAAACTGGCGGGCGGGCATTTGCGACTGGGCAACAGCACTGACGGGGCCGTAATCACAATGCGGCTTCCCTTGCGGTTTACAACGCTCGATTCAACACCAAAACTGGTGCTGCTGGTCGAGGATTCCGACGACATCCGCGCCAATGTGCGCGAGATGCTGATCGGTATGGGCCACCGCGTAATCGAGGCCACCTCTGCCGAAGAAGGCAGCACATTGGCCCCCATTGAAGGGGTGAATTTCGTGCTATCCGACATCTCGCTGATCGGGGGGGAAACCGGTGTTGAAATGCTGGACGACCTAACGGCAAACGGTCTCAAGGCCACCACCTGCCTGATGACATCCCTGCCCGCAAATGACCCGATCCGCACAGATGCCGCGTTGCGCTATCCGCTGATCGCCAAACCCTTCACCGCCGATGATCTGGCCGCCTTTATGACAATGGACCCCAGTTAAATGACCCAACCTTTAGTCACCATTCTGGACGACGAGCCCGAAATCCGCCACATGCTGGCCGATGCCTTGCAAGAGGCGGGTTTCAGAACAGCCACCTACGCCCGCGCCACCGAATTCGAGGCATCCCTAACCCACACCACCCCCGATGTGTGCCTTGTCGATCTGGGCCTGCCCGACAAAGACGGCCTTGCACTGGTGCACCGTCTGGCGCTGGAATCCGGCGCCTCGATCATTATCATTTCGGGCCGCGCACAGGTGCAGGACCGCGTTACAGGGCTGGAACTAGGGGCCGATGATTACATCATCAAACCGTTCGATCCCGCCGAGGTGGTCGCCCGCGTCCGCGTCCGTTTGCGCAGCAACAAACCCAGCGATAAAACCACCAACCGCGCCCGTTTCGAGGGCTGGACCGCCCTGTTCGACAGCTACGTTCTGGTTGACGAGGACGGTCACGAGACCCCCTTTAGCCACGCCGAAGGCGAAGTGCTGCGCCTGTTTCTGGATAGACCGAAACGCCTGATTTCCCGTGCGCAAATGCAGGAAACCCTTGGCGGCACCGCAGGCGAGAGTTTTGATCGCGCGATGGACGTGCGCATCTCGCGCTTACGAACCAAATTGAAAGAAGACCCGAAAAACCCACGCCTGATAAAAACCATCTACGGGGCTGGTTATATTTTTCTGGGTGACGTTAACTGGGACTAACAGACCAGTTTCAAAAGGAAGCATTATGATCCCCAAACTCGTTATTGCCCTCACCCTTGCCCTTGTCCCGCAAATGGCAACTGCCTTCGAGCCTGCCGGTGCCAAACTATTTATCGATTTTCCGGAACTTAACGTAGACTACGAACTCGGCAGCGAGGCTGTGATCTATGCCATTATCGAGGGCAGCACGGCCCACCCTCAGGTAATCTACACCATCACCTATAACCACAAAGGCGAAATTTTCACGCTTGGTTCTTTCCGCTGTGATCTGGAATTCGAGGTGCTGGGAACCTCGCATAGCGGTATGTATGACATCAAATGCGTACGCCAAAACATTCACAGCGAGATAACCGAAACCGTGCTGCAAAAAGGCGACGGCGGCTATATCGAGGTCTATTCCGACTGATGCTTTGCCATTGGCATTGCCCGTCGCATCCCCTACTGGTTTGGTGAATTCTAAGGAGAGATGTTGATGACACACCTATGGGTCCGCGCCGAACAGCGCCTGAATGAAGAACGTGTTGGCCTAACACCGGAAGGGGCACGCGCCCTGCTGGATGCGGGCCTCAAGGTCACAGTTGAGGAAAGCTCGGTTCGCGCCATTCCCATTCAAGGCTACGTCGATGCAGGCTGTGACATAGCGCCGGAAAACAGCTGGCCCAGCGCCCCTGCGAATGCCATCATCTTTGGTCTAAAAGAACTGCCCGAAGACGGCACGCCCCTCACCCACCGCCACATCCTGTTCGGTCACGCCTACAAGGGACAGCCATCGGGCCAAATCCTGCTGAAACGTTTCAAGGCAGGCGGCGGCACGCTCTACGATCTGGAATATCTGGTCGATGAAACCGGACGCCGCGTCGCCGCCTTTGGATACTGGGCCGGATTTTCCGGTGCTGCTGTCTCGTTAAAATGCTGGGCCGCACAACAGGATGGCGGCATCTGCGCGCCCGTTGGTGTTTACAAAGACAAAGACACGCTGTTGGATGATCTGCGCACAACCCTTGCGCCCTTCACCGCGCCGCGCGCCATCGTCATCGGTGCCTTGGGCCGCGTTGGCACTGGTGCCTCCGATCTATGCGCAGCGCTGAACGTAGGTGTCACCAAATGGGACATGGCCGAAACCGCATCCGGCGGCCCCTTCCCCGAAATCATGCAGCATGACATCTTCATCAACTGCATCTTTGCCAGCCCCAGCACCCCCGTCTTTGTGCCCGCTTCCGCCAAAACCGACCCGCGCAAATTATCTGTAATCGGCGATGTCGCCTGTGATCCCGACAGCGATTTTTCCCCGATCAAAGTCTACGATCGAACCACCACATGGGACAAACCCGCGCTGCGCGTCCACGACACCCCACCGCTAGACGTCACCGCCATCGACAATCTGCCTTCCATGCTGCCGGTCGAAGCCTCGCAAGATTACGCAGGTCAACTCTTGCCAAGTCTGCTAACCCTTGGCAATCTGGATGCTGGTGTCTGGGCGCGCGCCAAGGCTGACTTCGACACCTATGTAAATAACGTCTAAAGGAACACGCGAATGACCATCCACTGGTGCGGCACCGGCCTATCAGCCATCCCCGGCTTGCGACGTCTGATCGAGGCTGGGCATGAAGTCACTGTCTGGAACCGGACCGTGGCCAAAGCCGAAGATGCGGTTGGTGACATAACGCGACGTATCAACGCCTTTACTATGGACGCCATCACCGCCGAGGTGCAGGCGGGCGATGTTGTGGTCTCGATGTTACCAGGCGACTGGCATGTTCCACTGGCCGAACTCTGCATCAGCAAGGGCGCGCACTTTGTCTCCTCCAGCTACATCGCCCCCGAAATGCGTGCGCTGGACGAGGAAGCCCGCCAAGCAGGCGTTGCCTTGGTCAATGAAGTCGGCCTCGACCCCGGCATTGATCATTTGATGGCCCACTGGCTGGTCGCCGACTACCGCGCCTCGGCCGCTTATGACCCTGCCAACCACATCTCGTTCACCTCGTATTGCGGCGGCGTGCCAAAACACCCCAACCCGTTTCGCTATAAATTCAGCTGGTCACCGCTGGGCGTGCTCAAGGCGCTGCGATCGCCGTCTAAATCCATCCGCGACTACACACCACTGGATGTCGCCCGCCCGTGGGACGCCATCACCAGCTATGCGGCCCCGCTGCCGCAACCCGAAACATTCGAGGTCTACCCGAACCGTGATTCGATCCCCTTCATCAAGGATTACCGGTTTGATTCCGCTTGGAAGGTCAAAGAATTCGTCCGCGGCACCCTGCGCCTGAACGGCTGGGCCGATGCGTGGTCAGATGTGTTCACCGAAGTGGAAACCGCCGATGATACCCACCTAAAAGAAATGTCCGACCAGTTCTGGGCCGACAATGCCTATGGCGATGATGACCCCGACCGCGTGATCATGTGCGTTGGATTAACGGCTGAAAGCGCAGGCATCCCCAGCTACCACAAAACCTATGTGATGGACGCATACGGCGACGCACGCGGCACCGCGATGGCGCGGCTGGTCTCCGTGCCGGTTTCACTGGCCGTCGAGGCCGTCCTGAACCATGAAATCCCCGCCGGTGTTTCCGCAGCTCCCAGCGATCCTCGGCTATTAGTACGGTGGTTAGGCGAAGTAGATCGGTTGTCGCAGCACCTGCAAGTGGTGGATCACCTAAGTTAACCCATCGCTTCTTCTTGCCATAAATACCTCCGCCGGAGGCATGCCCGAGCGCCCGCGGGGTGCGAGATATAAAGCGACCCGTCAGGGTCTCCGTTCAACAGGGCTATAAAAACCCTTCCTCGACCTCTTCCACCGAAAATCCCAGCGCTTCCAGTCCGCTTTCCAGATAATCCGGCAGCAGCGGAATCCCCAACAGATAGTTTTCGGTCGGTGAAACCGCTTCCTGTTTCGCGGTCTTGATCGCCTCGGCCACTTCTGCGGCATCAAAGGTCTCGCGCCCGATCCACATCACCGCCACCAGACTGGCTTGCTCGTCACGGTTCATATCGGCAATATAACTGCGCAATTCGGCTTCGGTTCCATCACTCGTGCGGCTTTCCAGAATGGTTTCCGCACCCGCTTCGTCACCGGGCCTGTCCCACCGTCCTACTTTCGCGCCCAATTCACGGGCGCGGATAATTACACGGGCAATCTTGTTGGTACTGATCTCAAGCATAAATGAACCTTTCGAGTCGGGATACAGATTGCCAGAAATTAGCGCCGCGGCATAGCCTATTCGCCTTGTTTTCCAATCGGCACCACATTTGCCGCATCCGTTTCGGGTGCCAATTCCTCAAAATCGAAATTATCCAGCCGTGCGGCGCGTTTTCCAGCCCGCTCTGCCGCCACCCCGATCCCGTCCAGATCAGCGCGCGCCTGATTGAAATGGGTGTCCAACTTGCCGACCCGCTCCACCACCATCTCGACATCGCGGTGCAATTGGCGCAGCGTCTTGCGAATGGCACCCGCCTGCTCACGCATCCGCGCGTCCTTTAGAATCGCCCGCATGGTGTTCAGCGTCGCCATGCAGGTAGTTGGCGATACGATCCAGACATGCGCGGCAAATCCCTCCCGAACCAACTCGGGAAAATTCGCGTGCAACTCGGCATAAACCGCCTCGCTTGGTAAAAACATCAGCGCCCCATCAGCGGTTTCACCCTCAATAATATAGCGCTCGGATATCGCCTTGATATGCCCCTTCACGGACACCTTGAACGCTTTGACCGCCTCTTTCATTTCCCAGTCATTATCGGCATTGCGCAACGCCTCATACGCTTCCAGCGGGAACTTGCTATCAATCACAATCGGCCCCGGTGGGTTGGGCAGATCAATCAGGCAATCGGCCCGCTTGCCGTTAGATAACGTCGCCTGTAATTTATAACTGCCCGCAGGCAACGCCTTGCTGACAATATCGTTCAGCTGGATTTCGCCAAACGCCCCACGCGTCTGTTTGTTCGACAGGATATCCTGCAACGACAACACATCGCCCGACAGTTTTTCAATGTTGGTTTGGGCCTTGTCTATCGTCGCCAACCGCTCCTGAAGCTGCGTCAACGACTGCGTCGTCTTCACTGTGTTACCTTGCAGGGTTTCCTTCATCCGGTCTTGCATTTCACTTAAGGATCGCGCCGATTTTATCGCGTTTTCATGCAGCCGGTCATTCATCTGTTGCTGCATATGCGCCAGCCGCGCCTCCATGGTCTGCAACACCTGCGATTGCCCAGTGGCTTGCGCATCCGAAACCGTGCGCAAACTGCCTTGCAACTGTTCTTGCCCGGACCCGAGAACCGCCACGGATTGGCCCAAGTTATTCATCTGCACCGACACTTGTTCCGTCGCCGAGGCCGAGCGCCCCGCGCGGCGCACCACCATGATCAGCAGGATCAGCATCATCAACACGATGAATGCTCCCACCCCTGCCGCAATCATCCAGAATTCCTGCAACGCGTCGTTTATGTCCTGCATGCCCATCATTTGCGCCCAAACAGCCTCTCGATATCCGCCAGTTTCAGCTCCACATAGGTCGGCCGCCCGTGGTTGCATTGGCCCGAATGCGGCGTCGCTTCCATTTCGCGTAACAATGCGTTCATTTCGTCCGCCTGCATCCGTCGCCCCGACCGGATAGACCCATGACACGCCACGCGGCTCAGGATCGCTTCAATCCGCGCTTGCACCGTTAGGCTGTCACCCAAATCGGCCAATTCATCCAGAATATCCAAGATCATCTGCTTGGCATTGATAGCACCCAAAATCGCTGGCGTTTCACGCACCGCAATCGCGCCCGCCCCGAACGGCTCCAGCTTCAGCCCCAGCCGCGCCAGGTCATCGGCCATCTCCAGCAAACGCGCCGCATCACCCTCGCTTAACTCCACAATCTCGGGGATCAACAAAGCCTGCGCCGCCACACCGTTTTCGGCCATCTGCGCCTTTAGCTTCTCATAAACCAGCCGTTCATGCGCGGCGTGTTGATCAACAATCACCATGCCATCCGACGTCTGCGCGATGATGTAATTTTCATGCACCTGCGCCCGCGCCGCCCCCAGCGGCAAATCCGTCGGCGCATCCATTTCAATCGGCGCCTCAAACCGTGCTGATGCTTCGGCAAACCCGCCCTCAAACGCCGGTGCCTGCGCCGCAAAACTGGCTCCAATCGCCCCCTGTGAGGGCCGATCCATCTGGTAAACCCGTCCTGTCGCCTCAGGCCGAAACGCCCCCAAAGTTGCCCCCGCCACTGTGGTCGAGGCCCGATGCCCCGCCTCGGCCAACGCATGCCGCAACGCCGAAACGATCAACCCGCGCGCCAGACCCGGATTGCGAAACCGCACCTCGGATTTTGCCGGATGCACATTCACGTCCACAAAATGCGGATCACACTCCAGAAACAACACCGCCGCCGGATGCCTGTCGCGCGACAGAAAATCAAAATACGCCCCGCGCAACGCCCCGATCAGTAATTTATCCCGAACAGGCCGCCCGTTAACATATAGATATTGCATCACCGCGGACCCGCGTGAAAACGTCGGCAACGCCGCGTATCCGGTCAGCGCAATCCCCTCGCGCTCCGCATCAATCTTTAGCGCATTTTCAGCAAACTCCGCCCCCAGAACCTGCCGCAATCGCCCATGCAACGCGTCAAACAAATCGCCGGTTTCAGCATCGGCACGGAACGTCAGCCGCCCCTCGCCGCCACCCGAAACATCGCGCAAGGTAAAACTGACAAACGGTTCCGCCATCGCCAGCCGTTTGACCACATCGCCAATCGCCTGCACCTCGGCCCGATCCGTGCGCAAGAATTTCAACCGCGCAGGCGTGGCGTAAAACAGATCGCGCAATTCAACCACGGTCCCAGCAGATAACGCCGCCGGTTTCACCGCCTCCATCGCGCCACCCGCAACACGGATCGTCGCCGCATCCGCCCCCGATACCCGCGACGTGATCGTCAGCCGCCCGACCGCCCCCAGTGACGGCAACGCCTCGCCCCGAAACCCGAATGTGTGGATGTTCAACAGGTCGGATCCATCAATTTTCGACGTGGCATGACGCGACATCGCCAGCGGTAAATCAGCCGCCGGAATTCCGTGGCCATCGTCCACCACGCGGATCAGGGTCTTGCCGCCATCGGCATAGGAAACGTTGATCCTATGCGCCCCCGCGTCCAGCGCATTCTCGATCAGCTCTTTCACCGCCGAGGCAGGCCGCTCCACCACTT
Source organism: uncultured Marinosulfonomonas sp. (assembly GCA_964473185.1). Classification (GTDB taxonomy): domain Bacteria; phylum Pseudomonadota; class Alphaproteobacteria; order Rhodobacterales; family Rhodobacteraceae; genus Profundibacter. Next base: position 43,436 of record CAYYOF010000005.1, on the reverse strand, counting down.
CGCCCGCCGCAATCCGGTTAATCGCGGCGTCATCCAGCTGTCTGATAACAGGGCGGTTTTCGCCTATATTGGGGTTTTGTGCGGGCATACCACTAGAATTAGCATAAACCGCCCCGATTCGACCACAGAGATTTACACCTTGATTCACACCTTGGGTTAATTACTGCTCTCCAGCCCCTCGGGCTGCCCGACCACCACAAAATGCAGATCATCGGGGCGCACCAGCCGCTTGGCCACCTGCGCAATATCCTCCAACGTCACGGCATTCACCTTGTCGTTCCGCGTGGCGATATAATCAATCGGTAGACCCTGCATCTGCATCCCGACCATGATATTAGCAATTGGCCCATTCCCGTCAAACCGCAACGGGTATGCACCGGTCAAATAGGTCTTGGCCCCCTCCAATTCGGCAGCAGTCACCCCGTTTTCCGCCAGCTTGATCCACTCATTACGGATCACATCAATCGCTTGCGCCACACGGTCGTTGGCCGACGCCACACGCCCCATATAAATCGCCGCGTAATCCATCGGCACCAGATAGCTGTAAACGCCATAAGTCAGCCCGCGTTTCTCGCGCACCTCTTCCATCAGGCGTGATTGCCGGCCGCTGCCCCCCAGAATGGTGTTCATCAGATAGGCGGCAAAGAAATCATCGTCATCACGCTCGATCCCCTCCAGCCCGAATGTCACCACCGATTGCGGCGTGTCAAACGGCACCACGGTCACACCACCGCTCAACTGGTAATCAGCCCGCGCAGGCATATCCGCCCCGACCGCAGGCAATCCGCCCAGCAAATCATCCAGCAATGCACCCAGCTCTTCGGGGGTTATATCGCCAACCGCACCGACAAACAGCCGATCCCGGGCCATGACAGCGTCTTTGGCGGCGATCAAATCATCGCGCGTTATGCTGGCCACCGATTCCAGCGTGCCATTGCGCGAACTCGCATAGGGGTGGTCGGCAAAGGCCAGCTGATCGAACGTGCGCCCCGAAATTTTATCAGGGTCTTTTGCGGCGCCCTGAATGCCCGAAACCACCTGTGCCCGCACCCGTTCAATTGCGTCATCATCGAACCGAGGCTCTTGCAACGCGGCGCGCAACAGCGCCATCGCCTCATCGCGGTTTTCGCTCAGGAATTGCGCTGATATCGACATCGCGTCGTCCCGAACACTAAATCCGAAACTCGCCGCCAACCCTTCGGCCGCCGCTGCAAACTGGCGCGCGTCCATGTCGGCAGCCCCTTCTTCCAACAGGCCAACCATCAGGTTTACGGCCCCGCGTTTGCCCGCCACGTCCAGACTGGCACCGCCCTTGAACCGGATTTGGAGCGACGTGAACGGGATCGAATGCTCCTCGACCAGCCACGCGGTGATCCCGCCCGGCGATGTCACTTCTTTAATTTCGACCTCGGCCTGTGCCGCCGCGCCAAACACCAGCAGCGCGATCAGCGCCAGATAAATCCGCTTCATTGCGTCACCTCCGCTTGTGCTGCCGGATTGCTTAACCATCCGGTCACGGCCTGCTTTTTATCCAGCAACAAGGACGCCGCAGCGATCACATCCTCGGCCGTTACATTTTGCAAAACCCGTGGCCATGCCTGCACATCCTTGATCGTCAAACCTGATGTCAGGGCTGATCCATACAGGTTCGCCAAGGCCTGAACATCGTCGCGCTCGTAAATCAGACTGGCCCGCAACTGCATCTTGATCCGTGCGAACTGTTCTGCATCCACACCTTCCTCGATAAATTCGGCAATGGCATTATCCAGCAACGCTTCGCCCTCGGTCAGGCTGATGCCGTCACTTGGCACAATCACCAGACCAAATGTCGTCTTATCCAGCGACATGCCGTCATAATACGCCGATGTATAAATCGCCTTTTGCGTCTCGAATTGCAATTTACGCCCCAGAACCGAGGTTTGGCCATTTCCACCCAGCAGTTCCGCCAACATCGTCAGGGCGGCGGCCTGTTCCTGATCATCGCTGTTGCGTTCAGGTGCCAGATAACTGCGGATCACATATGGCTGCGCGATGCGTTCATCCACATAAGTCATCCGCCGCTCAGACAGTTGTGGTGGCTCGATGGTGCGGGCACGATCAGGTAAATCGGCCGTTGGGGCCAGCGGGCCATAATGCTTTTTCGCCAACGCCAATACATTGGCAGGGTCCACATCCCCCGCCACCACCAGAATTGCGTTGTTGGGCGCGTAAAAGCGACGGTAATACGCCAATGCATCCTCAAGCGATAATTCGGCCACTTCGTGTTTCCAGCCGATTACCGGAACACCATACGGATGGTTCAAAAACTGCGCTGCACGGCGCTGCTCGCCAAACAACGAATCTGGATTGCTTTCGGTGCGCTGGTTACGTTCTTCCAAAATCACATCGCGCTCGGTAGCAATGTCATCGACGGACAGGCGCAAATCGCGCATCCGGTCAGCTTCCATTGTCATCATCAGTTCCAGTCGGTCCGCCGCCACCCGCTGATAATAGGCCGTGTAATCCCACGAGGTGAACGCATTGTCCGACCCGCCATTTGCCGCCACCGTGTCTGACAATTCACCCGATTTCAGATCATCGGTGGCCTTGAACAGCAAATGCTCCAGAAAATGCGCCACACCGGAAACACCGGGTTCCTCATCCGCAGCCCCCGCCCGATACCACACCATCTGCACCACAACTGGCGCGCGATGATCCTCGATCACCACCACGTCCAAACCATTGGACAGGGTGTAATTGCTGATCTCTTGTGCCCACAGTGGGCGGGTTAACAGGGTCAGGGCCAGAATAACCAGACTGGAAATGCGCATTTAGGGTCTCCGATGCATACATGTTGGCTAGAACTTACGCACCTTTTCGCCCATCACAAGCCCAGCTAGCGCAATTGTGAGATATGGACTATCGAAGCGTCGACGGATCAGGCGGTGCTGACGGAGTGCGCACACCCAACCGGCGGAACCGCAACAGCTCGTTATATTGATCCAGCGACTGTTTTCTGTAGGCCTTGAAATAGACGTTCACATTGAACGCCCGTTCTAGAACGCGGCCACGGTTGCGTCCGCGAAAATCCAGATCCTCGGCGGCCAAGGTCTGGCGAATACCCGATGTCACGCCAAACCGGCGCGCATGGGTCACGACCGACGCGTCACCGCTCCCGATAGCGCCGCCGCCTGTGCGGTTCAGCCGCGCAGGGTTGCCACCCAATGCTGCAATCGCATCCGCTTTTGGTGTCGGATCAGTCAGGTTTGCCCCCCCCGGTGTCGGGGTCGGCAATGCTGCGGTATAATCGGGGGCTTCCAGCGGCTTGCCCGGCAAAATCGTAAATTCATCCGGCCCGTCAGTGTTCGAGCGAATATTCATCAGTTGCGGGTCTTTACGCCCGCCACAGGCCGACACCGCCAGAACAGCGATCAAAGCAAGTGCGATTGTGCCACGTGCGATCTGCATTGATGTCTCCTTCAACCCTTACAAGCGCTGTTTAACCGATCAAATCGGCGCCGTCACCTAGTCTTCTTTTCTCCAGCGAAAAAGATCAACCCAAATGCGCCCGCAAACACCGCAATATCGGCAATATTGAACGAATATGGGCTTTCAATGCCGCAACAGGACATATTAATGAAATCCGCAACCCCGCCATAAAGGATACGGTCCATCACATTGCCCAGCGCCCCGCCAATCAGCAATCCGGCGCTAATGTATGCCAAACGGCCATGTTTTTCCCGCTTGATCCAGACCAGCACCCAGATACAGATTGCCAAAGCCAGCGCAATAAGGATCCAGCGGGCCCAATCGGCACTGTTGGAAAACAGGCCAAAGTTCACACCATTGTTCCATGCCATGCGAAAGTTCACAAATGGCGGCAGCACATCAATTTCGCCGCGCTCGCGCAGGTTTAACCAATGCACCACTAGATATTTTGATGCCTGATCCAGCATGAACGTCCAAAATCCGGCCCAAAGGGTTAGCCGCATTATCACTTCTCCTTTAATGCCGAAAATGGCGCATACCGGTAAACACCATCGCCAACCCTGCCTCGTCCGCAGCCTTAATCACTTCATCGTCCCGCATGGACCCGCCCGGCTGAATCACAGCCGTTGCACCGGCTTCCGCAGCACTCAACAACCCGTCGGCAAACGGGAAAAACGCATCCGACGCCACAACCGACCCTTGGGTCAATGGCGCATCCAGCCCCAACACCTCGGCCATGTCCTGTGCCTTGCGCGCCGCAATCCGCGTGCTGTCAACGCGGCTCATCTGCCCCGCGCCGATGCCCACGGTCGCGCCATCCTTAACGTAAATAATAGCGTTGGATTTGACATGCTTGGCCACCCGCCACGCGAACATCAGATCGGCCATCTCGGCATCACTTGGCGCGCGTTTGGTCACAACCTTCAGATCGTCCATAGCGACAAACCCGTTATCCTTGTCCTGCACCAACATGCCGCCAGACACTTGCCGATACGTCAGCGCCGCCGCCCGCGGATCAGGCAGCCCCGCCACCGTCAACAGCCGCAGGTTTTTCTTCTTGGCAAAGATCGCCTTGGCGTCTTCATCGACCCCCGGCGCAATCACTACCTCGGTGAAAATCTTGGAAATTTCCTCGGCCGTGGCCCCGTCCAGCCGCTGGTTTAGCGCAATAATCCCGCCAAACGGCGAAACATTATCGCAGTTGAACGCCGCGCGATACGCCTCAACCATCGTCGCGCCCCGCGCCACGCCACAAGGGTTGGCATGTTTGATAATCGCACAGGCTGGCCCCTCGGCAGGGTCAAATTCCGCCACCAGCTCAATCGCCGCATCGGTGTCGTTGATGTTGTTATAAGACAGCTCTTTGCCCTGATGTTGCACCGCCGTCGCAACCCCTTCGCGGGTCGAACCATCGGTGTAAAACGCCGCCGACTGATGCGGGTTTTCGCCATAGCGCATCACCTGCGACAGCGTTCCGGCAAAGGCACGACGGCGCGGGAACTCCACCCCAATCGCATCCGCCATCCAAGTTGAAACAGCCGCATCATAGGCGGCGGTGCGCGCATAAGCGATCTGGGCACGGCGCTTGCGAAACTTGTCACAAGTCGCGCCGCTATGTTTGGCCATATCACCCAACAGTTTTTCGTAATCCTCGACATCGACAACCGTAGTGACAAACGCATGGTTCTTGGCCGCCGCGCGGATCATCGCAGGGCCGCCAATGTCAATATTTTCAATGCAGGTATCGTAATCCGCGCCCTTGGCCACGGTTTCTTCAAACGGATACAGATTGACCACCAACAGGTCGATCCCCGCAATGCCGTGTTCCTTCATCGCCGCCAGATGCGCATCATTATCGCGCAGCGCCAACAGGCCACCATGCACAGCGGGATGCAGCGTTTTTACCCGCCCATCCATCATTTCAGGAAAGCCAGTCACATCCGCCACATCCGTCACATCCAGCCCCGCATCGCGCAACGCCTTGGCGGACCCGCCGGTCGATAACAGCTCGACCCCCATTCCCGCTAATGCGCGGCCCAGATCAATCAGTCCGGTTTTGTCAGATACAGATAATAATGCGCGGCGGATTGGCAGGTTGGCAGTCATTCAGTTTCCCCATTCGGTGTTGTTTGCAGAATTTCATCATCATCGCGCACAAGATCACGCAGGCTATCGGGTGTGTCCTGTGCTTTGGCCAGCGTCCAGGTCACACGGCTCGCATACTCCAAAGCGCGGGCAGTTAAAACAATCTGTTTTGTCGCGCGGGGCTTTAGCCGGTTTTTTTCAAGGTAAACACTTGGTTCCAAACTTAACTGGGCCTCGCCACCATGCCGGAACACCCATATCTCGCCGCTTTTGAGCGCCAGCGACACCGCAGCACCGCCCATATCCAGAACCGCGTCAACATCGGGATGTAAATGGAACCGCACTGAATAGGCGATGCCTTGCAACTTCACCGCATCCATCGCGCGATCAAACAGGCGTTTGTCCGCATCAGTAATTGCCATCAACGTGTCTTCGCCCGCCAAGATGCGCCCGTCGGATGATTGATCCAACCGACGCATATGGGTTAACCCGTGGCTTGCCTCATAACCGTCATGCCCCGCCTGAAGACTGGCGCCTGCCTTGTCGAACGATTGTTTTATATCGACAGTCTTTGGTGTGTGCAGCAGGCTTTCTTGCGGGCTTGCATCGCCAAATCCCAACCGTGATGACGAAAACCCGTCGACCCCCAGCACGGAATGTGACGGCGTTGCGCGTCCGGCACGCTGCCAGTCTTCGCCAAACGATACGCCTGATCCGCAATTCACCACCAGCGGGCGGCGACCTGATGTGAGTTCAAACGCCAAAGTCGAGGCATGGCCATGATAGGAATTCGCACCCTGTGGCGGGCGGCTTGCGTCCACGATCACACTGCTGCGCCCCGCCTTCATTCGTGCATAACCCATCTGCAAACCGGTTCCGCCCGATGTCCGCACCCCGCTAGACGCCAGCGCATGGTCCAACCGTCCCTCGATACCACGACCACCACCATGAAACCGCGCTAGGCTGCCATCGCTATGGCGCAAGGCCCGCAATGTCGGCGCGATCCGCTCGATGGCCGCCAGATGCTCACGCCCCGCGATCCAGCCCGCCTCGCTCAAGGCGGACGCCGCCCAAATCAGCAGGGTGAACACCTCCAGCAATTCCTCGGGATTGCGCGTCGGAATGCCACCTTCAGCGTCTATCTGCTCACGGCATTCCCGCGCCAGCGCTTTCACGGCAGGCTTTACATGTTCGTCCATCCCACTCAGGGCCAGCCCGGCGTAAATCAACCCCGTCAACGCCTCGAACCGTGGCAATCCGGCTGATGCAACCTTCCAGCGTTTGCTTAGGAAAATTGTCTGGTGCGCCAATGACTGGAAATAGGCCTTGGACGCATCCCCGTCCTGCCCCTGCAACAGGAACAGCGCATGATTGATCCAGCGAATCAGCCGCCGTCCGGTTAAATCCGGCGTCCATCCGGCCCCGTGCCCCTGCCCGAACCGCGTGATCCATTCAAACACCCAGCTTTGCGCGGCATTCCGCGCGGGGCCATCGCCGACGGCTGCCAAATCATCCAGCCACTGAAACCCGTGCACATCCTCATTGAACATGGCCGAGGGCATTTCAATATCCCACAACCCTGCCTTACTGTCTGTGATCAGATATCCTGCAAACTGGAAATTCCCCGCCACCAATTGCCGACCACGGGCGAATGACCCAATCGTGCGCGGTTCAGGTTGCGAGGTGAAACCGGTTGCCGCCCGCGCACGCGTACTTAGCCGCGCGTAAAAGCGGTTCATCCAGCGCATCCGGCGCGCGGAAAAACTTGTCGGTTGTGTCACGGCCTGCTTCGCCTTCTTGCGGGGATGTTAGAGTGACGGGTTTGCTCGCCCACAGCATAGGCCGCACAGGTGCGGGTGTCACCGACGAATTCGCACTTACGCGCCTTTCCGCAAAACTGCGATGTAAAACCCGTCCATGCCGCCGCGATCCGCCCAATAATCGGGGCGCAACCGCAACCCGCCCTCGGGTGTTGCCCACGCCGGATCAATCCCCTCCAGCGTGATCGGCTCCACCGTCATTCCCTTGTTCCGCTTCAACGCATCCTCGACTTGGATCTCGCCCTCGTCCGGCAATAGCGAACAGGTGCAAAACACCAGTCGCCCGCTCGGTTTCAACTGGCTAAACGCATGATCAATCATCCGCTCCTGCAAAGCAAACAACACCGGAAAGTCCGTGCCATCCTTGGCATAGGGCAAATCCGGATGCCGCCGGATCGTGCCTGTCGCGGTGCAGGGTGCGTCCAGCAAGATCGCATCAAACAGAGCCTCGCGCCATTTTAACGCATCCGTCACCCGCAAGGTCGCCTGCAACCCCGTGCGTTCCAGATTTTCCTGCACCCGCGCCATGCGTTTCTTAGAGACATCTATCGCCACCACATCCGCCCCCGTTGCCGCTAACTGCATGGTTTTCCCACCCGGAGCGGCACACATATCCAGAACCCGCTCGCCTTCTTGGGCGTTCAAAATCTTGGCGGGCAAGGCTGCGGCGGCGTCCTGAACCCACCACTCACCTGCCTCATATCCCGCCAGCGCCGAAACCTGCCCAGCATCGTGCAATCGCACCGATCCGGTCGGTAGCACTTCGCCGCCCACCGCCTTGGCCACCGCCGCCGCATCGCCCTTGGCGGTCAAATCCAGCGGTGCACCGGCAACGAACGCCGCCTCCATCGCCTCGATAATCTTTTTGCCGTAATCCGCCACCAACGGTTTCCTCAACCATTTCGGCAGGCGCGACGGCGGCAATTTATCCCAAGCCGCCGGATCAATCTTGCGCAGCACCGCGTTGACCATGCCCGAGGCGCGATTGTTGGCTTTGTCAGCCTTGACCATCGCCACCGCCGCATTCACCACCCCGTGCGCCGCCGCGCCCTCGACGCATAATTCGACCACCGACAGGCGCAGCACATTATGCACAAACAGCTCGGGCTTGCGTTGCAGGAATGGCCCCAGCATCCGGTCGGCCCGATCCATCCAGCGCAGAGTGTCAATCGCCAACCTCTGCGCACGCGCCTTCTCGGATGGCTCCAGCTTGTCCAACGCACCCAAGGCCAGCATCTCGGGCAACAGAGCACCCTTGCCCAGCACCCCGTCCATCAGTCGAACCGCCGCGCGTCGTGGTGCCAAACCGGGATGAGACATGGGATATTCCTTTGTTGCGATCACTGCGTTTGCGCCTATATCATAGCCACAGCTAGAACAAGAGAACGCTGATATGCCCGACACAGACAAAGACCTCCCCCCCGAAGCCATTCGTGCCTTGAAAGAGGCCGAAGAGCGTCGCAAGAAGGCCGCGAAATCCGAACTGCCCAAAGAGCTGGGTGGCCGCGACGGACCAGAACCTGTGCGCTATGGGGATTGGGAGAAGAAGGGGATTGCGGTGGATTTTTAGATGCCACAACCTTCGCTTACGGCTGCATTAGCTTAGCTACCTTCATAACCGAACTACCTTCGGTCACTGCTGCCAAAAAGATACCCTAGTATCAAAGTAATGATACTCATCAAACCGGTAAAAACATCATCAAATCGCGGGTTGTCCGGCTGCAAAAAGACCAACGCTCCAACATAACCAGCTAGCAAAAGGGCAATAATTGCAGATACATTTCCTGGCTTTTCCGACTTAGCGCCCCAAATTTTTCCAATCCATCCGAGCTGTGCATTTTGCATATTCTCTTCATGTGCAAAAAACTTTTCTTCATCAGCCGACATTCTATCAGGTTTCGGTGGCTTAACCGTCGCTTGCTGTGCAACTTCTAGGCTTACCGGTTTATCATCACTCATGAAGCTGCGAGTTCCCTAAAATGTGTTTTGATCAAATCGTTATCTATCACACTTTCCCCACTGTCCCGAGTAATCGACCAAGGTGTTCCCGGCTTATGTGTCATTGCAGATAACTCAATTGCAGAAAATGGCATGTACCGACCCGCAACAAAATCCAAAACGTCGTAAAACTCTTTGTTGCCATTCTGGGCAACAACAAAAGCTTTTTTCTCGTCACCATCCCACGATTCCGCATACGTAGAGATCGATCTGTTTCGATATGCTTTGAAGAGGTGGTACATATCTTCTTCAACAGGCCCATACGGCCACGCCTCGAAATGCCCGTTAATCGCGGGTTTTCCTGTAATTGCTAAGTGCCATCCATGTAGACAGTAAACTAGCTTTTGTAATTTCATGGGGGTAACCGTTGCACACCCATCTTCAAAATCACGCTGCAAAAAGCAGTTTGCTACATGTTTAACGGGAAAGGACATTAGAAATACCCTCTACTATTTCGTTTCTCTCTTAGGGCGATCTGGGCAATACGCATCACACCCGCCGAGCATTTTCGCCCTTGCGGCCCTTTTGGCATTGTTTTTCTCCCATTCATGGCTCACCGCGTTTCCCAGTGATTGCCACTAGAATACACAGATTATCGCCTATTGCTACTATATATAGTGGCTTGTCCAGAATTCAACAAGATCGCTTACATCCATGCGGCTTCAAAGTATTATGTCCAAAATCGCATTAAGACTAGGTTACCAAATGGCCGAAACCTCACAATCCCAGCACATCCACCATATCATACTCCCCCGGCTTGCGCCCTTGCCCCCACAGCGCCGCCTTCAGCGCCCCGCGGGCAAACACCGCCCGATCCGTTGCCATATGGCGCAAGATAATTCGCTCGCCATCCGCCGCAAACATCACGTCATGCTCACCCACAATGTCACCACCACGCACCGCCGAAAACCCGATATCACCCCGACGACGCGCACCCGTGATCCCATCGCGCCCGCTGTCCTTCACCGCGTCCAAAGAAACCCCGCGCCCCTCGGCCGCAGCCTCACCCAGCATCAACGCCGTACCCGATGGCGCGTCGACTTTGTGGCGGTGGTGCGCTTCGATAATCTCGATGTCGAAATCCTCGTCCAGCGCCGCCGCAACCTTCTTGGTCAGTTGCACCAACAGATTGACCCCAAGGCTCATATTCCCCGCCCGCACCACAACCGCATGGCGTGCCGCCGCTTTAATCTTCACCAGATCGTCGTCCGACAACCCCGTGGTGCCAATCACATGCACCGCACGCGCCTGCGCTGCCAGTTCAGCCATCGCCACCGTGGCCGCAGGCACGGTGAAATCAATCACCCCCTGCGCCTTGGCCATCACTTCCAGCGCATCATCCGTCACCAAAACACCCAGATCGGCACCGCCCATCGCGGCCCCAACATCGCGGCCAACCCAATCGTGCCCGCTGCGTTCCAGCGCGCCAACCAACCGCACCGCATCGCTATCAGCAACCAACCGCACCAGCATCTGACCCATCCGGCCCGACACTCCGTTCACCACAATCCCCGGTAAATCGCTCATTTTCGCTCCTTTAACGCTGCCTGATCAGTTTGCCCCGCTTGCACCAGCTGCGCAACCTGCTTAGATGCACATCATGGCAAAGCAAACACATCATTCCTCGCGCGGGCCAACCCAGCGCCAGTTGCGCGTCGGTGAATTGATCCGCCGTGCGCTATCGGACATCCTGACCCGTGGCGATATTCATGACCCCGACCTGAACCGCATGTTGATTACCGTCGGCGAGGTCCGCACATCGCCCGACCTGCGGGTCGCCACTGCGTTTATCCTGCCCTTGGGCGGCAAAGGCAAAGACGAAGCCCTGCTGGCCCTGCGCACCAACCGCTATGAAATCCGCCGCGCTATTTCCAAAACACTGGCCCTGAAATACTCGCCAGAAATTCGCTTCCTGATCGACGAAACCTTTGATCAAATGGACGACACCCGCCGGATGCTGGCACAGGATGACGTGACGCGCGACACACAGGACATGTCTGAAGGAGATGGCGATGGAGGCGGCGAATGATCCGCATCCTTTTCGCTCTATTCCTGATTCTGCCCGGCGCCGCATCCGCTTGCGAGACCCTGACCTATAAATCCAACGACTACACCCTGTGCAAAGTATCGCTCGGCGAAGACCTGCGCCTGTTCCATTCCGATGCTGTCGGCACACCTCTGGCCAACTTCGACGGTATCAATAAAGCCTTGGCAAACGAAAACTGGGAACTGGGGTTTGCGATGAACGCAGGCATGTATCACCCCGATAGAACCCCCGTTGGCCTGTTCATTGATCACGGCACGGAAATGACCCCGCTTGCCGACGGCGGCACATTTGGCAATTTTGGCCTGAAACCCAATGGGGTTTTTTGTATCAATAGACAGAAATACAGCGTCATCGAAACCAATACCTTTCGCGCCGACCCGCCATATTGCAAATTCGCCACCCAGTCCGGCCCGATGCTGGTGATCGACGGTAAATTGCACCCACGCTTCCTGCTCAATGCCACCACCCATTACATCCGAAACGGCGTCGGTGTATCGGCAGATGGCACACAAGCGTTTTTCGTGATCTCCGACTCCCGTGTCACCTTCCACGAATTCGGCTCGCTGTTTTTGGACCACCTGAAAACCCCGAATGCGCTTTACTTTGATGGCAAGGTTTCGCGCCTCTATGCCCCCGATCTGAACCGCCATGATGCGGGCTTTCCGCTTGGCGTTATGGTTGGAACCGTGATCCGCTATTGACGCCAGCACACGCCGCCAATAAACGCCAAAACCTAACCTGAACCGGAGCACACCCTTGGGACGCAGACGCAAAAATGGCCGCGATATTTCGGGCTGGTTGGTGATCAACAAACCCACCGGCATCACCTCGAATGCGGTGGTGAACAAAGTCCGCTGGGCAATGGACGCCAAAAAGGCAGGCCACGCCGGCACGCTCGACCCCGAAGCAACCGGCGTTTTAGCCATTGCACTGGGCGAGGCCACAAAAACCGTGCCCTACATAACGGACGCTCAAAAGGCCTATCGCTTTACCGTGCGTCTGGGCCAAGCCACCAACACCGATGATACCGAAGGCGAAGTCATCGCCAGCTCTGACGCCCGCCCCTCTGATGATGAAATCCGTGCAGTCCTGCCACAGTTCGTCGGCGACATCATGCAAGTCCCGCCGCAATTTTCCGCCGTTAAAATTGACGGCGAGCGCGCCTATAAACTGGCCCGCGCTGGCGAGGAAATCGAGATCAAAGCCCGCCCGCTGTGGGTCGAAGAACTGGAAATGATCGAACGCCCCGACGCCGACCACGTCATCCTTGAAATGATCTGTGGCAAAGGCGGCTACGTGCGCTCCATCGCCCGCGATCTGGGCAATGTTCTGGGCTGCCACGCCCACGTCAAATCCCTGCACCGCGTCTGGTCCGGCCCGTTCGAAGCACACGATGGTATCAGTATGGAAACCGTCGAAAAACTCGCCAAATCTGGCGAGCTTGATCAATACCTGCGTCCGTTGGAGGAAGGCCTCGCCGACCTGCCCGAACTGCGTTGCACCGTTGAAGCAGCCGTAAAACTGCGCCACGGCAACCCCGGCATGGTGATCACATCCGACGTGGACTACGGCGACGAAGCATGGGCCTCGCTTGATGGCAAAGCCGTCGCTGTGGGCACCTACAAATCCGGTGAACTCCACCCAACGCGCGTGTTCAACACCCCTTCCTGACTCCCGTTTCTTTTTTGCATAAATATCCCCGCCGGAGGCTTAAAATCTCTTTTCCCACCCCTCGACAAATGCGCGCGCCCGACCGATAATCCCTCTATGCAACCCGCCGAAAAACCCGCCGCCTCGATCTGGGAAACCACCAGCCCCGCGCGCACGTCAACGCCCGCCCTGACCGAACCGAGCAAGTGCGAAATCGTGGTGATCGGCGGCGGCCTCACCGGCCTTTCCGCCGCCCTGCATCTCGCCCGAAAGGGGCACCAAGTCACACTCCTCGAAAGCCACACAATCGGCTTTGGCGGATCAGGCCGCAACAATGGTCAAGTGATCCCGATCCTGTCAGCCGCCGAACCCGACCGGATTGAACGTGAATATGGCGAGGTCGGATCCCGCTTTGTCGACCTGCTGCAAAATAGCGCCACCACCCTGTTCGACCTGATCCGCATCGAAAAAATTGACTGCGAAGCAAATCAGACCGGTTGGTTCCAACCCGCCCATTCCGCTGCCCACATGCACCTGTCAGAATCGCGTGTGAAGGCATGGCAAAAACGCGGTGCCCCCGCCCGCCTGCTTGACCAAAATGAATCCCGCGACCTGATCGGATCGGACCAATGGCATGGTGGCATGTTCAACCCGACAGGCGGCCACATCAACCCGTTGATGTTCACCCGTGGCCTCGCCGAGGCCTGCACAAATGCCGGTGTCACAATCCATGAAAACACCCCCGTCATTAAGGTCAGCCGCGCCTGCCAAAACTGGCTGATAAAAACCCCTGACGCAACCATCATCGCGGGCGCGGTTCTGCTGGCCACCAACGCCTACACTGGCGGCATCGCCCCCCAAATCAAACGCTCATTTGTGCCGATCACCTCATGGCAAATGGCGACCGAACCGCTCACCACCGAACAAAACGCCAGCATCCTGCCCAGCAACCCAGCCATCTCCGACACCCGCGGCGATCTGCAATTCTTTCGCAAAGATGCACAAAACCACCTTATCACCGGCAGCGCTCTGATGTTCAAAACCAATGCCCACGCCCGCCTGCAAAAATACATCGCCAAACGCCTGACCAAAACCTTCCCGCAACTGCCCAACCCGCAGTTTAGCCACATCTGGTGCGGCTACGTAGGTATCACCACCGATTTTTTCCCACGCTTCCACCACCTCGGCCCCAACTACCTCGGCTTCACCGGCTACAACGGCCGCGGCCTCGCCCTGACCATCCCGCTGGGCATTCAACTCGCCGATGCCCTGCTCGGGGCCAAACAATCTGACCTCGCCATCCCGCTCACCACCCCAAACCCGATCCCGTTCCACACCATTGCCAAACACGCCGCCCCAGCTGCGTTAGCCCAATACCGCTACCGCGATAAACGCCCGCCCCGCCTGTAAGGAGCCGATATGACCAACAAACCATCCCAAATGCCGATGATAGAAAAGCGCCGGATCGAGGCCGAGCTGATCAAGGAAATTTATGATGTGTTGAAACCGCGCCTTGGCAAGGAAGAGGCACAGGAAATCATCCGCATTTCGGTGGCCAATTCCGCCATCACGCAGGGCCGCGAATTCCGTGCCCAATACGACCACATGCCAACCCTGGCAGACCTCGCCGCCAACCACCACCTGTGGGATGCCGATGACGCGCTGGAACGCACTTACCTGCAAGAAACCGACACCAATCTGGATTACAACATCACCCGTTGCGAATACGCCAAAATGTATCGCGAAATGGGGCTGGGCGAAATCGGCCACCTGTTGTCGTGCAACCGCGATGGCAGCTATTGCATCGGCTTTTCCGACAACATCGAACTGACCCGCACCCAGACCATTATGGAAGGCGCGGACCATTGCGATTTCCGCTACCGTATCAAACCCGACACCAAATAACCGCTTCTTCTTGCCGTAAATACCTCCGCCGGAAGCCTAAAATCTTTTCGGCGCAACCCCGACAAAAGTCATATGGTTTTCATATGCGATTCATATAGAATTCATATACCTGATTTTGGCCCACCTCACGCCGCATCAAAATCCAGAACCAGCTTTTTGGACGTTGGCCGCGTCTGGCACGCCAGCGTAAATCCGGCCTCCAGTTCCCACGGCTCCAGCGAATAATTCGTCGCCATTTCCGACGTGCCTTCGGTTACCCGACACCGGCATGTGCAACACATCCCGCCCTTGCAGGAATAGGGCAATTCCAACCCTTGTCGCGCCGCCGCTGCCACGATGTTGTCGTCGCCATCCTCAACCGAAAACCGCTTGCGCGTCCCGTCCAGAATAACCTCGACCTCAACCCCGTTTTGCGCCACCTCCCGCGCCACCTTCGAGCGTTGCTTGGGCACCTCGCCATCCGGCGCAAACCGCTCGCTGTGAATATCTCCAGACGCCACACCCAGCTTGCTCAAAGCCCCCGAAACATCCGTAATCATCTCGCCCGGACCACACAGAAAAACCCCGTCAGCAGCAGCCAGATCAATCGCACCGGCGTTGGCCATCTGGGTGATCTTTTCACCGGTGATCCGACCATTCAGCAACGGCACATCCTGCTCCTCGCGGCTCAACGCATGGATCAAAGTGAACCGCCCCATATGGCTGTCCTTCAGCGCTTCCAATTCGCTACGAAACATCACATGGGCAAAGTCGCGGTTGCCATAGATCATCGTAACATTCGCCCCGCGCTCAAGCGCAGCCGATGCAATCGACACCATCGGCGTCACGCCCGACCCTGCCGCAATCAGCAGCACATCCTGCTGATCCGCCAGCCTGAACCGCCCCTCGGGCTGCATCACTTTAACGCTGTCACCCGCCTGCAATCCTTGGGCATAAGTCGAGAACAACCCCCCCTTGACCTGCCGCACCCCGACGCATAACGTCCCGTTCGGACCACTGGCAATTGAATAGGAACGTCGCACGTCCTCGCCTTTAATTTCCGCCCGCAAGGTCAGATATTGCCCCGGCACATAGGCGAATGCTTGGGCCAGTTCCTGCGGCACTTCAAACGCCAAAGCCACAGCATCCGAACCCTCTTGCCGGACCTCGGAAATCACCAGTTCATGAAACGCCATCACACCCTCCTCAGATACATTTGAAATAGTCAAACGGCTCTAGACAATCCTTGCAGCGGTAATGCGCCTTGCAAGGGGTCGAGCCAAATTCGCTAAGTTTTTCAGTCACTTCAGACCCACATCGCGGACAGGCCACAACAGTTTTGCCAAACAGTGCCCGCTTGGAATTGCTGGCCTTGGTGGGCGGCGCAATCCCGTAGGCGCGCAATTTCTCGCGCCCCGCATCAGTGATCCAGTCGGTCGTCCACGCGGGCGACATCACCTGCTCGATCCGCGCCTCATATCCCGCCCCGCGCAACGCCTCAGCCACCGCGTCCTCGATAAATTGCACAGCAGGACAGCCCGAATAGGTCGGCGTGAGTTTGGCCACAACCACATCGCCATCCATTACCACCTCGCGTAAAATGCCCAGATCGGCCACAGTAACGCAAGGCACCTCGGGGTCCGGCACAGCTGCCGCCACCGTCCATGCCTTGTCCGCCATAGTCACCAAGTCGCCCCAGGATGAACCCGCTGCAAATACTGCATGTCTGAAAGCATCCGGCCCAGGACCTCGCTGTGCTCGCCAACGCGTCCACCAACCTGTCCGTAAACCGGCTCGGGCCAATCCAGCCCCGCCACTTCAAACACAGCCTTGACGCTGACATCCCAAGCTGGACGTAGCGCCGCACGGTCAGGCAACACATCGCACTCAGAAGGCGCAAACATTTCCTCCCAATACGGGTGCAAATCATAGACCGCCGCCCGCATCCGCGTACCGCTTTCCTCAGTGCCACCGCCCAGTCGCACAATCCATTCCGCCGCGTGGCGAATGTGATAACCCATCTCTTTCACAGCCTTGCCGGCAATCCCTGCAATCACCTTGTCATTCGACGAAAGCACGGCCTGCCAAAACGGCTCCATGAAACCCGCAAAATAGAACTGCCGCAACATGGTGTGGGCGAAATCCCCGTTCGGGCGTTCCACCAGCAAACAGTTCAGATACTCCCGCTCGCTGCGCAAATAGGCCAGATCATCCTCAGACCGTCCCTTGCCCTCAACCTCGGCGGCATGGGCATATAACGACCGCGCCGTGCCGATCACATCCAGCGCAAAATTGCTCAACGCCAAATCTTCTTCCAGCATCGGCGCATGACCACACCATTCCGACAGGCGATGCCCCAACACCAGATGATCATCCGCCAGCTCGATCAGCGCTTGAAACAGAGCCATCACATATGCCCCACATCATCAGGGATTTCATAGAACGTCGGATGGCGGTAAATCTTGTCCTCGGCAGGGTCAAAATTCTCCCCCGCTCGCGCCGGATCACTGGCCGCAATCGCAGCTGAGCGAACCACCCAGATCGATGTCCCCTCCTCGCGTCGCGTATAAACATCCCGCGCCGCGCTTAGCGCCAACGCCTCATCGGCCGCATGCAAACTGCCCACATGCTTATGCGCCAATCCATTGCGTGGCCGAATAAAAACTTCCCAAAGCGGAGTCTCGTTGCCCATCTTCATTCCCTTCTTCTTGCTCTAAATACCTCGGGGGGTGCGGGGGGCTGGTCCCCCGCACCTGCCCTCAAATCCTACTCGGCGGCCAGCTTTGCAGACCGCTTCGCCGCATGCGCCAACGCCGCTTCCCGAACCCAGGCACCCTCATCCCAGGCCGCCTTGCGCATGGCGATCCGCTCACGGTTCATCACCCCGTCGCCCTTGACCACGCGCCAAAACTCGTCCCAGTCAATGTCGCCATGTTGGTAGCCACCCTTGCCACCATTCAGGTTATCATCCCACTTCAAATCAGGGTCCGGCACCGTCAGACCCAAAAACTCGGCCTGAGGCACCGTCGCTGCAATAAACTTCTCGCGCAGCGCATCGTTCGAGAACCGCTTGATCTTCCACTTCATCGATTGCTCGGAATGGGCGCTGTCACCGTCATGCGGGCCGAACATCATCAAGGATGGCCACCACAAACGGTTCAACGCATCCTGCGCCATGTCCTTTTGCGCTTTGGTCCCGCGGCACAACGTCAGCATAATTTCGTATCCCTGCCGCTGGTGAAACGACTCCTCGGCACAAACACGGATCATCGCCCGAGCATAGGGTCCGTATGAACAGCGGCACAAGGCAATCTGGTTCATGATCGCCGCACCATCGACCAGCCAGCCGATTGCGCCCATATCCGCCCAGCTAAGCGCCGGATAGTTGAAGATTGACGAATATTTGGCCTTGCCGGAATGCAATTCCTCGGTCATCTGCTCGCGCGTCACCCCCAAGGTTTCCGCGGCTGAATACAGATACAACCCATGTCCGCCCTCGTCCTGAACCTTGGCCAACAGGGCCAGCTTGCGCTTCAGGCTTGGCGCACGGGTGATCCAGTTTCCTTCGGGCAGCATCCCGACAATCTCGGAATGGGCATGCTGGCCGATTTGCCGGATCAACGTACGCCGATACCCCTCTGGCATCGGATCCATCGGCTCGATTTTTTCCTCGGCATCAATCCGCGCCTGAAAAGCGGCCAAAAACTCGTCTGTTTCCTCGGTGCTGCCATCGGCCCCGATCAACCCTTGTGAATACATGTCCGTGTCCTTTGTTTCCTGTCTGCGACAATAAGTTACAAAACCTCCCCGTCAAAACAATTTTTGTAATGCATTGAAAACTTGCACTTAGGCGACGATCCCCGAATAGTCCCGATATGAAAAACACGCTTCTTTCCTTTGGCCACGGCTACTCCGCGCAGGCCCTTGGCCGCCAACTGATTCCCCTTGGCTGGCAGGTGATCGGCACCAGCCGTGACCCTGAAAACCTGCCCGCAATCTGCGCACAGGGCGCGACGGCCATCCACTGGCCTAGCGGCGATATCTCGGGCGCGCTCGCCAGTGCCACACATCTGCTGATTTCTGTGGCCCCCAATGCGGATGGTGACCCTGTGCTAAACGTTCTGCGCGGCCGGATCACTGCCATCACTCCACAGCTAAAATGGGTCGGATACCTCTCGACCATCGGGGTTTACGGCAACCACGATGGCGCATGGGTGGACGAGGATACCCCCCTGACCCCCGCCACGAAACGCGGTAAATTGCGTGTCGCCGCCGAAGCCGAATGGCAAGCGCTTGCCGCTGACACCGGCCTGCCGCTGCACATCTTCCGTCTGGCCGGAATTTACGGCCCTGGTCGCGGCCCGTTTGCCAAGGTTCGCAAAGGCACGGCGCGCCGGATCGTAAAACCGAGCCAGCTGTTTTCCCGCATTCATGTTGAAGATATCGCAACCGTTTTGGCAGCATCAATCGCCCAGCCAAATCCCGGCAGAGTCTATAATGTCTGCGATGATAATCCCGCCCCGCCACAAGACGTGATTGCCTATGCCGCCGAATTGCTGGGCCTGCCTATCCCGCCCACTGAGGATTTCGCAACTGCGGAAATGACCGATATGGCATGCAGTTTTTACGCCGAGTCCAAATCGGTCTCGAACGCACGGATAAAATCCGAACTGGGCGTGGCGCTGAAATACCCCACCTATCAGGCCGGGCTTCAAGCCTTGCTTAAGGGCTAGTGGCTATTTTGTAGCAGCCGCGGCAAAGAACAACAGCGCCAACAATGGCACCAGCATTCCGCCATCGGACGATACAGTTCCGGTTTGCACAACCTCGGCTGTGACCATCGGCTCAACGATTAGATCGCTCAGACTACCGGAAAATGCAGGGAATGCGGCAACGGCGAATGCCGCTGCAAGTGTAAGTTTCTTCATAACTGCCTCAGTTTTGTTTTTTTGTTATTAAGGCTCGTTAAACGGTTTGAAGAATCGCAAGTCTAGGAAATCGGCAGAAAACAGCCCATTATTGGCAGGATTTGCATAAAACTGTTGCGCGAAGGCCGCTTATCAGGCTCTCCGGCTCGATAAATCCGCAATCTCCAACACTTCCAGCACCTTGGCCTCGATATCCGGCGCGTTCATCGCGGCGCTGGCATACATTGCGCTTGGGCTGGCATGATCGATGAAAGTATCGGGAAACACCATCATGCGGAACTTCAGGCCGGTATCAAACACACCCTCATCCGCCAGCAATTGCGCTACATGGCTGCCAAAACCACCGACTGCGCCCTCTTCAATGGTGATCAGCGCCTCGTGGTCCGCCGCCAATTGCAAGATCATCTCGCGGTCCAATGGCTTGGCAAACCGCGCGTCGGCAATCGTCGGGGTAATCCCCTTGGCCGCCAATGCCTCGGCGGCTTTTTGAACCTCGCTTAGGCGCGTGCCAAACGACAGGATTGCCACCCGTGCGCCCTCGGCCACAATCCGGCCCTTGCCGATTTCCAGCGGCACACCGCGTTCGGGCAACTCTACCCCCACACCCTCGCCCCGTGGAAACCGGAACGCGCTGGGGCCGTCATTGATCGACACAGCCGTCGCTACCATATGCACCAGCTCGGCCTCGTCCGCCGCCGCCATCACCACGAAATCCGGCAGGTTGGCCAGAAACGCGATGTCGAACGCGCCCGCATGGGTCGGTCCATCCGCGCCGACCAATCCGGCCCGATCAATGGCAAAGCGCACCGGCAATCGCTGCACCGCCACATCATGCACCACTTGGTCATAGCCACGCTGCAAAAACGTCGAATACATAGTGCAAAACGGTTTCATCCCGCCCGCAGCCAAGGCCGCCGAAAACGTCACCCCGTGTTGTTCCGCAATCCCCACGTCAAAACAGCGACTACCATAGCGTTCGGCAAACAGGTTCAGCCCCGTACCATCCGGCATCGCGGCTGTCACCGCACAAATCTTGTCGTCCTCTGCCGCCTCTTGCAGCAACGCCTTGGCAAACACCGATGTGTAGCTGGGCGCATTGGAGGGCGTTTTTTTCTGCTCGCCCGTCACCACATTGAACTGTGCGGTCGCGTGGCCCTTGTCTCGTGCTTCCTCGGCGGGGGCATAGCCCTTGCCCTTTTTGGTCAACACATGGATCAGCATCGGCCCCGTTGCACGTTCCTTGACCGTGCGCAAAACCGGCAGCAGTTGTTCCAGATCATGGCCATCAATTGGCCCGACATAGGAAAATCCCAGCTCCTCGAACAAAGTGCCGCCCACGGTCATGGACTTCAACATGTCCTTGGCCCGCTTGGCCCCTTCCTGAAACGGAAACGGCAGCAGGCTGACCGCCCCCTTGGCGGCTGATTTCAATTCCTGAAATGGCTCGCCGGCATACATGCGTGACAGATACGCCGACATCGCGCCAACAGGTGGCGCAATCGACATCTCATTATCATTCAGAATAACGAACATGCGCTTTTTCAAATGACCCGCGTTGTTCATTGCCTCATAAGCCATGCCAGCCGACATGGACCCGTCACCAATCACCGCAATCGCATCACCAATACCGTGGTCCGGTGCACCGCCCAGATCGCGGGCTACTGCAAACCCCAGAGCGGCAGAAATCGACGTGGAGCTATGCCCAGCGCCAAACGGATCATAGGCAGACTCGGCGCGTTTGGTGAACCCTGACAACCCGTCCTCTTGGCGCAAGGTCCGTATCCGTTCGCGCCGCCCTGTCAGGATCTTATGCGGATAACATTGATGCCCCACATCCCAGATCAACCGGTCCTTTGGCGCCTCGAACACAGCATGGATGGCGACGGTCAATTCGACCACCCCCAGCCCGGCACCCAGATGGCCGCCCGTCACCGATACCGCCGAAATCACCTCGGCCCGCAGCTCATCCGCCAGTTGGCTCAACTCGCGGTCAGACAAAGCCTTCATATCGGCAGGAACTGTCACGCGGTCCAGAATAAGTGTTTTGGGTCTGTCGTTCATTTCAATCCCAGTATCTCACATTTCGCGCGTAATAACGAACTGCGCAGCTTGTCGCAGGTTATCCGCCTTATCGCCATAAGGTTCAAGCGCGGCTTCGGCTTGCATTACCAACTCTGCCGCACGCGCCTTTGCACCCTCTAGGCCCAGCAGCGACACAAACGTGGCCTTGCCCGCATCCGCATCCTTGCCCAGCCGTTTTCCCGCAAGCGTGGCATCGCCCTCCACATCCAGAATGTCATCGGCAATCTGAAACGCAAGGCCCAAGGCGCGGGCGTATTGGCGCAAGGGAGTGACATCCGCCCGCCCCATCACCGCACCCGCCTCGGCCGACCAGCAAATTAACGCGCCGGTTTTACCGTCCTGTAACCTTGTGATTTCATCCAGAGTCAGCGGCTTGCTGGCGGTCTCGGCTGCAATATCCAGCGCCTGACCCAGCACCATACCCTGCGCCCCTGCGGCCCGCGCCATCGACGAAACCAGCGCCAGCCGAACCGCTGGATCATCCGACACAGCGTCGCTTGCCAACACTTCAAACGCCAAGGTTTGCAACGCATCCCCCGCCAAAACGGCTGTGGCCTCGTCCCATTTCACATGCACGGTGGGCTGGCCGCGCCGCAAATCGTCGTCATCCATACAGGGCAGATCATCATGCACCAGCGAATAGGCATGCAGCGCCTCGACCGCCGCCGCCGCAAAAACCGCGCGCTCCGCCGCAACCCCGTGCAAGCGTGCGCTTTCCAGCACCAGAAACCCGCGCAATCGCTTGCCGCCGCCCGTCGCGTATCGCATCGCATCGGCCACGGGTAGATCACCGAACGGGGTCAATACCTCGTCCAGACAGGCACCAATCCGGCCCGCCGCATCTGCCAGTGCTTGCTGGAACATTACAGGCTTTCGACCGGTGTCGTCCCTGTCGGCTCGCCGCCCTCACCTAACGTGATCGCTGCCACTTTTTCCTCGGCCTCTTTCAACTTGGCCTCGCAGCGCTTTTTCAGCGTAGCGCCCCGCTCATACAGGGTGATCGACTGCTCCAGCGGCACATCGCCCCGCTCCAGCTGGCCAACCACAGCTTCCAAAGCGGCCATCGCCTCTTCAAAACTCATCTTGTTTACAGGTGTGTCGCTCATCCGCCGCGCTCCATCAAAACTTCTACATGCGTCGCAACTGACGCCGCCAACGCGTCCAGATCATATCCGCCTTCCAGAGTCGAGACAATGCGACCATCACAAACCTTATCCGCCACATCGCAAATACGGTGCGTCAGCCAGCGGAAATCCTCGATCTCCCATTCCAGACCTGCCAGCGGGTCAGCACGATGCGCATCAAACCCCGCCGATACCAGAATTAAACTTGGCTTGAAGGCCTCGATCGTGGGCAGGATTTCACTGTCATACGCTGCCCGCATCGTGTCACCACCACTGCCCTCGGACAACGGATAATTCAGGATATTATTATATTCACCAGTTTGAGTCGCCGCGCCCGATCCAGGGTAAAGCGGCATCTGGTGGGATGAGGCAAACAACACCCGCGCCTCTCTCCACAGCAAATCCTGCGTGCCATTGCCATGGTGCACATCGAAATCCACAATCGCCACACGGCCCGCATCATGATGCTCCAGCGCATATTTCGCCGCAATCGCCACATTGCCAAACAGGCAAAACCCCATCGGTTTTTCCCGTTCCGCATGATGCCCCGGCGGGCGCATCGCTGCAAATGCGTTTGAAACCTCACCGCCCATCACCGCATCCACTGCGCGGATATTCGCCCCGACCCCCCGCATTGCGGCCGTTAACGTGCCCGCCGACATATGCGTGTCCGCATCCAGTGATATCCAGCCATCCGTAGGCGCTGCATCCCTGAGCCGTTCAATATGCACAGGTGGGTGGGCCAGCAAAATATGCGCCTCGTCCGCCATAGGCGCCTCTTCGCGCTTTAAGCCCTTGAAAGCAGGCGCATCCAGTGCGCCCAATACATGTTCCAGTCGCGCCACCTGTTCGGGATGACCTGCCGGTGTGATGTGCAATAAACAATCGGGGTGCGTTAAAAATAATGTGGTCATTGGGTAAAGCTAGGGCAATACTGCCCCTCAAACAAGTTTTAGACCAAACCGGATTATTACAATGCGCATTATTATCCCCCTTCTTTTTCTCCTACCCACCACCGCCCTCGCCCAGAATTTTACCACAGCACTAGACGCTGACCTGACGGGCGACGGATTGATCGACCGCGCCGAATTGCACGAGACCGATCAGGGTGGCGAGGCTGATCTGAACATCTGGGCCCGCAAACCCGATGGGCAGCTCGCGTTGCTCTCAGAAGCAAAATCAGTAGTTTGAGTCGGCGGGATTGGCCAGTATCCGGAACTATCCGTCACCCCGCATGGCTCGTTACAGGTGCATTCCATGAACGAATCCATTGGCCGTGACCGCTGGCACCAGACCCTGACGGTGGCATGGCGCGGTAATGCCTTTGTGCTCGCAGGGTATACTTATGAATGGTACGATACCCTGAACGTATCCGAGAACGGCAAATGCGACGCGAACCTGCTGAATGGCAAAGGCGAGATGTCTTGGGGCGAGGAATTCGAAAACAAATCCACCTTCAAAACCCATTCCCGTGGCGGCCCGATTGATATGTGGAACCTTGAGCCGCCACTGGAATGTTTCCCTAAAACCTAGCGCCTATTCCGGCGCCAGCATATACCCCGCCCCGCGCACGGTTTGCAGGTAACGTGGCTGCTTCGGGTCTTCTTCGATCTTGCGTCGCAAGCGCGTGATTTGAACATCCACCGCGCGTTCTTGCGCTTGTCCCGTATCACGACCCAAATCTTCGACCAGTTTGGCACGGCTCACAGGTTCATTCACACAACTGGAGAAAATCTTCATTAGCGACGATTCCGTTGCCGTCAACCGAACCAGCTCCTCGCCGCGCCACATCTCGCCGCGCTCCACGTTGTAGCGCACAGGTCCAAGGTGCAGCACCTTCGGCCCCGCATTCAGCGCGGTATCTGCCGGAACCCGCCGCAATATCGCGTTGATCCGCAGCAGCAATTCTTTTGGTTCGAACGGTTTGGCCAGATAATCATCTGCACCGGCCTCTAGTCCTGAAATCCGGTCCTCGGTCTCGCCCTTGGCGGTCAACAGCAGGATCGGTGTGCTGATCTCCGCGCTGCGCAAACTGCGGGTCAGGCTGATGCCGTCTTCACCCGGCATCATCACGTCCATCACAATCAGGTCAAACTCCAGCCCCGCCAAAACGCGTCTTGCGTGTTCCGCATCGCGCGCGGACGTCACCCAGAACCCTTGCCGGATCAGGAATTTCTGCAACAGCCCGCGAATCCGCTCGTCATCATCTACGATCAGCAGGTGGGATTCTAGAAGTTCTCTCATGTCTCTGCATCCTTCAACGCCTTGAAATACCGTCGCAATTCCGGCTCCATCATCGCCTCTAGCACCTTGCGAAACCCTGTTACCGCCTCGGGCCCCACAACGCGGTAAGCATCGCGCATCCGCTTGCGTTGTGCATCCGATAATTCGCGCTCCAGTGTCGCACCTTCCTCGGTCAAAAACAAATGGCGCTCGCGTTTGTCCCGTGTGCCCACGCGGCTCTCGACCAGACCGTCCTCGATCAGGGTGCGCAACACGCGGTTCAGTGATTGCTTGGTCACGCCCAGAATACCCAGCAGATTGTTCACGGTGGTGCCGGGGCTGCGATGGATAAAATGCACCGCGCGGTGGTGCGCCCGCCCATAGGCGTGCTGGTCCAAAATCCGGTCTGGATCCGCCGTAAATCCGCGATAGGCGAAAAACATCGCCTCGATCCCTTTGCGTAGCTGTTCGTCCGTCAAGAACAACAGCGCCTCGCCCCCTGATCTTGCCTCCTGCCCCATTATTCCCCCGATCACGTTTTCTATCTGTTTGGCTGATTTTACGTCAGTGTTGTTGACTTTCCAAGAATCAATTCGTAACAATCCACAGATTTCGCGCAATATTATGTCCTATTCGGCCCTATATTGCGCAACTTATGCAAATTCATCGCCGCAAGACGGTGATGATCAGAAAGGAAAAGACGATGACTGGTGCATATGATAACCGCGACGGGACGATCTGGATGGACGGGGTGATGGTGCGTTGGCGCGATGCCAAGGTCCATATCCTGACCCACGCAATGCACTATGCTTCGTCTGTATTCGAGGGCGAACGCGCCTATAACGGCAAGATTTTCAAAAGCCGCGAGCATTCCGAACGCCTGCACCGGTCCGCCAAACTGATCGACTTTGAAGTCCCGTGGACTGTGGATGAAATCGAAGGCGTAAAACAGCAGGTTCTGCGTGCCGCACGGCTAAAGGATGGCTATGTTCGCGCCATTGCATGGCGTGGTGCTGGCGAAGATATGGGCGTCGCATCCGCCCGCAATCCTGTCCATCTGGCGGTGGCCGCATGGGAATGGGGTGCCTATTACGGCGATGCCAAAACCAAGGGCGCGAAACTGGATATTTCCAAATGGAAACGCCCCTCGCCCGAAACCATCCCCTGTCAGGCCAAGGCCGCCGGCCTCTACATGATCTGCACCATGTCCAAACACACCGCCGAGGCCAAGGGCTGTTCAGACGCAATGATGTTCGACTACCGCGGCTATGTAGCCGAAGCGACAGGGGCCAACATCTTTTTCGTCAAAGACGGCGAGGTCCACACCCCGACGCCCGACTGTTTTTTGAACGGGATAACCCGCCAGACAGTGATCGGCCTGTTGCAAGACAAAGGCATCAAGGTGCACGAGCGCCATATCATGCCGGACGAATTGGAAGGGTTCGAGCAATGCTGGCTGACCGGCACAGCCGCCGAAGTCACCCCCGTGGGCCAGATCGGCGACTATAATTTCGAGGTTGGCGCCCTTGCACGCGACATCGCGGCGGATTACGAGAAACTGGTGCGGGAATAACCCCCCGCCACCTTTTCTCTGTCCCCAAAGCGAGGCCCGTAATGATACGGCACATTGTGTTTTTCAGCGCGAAAAACAAAGACGACATCGGGGATATTCTGACAGGATTGCGCATCCTCAAGGATATCCCCCACGCGTTAACGCTCGAAATTGAATCCAACATCCATTCCGACACGCTATCTGGCGAAGTTGATGTTGTGGTCTACGGCGAGTTTGCGGATCAGGGCGCACTTGACGCTTACAAATCCCACCCGCTTTACCAGAAATCAATCGAACTGGTCCGCCCCTTGCGGGAATTGCGGATCGCGGCTGATTCCGTAGCGCCGTTCATCAAATAAAAACCCCCACCGCATAGGGTGAGGGTGTTATGAAAATCAAAAACAGCTCGATCCTGATTGCAATCGTCCTTGTCGTGGCCCTGCCCGCGACCACGTCCGTTGTTGCCTATCAAATCACCAAAAACCCTGCATTGCGCCCGCTTGCCCGCACCTTGAATGACGAGGCGATCTATAACGGAACAGCCTTTTCAAACGAAATCGTTGCAATTATTCACTGGAGCACAGGGCGAGAGAAAAACTTTACCAAACAGAATCTGTCGAATGCAATTCATCAGGCTTTTGGGGCGCATGGTGTCGTGGTGCGGGTGATTTTCAAGGATGTTGAGGCGGCTGATACCACCACCATCACCTATAAGGTCGGGCGAAACACGCTGGGCCCAACCCGTGTCACCAAAGCCGCCGATAGCATTAACGGCGCTATCGCGGTTTACCGGATGTATCAGATGACGGCAAAACCGCAAAGCTGATGCAACATTGTTACTTTGGCTGTGCTACATTACGCATTGCGGCGCGCCCTTTGCCCAGCTGGCGTTCGCGCAGCACAATCACCACGCCGGATAAAATAACCAGCGCGGCACCAGACAGCATCATCACTGTTGGCACTTCTTCAAAGACGAAATAGCCGATCAACAGCGCCCAGATCATCGAAACATAGGTAAACGGCGCCAAAACCGACGCATCGGCAAACCTGTAACTGCTGGTCAATAATACCTGCCCCAAGCCACCAACAAAACCCATGCCAACCAGCAGCGCCCACTCTGTTCCCGTTGGCCAAACCCAGCCGAACGGCGCTGATAACAGCGACAAGCTCAACGATGTCATTGAGAAGTAAAACACAATTGAAGCTGTGCTTTCGACCGCCGCCATGCGTTTGATAAATATCTGCGCAAAGGCGGCAAAAGAGGCTGATCCCAGCACCATTGCCGCGCCGATCATTTCGCGCTGGCCCGCGCCTGCCAATCCGTCGCCCAGCCGTGGCCACAGGATGATCAACACCCCGACCAGCCCCACCAACACCGCCGTTATGCGCACCAGTCTGATCCGCTCTCCCAGAAGGATGGCCGCAAAAATGACGATCAGGATTGGGGTGATAAACCGCAGCGCGGTCACCTCGGGCAAGGGCAAATATTTTAGCCCCGCAAACCCCAACCCCATCGCGATCGTCCCTGCCACGCTGCGCATGATATGGCCGCGGTAGTTTTGCGTGCGCAATCCGTGCGTTAACTCTCCGCGCAACCACAGCCAGATAAAAACCACCGGCAATGCACAGGCAGATCGGAAAAACACCGCTTGACCCGCAGGCACCCTGTCAGCCGCTTTGACAAACCCCGATTGTATCGAAAACACCGTGATCGCCAGTATGATCAGCAAAATGCCCCGTGCGGGTTTCATGGTGTTAACCGCGCAACTGCCCAGCGTGCCGCATCTGCCACCACCGCATCTTCATCCTCCACCAGCCCCAAAGCCACCTCGCGCAAGGCCGCATCACCCGAATTGCCAATCGCATACAACACATTGCGCACAAACCGCCCGCGTTTGATCCGCTTGACCGGACTGCCCGAAAACATCTCGCGGAACTGCGCATCATCCAGCACCGCCAGTTCCGCCAACTTTGGCGCAACCAGATCTGCCCGCGCAACGTATCGCATCTCGCGAGCCTCGGCGGCAAATTTGTTCCACGGGCACACCGCCAGACAATCATCACAGCCATAAATCCGGTTGCCCAGCAGCGGGCGGAATTCCTCGTCCACCGGCCCGTCATGCTCAATCGTCAGATAGGAAATGCAGCGCCGCGCATCCAGCTGGTAAGGGGCCGGAAACGCATCCGTCGGGCACACATCCAGACAGGCGGTGCAACTGCCACAGTTTTCCGGCTCGGCCGCGTCCGTGGGCAATTCTATCGTGGTAAATATCGAGCCCAGAAAAAACCAGCTGCCCAGATCACGCCCCACCAGATTGGTATGCTTGCCCTGCCATCCCAGCCCCGCCGCCTGCGCCAACGGTTTTTCCATCACGGGGGCTGTGTCAACGAACACCTTGATCTGCTCGTTCGGTGCCTGCTCCAGCAACCAGCGCCCGACCCGTTTCAGCC
The DNA here is from genome assembly GCA_964473185.1 of uncultured Marinosulfonomonas sp. GTDB lineage: Bacteria > Pseudomonadota > Alphaproteobacteria > Rhodobacterales > Rhodobacteraceae > Profundibacter. The sequence continues at coordinate 14,124 of CAYYOF010000005.1, read as the reverse complement.
GCTTTTTAACGATGTCGTGATAGTCTCGGTTCTGCGCATAAACTGAAATTGCCCCGCGATCCGGCATGCCAATCACATCCATCGGATCGTGATCCGGCGTATAGGGTTCGGCCAGCATGATCACCGATTTTGCCTCGGGCCATAAATCCTGCGGACTGCCGCGCCAGTTCATCCGCTCGGCCATCCAGCCCATCTGGCCATGCCGCCCTTTTTCAACATAGGTTTTCAGCCGCTCGGCGATTTGCGGCACATCCGAGGTGCGGCAAACCCCCATGTTGGAAAACCCTTCAGCGTGGGCAAATTCAAACAGCCGCGCCTTCAAGTCAGTCGTCAAAAATCTAGATCCGTGTAATGCACCGGCGGCGGAAACCCTGAAACCTGATCCGCCAGAATTGAGCGGAACGCCGGGCGCGATTTGATCTTGGCATACCAGTCCTTGACGTTTTCATTGCGGTTCCAGTCCACATCCGAAATGTAATCCAGCGACGATAGATGTGCTGCCGCCGCGAAATCGGCCAGTGACATCTGATTGCCCGCCAGCCAACGCCGCTGGTCCAGCAGCCAGCCCATATAATCCAGATGGAACTTGATCTTGCGCGCACCCGCCTTGATATTTTTGCTATCAGGATACCCCAGCCCCATCACCTTCTTGTTGACCCGCTCATACAGCAGTTTTGATGTCACCTCTTGATGGAACTTGTCATCAAACCAGCCGACCAAACGGCGCACCTCAAAGCGTTCTTTGGGGTCTTTGGGCATCAGCGAGGGCGTCGGATATACCTCTTCCAGATATTCACAAATCGGCGCGGATTCGGCCATCGTCATCCCGTCCAGTTTCAAAACCGGAACCTTGCCTGCTGGATTGCGGCGCATAAAATCAGCGTCCTGCTCCCAGTATTTTTCCTCGACCAGTTCAACCTCGATCTTCTTTTCCGCCAGCGACAGGCGCACCTTGCGGCAATAGGGGGACAACGGCACATGGAAAAGTCGGTTCATTGTAATACCACTCGGTTTTTTCTTTCTCTATTAGCCGCGATTGATCGCAAATATCAATCCTCAAAGCACGCGGCACGCCCATCCGCGCGGATGGTTGCCGCACCGCTGATGATCGCTTTGGTCCGCCTGCGCACCTGCGCTGACGGCTTTGAAGCCGACCGGCCCTTTGGATCAGGCAAGATCGCCGCCAGCCGCGCCGCTTGCAAGGCGGTCAGGTTTTCAGGGCCGACACCAAAGTAATGCCGCGCCGCCGCCTCGACGCCAAACACCCCTTCGTCAAATTCGGCTACGTTCAGATAAACCTCTAAAATCCGGCGTTTAGACCAGAACGCCTCGACCAGTGGCGTCATCAACGCCTCTAGCGCCTTGCGGGTCCAGCTGCGCCCTTGCCACAAGTAAGCATTCTTGACCACTTGCTGGCTGATCGTAGATGCACCGCGCCCGCTGCCCTCGTTTAGGGCGGCGCGAATGGCAGCCATGTCAAAGCCCCAGTGATTGCAGAAATTCGCATCTTCCGCCGCAACGACGGATCGCGCCATAAATGGCGACACCTCTTCAATCGGGACCCACACACGGTCCACTCCGTCCAGCCGTCGGGATTCCGACATGATGTAAGGCGTGGTTGGCGGGTTCACGACGGAATAGAAAAGCACGGAAAATAGTACCAACGCAACCACGGCCAAGACCCCTCGAAACATCCATTTTAACACCCAGCGCAACGGCCGGATGGGTGCGCGTTGCTCTGGCGCGGCCTTCTTCGGCTTCTTTGATGCCGCGGGTTTCTTTTTTGCTGCCTTAGCCACGCGAAACCATACCCACGCAACACAATGCGGGGCAACCCCTGCTGTTGGCCGCTAGGTTAATATTACCATCAAGGTGCATTCTATTCAGCCGGAATTGCTGTTTCCTCAATCCCCAGCGGATGCAAAATATTTGGCAGCATTTCTTTTGGACAAACCTGCAGGAAATTACCCCGTTCCTTATCCCAATAGCGCAGAATTTCTGTCGCTTTCAGGCTGCCGGTTTCGGTCACATGGCGCTCAATCAGCCCTTTCAACTCGGCCTCCCAATGATCCACAGTCACGGGGCACGTCACCAGTGTTTCGTGGTTCATCAGGTCATGTGCCAACCCGTCAGGGTCGTATAAATACGCCATTCCGCCGGACATACCCGCGCCAAAATTCGCACCGATCCGGCCCAGAATAACAGCCACACCGCCGGTCATGTATTCACAACCGCATGTGCCACAGCCCTCGACCACCACGGATGCACCCGAATTGCGAACCGCAAACCGCTCACCTGCGCGGCCCGCTGCAAACAGATAGCCATCAGTTGCGCCGTACAAAACCGTGTTACCGATGATGGTGTTCTCGGATGCCACCAACGGGCTGACCATCGGCGGACGCACCACGATCGTTGCCCCCGACAACCCCTTGCCGACGTAGTCATTGGCGTCACCCGACACTTCCAGCTTCAACCCGGGGGCCGCAAATGCGCCCAAGGATTGTCCGGCAGACCCCGTCAATTTCACCGTCAAATGATCCGGCTGCAACGAATTGCGCATCCCGAAATTCTGCACGATATGGCTGGAGACCCGCGTGCCGATGGTGCGGTGCGTGTTTTGCACCGCGTAATGCAACTGCATCTTTTCGCCGTCATTCAGGAACCGCGCGGCGTCTTTGACGATCTCGGCATCCAGTGTGTCAGGCACCGCATTGCGCGGCTTGTCACGATCGTATTTGATCGCCTCGCCCGCATCGACCGAAATCAGCAGCGGGTTCAAATCCAGATCATCCAGATGCGCCGAGCCACGGGAAACTTGGCTTAGCAAATCAGCCCGCCCGATCACCTCGTCCAAGGACCGCGCACCAATACTGGCCAAAATCTCGCGCACCTCTTGGGCATAGAACGTGATCAGATTGACCACCTTATCCGCTGTGCCGGTAAACTTGGCCCGCAACCGCTCGTCCTGTGTACAGACACCAACAGGGCAGGTATTACTCTGGCATTGGCGCACCATGATGCAGCCCATCGAAATCAGCGCCGCGGTGCCGATGCCGTATTCCTCGGCCCCCATCATCGCCGCCATCACAATGTCGCGTCCCGTGCGCAAGCCCCCATCGGTGCGCAAGGTCACCCGCTCGCGCAGGTTGTTCATTGCCAACACTTGGTGTGCTTCAGTCAGACCCATTTCCCACGGCAAACCGGCATATTTGATGCTGGTCGCGGGGCTGGCCCCCGTGCCGCCATTATGACCCGAAATCAGGATCACATCGGCCTTGGCCTTGACCACACCAGCGGCAATCGTGCCAACGCCGGATGAGGCCACCAGCTTCACCGTCACCTTGGCGCGCGGGTTGATTTGCTTCAGATCATAAATCAGCTGGGCCAGATCCTCGATTGAATAAATATCGTGGTGTGGCGGCGGTGAAATCAGCGTCACCCCGACCGTGGAATGCCGCAACCGCGCAATCAGCTCGGTCACTTTCATCCCGGGCAGCTGTCCACCCTCACCAGGTTTGGCACCTTGGGCCACCTTGATCTCAAGCTCTTCACACTGGTTCAGATACTCCGCCGTGACGCCGAAACGCCCCGACGCCACCTGCTTGATCTTGGCCGACGGATTATCACCATTGGGTTCAGGCACAAAATGGGCGGGGTCTTCGCCACCCTCGCCACTGTCCGATTTCGCACCAATCCGGTTCATCGCCACATTCAGCAGTTTATGCGCCTCTGGGCTAAGTGCGCCCAGCGACATGCCTGGCGTCACGAACCGTTTGCGAATGGCGGTGATGCTCTCGACTTCTTCAATCGGAATCGCCTGACCGACCGCCTTGAAGTCCATCAAATCTCGCAGATTGATCGGCGGATTGGATTGCATCGCTGCGGAATACCGCTTCCACAATTCATACGACGCCTGATCACAAGCCGATTGCATCAGGTGCATATTGCTGGCCGTCCACGCATGGGTCTCACCCGTGCGCCGCGCCTTATAAAATCCGCCAATCGGCAGAACGTCCTGCCCACCGCGCCAGCCCAGCGCATGAACCTTGCTCAACTTGCGCTGAATGCCGTGCAGACCAATGCCCGAAATCCGGCTGGTCATACCGGGGAAATATTCCGCGACCATCGCGCGCGACAGGCCCACCGCCTCGAAATTCAGACCACCGCGATAGGATGAAATCACGCTGATCCCCATCTTGGCCATGATCTTTAACAGTCCTGCGTCAATCGCCTGACGATACCGCGCCACAGCCTTTGTCAGGCTGCAATCCAGCAATCCGCGCTCGATCCTGTCAGCGAGCGAATCCTCGGCCAGATAGGCGTTTACCACGGTCGCACCACAGCCAATCAGCACAGCAAAATAATGCGGGTCAATACATTCGGCGGACCGCACATTGATCGAACAAAACGTGCGCAAACCTTTGCGCGTCAGCCACGAATGCACCGCAGAGGTCGCCAAAATCATCGGCATCGCCACGCGGCCCTCATCCTGTTGCTCGTCCGTCAACACGATATGACCCGCACCCGAACGCACTGCATCCTCGACCTCACTACGGATCCGCGACAGGCCTTCTTGCAAGGCACCCTGCCCGCCATCGGCATCATAAGTGCAATCAACGGCAGCGACGGAATCACCCAGATGATCCAGCAAAGCCGCGAATTGCGCATTGCCGACAAACGGGCTCTCCAGCACCTGAATCTCAGTCTGGCTGCTGCTTTCATCCAGCACATTCTTAAGATTGCCGAACCGCGTTTTCAGGCTCATCACCCTGTATTCGCGCAAACTGTCAATCGGCGGGTTAGTCACCTGGCTAAAGTTCTGCCGAAAAAAGTGGGACAGCGGGCGGTACTTTTCCGAAAGCACCGCTGACGGCGTGTCATCCCCCATGCTGGCCAAAACCTCTTTGCCATCCTCGGCCATCGGCGCAAGGATTTGCTCCAGTTCTTCAATCGAATACCCAGCCGCAATCTGGCGCTTGCGCAGCTCGGCACCCTCGAAAACCGGTGCCTCACTCATGCCTGCCAGCGTCTCATCCATATCTGTGATACGTCCCACCCAGTCACCAAACGGCTGGCTCGCGGCCAGCATATCCTTCAGCTCGGTGTCCTTGAACAGCTTGCCCTCTTTCAAATCGACAGCAATCATCTGGCCCGGACCCAGCGCACCCTTGCGCACCACAGTCGCCTCATCCGTAGGCACCATACCGGCCTCGGACCCTGCCATCACCAGACCATCGCCAGTGACCACATAGCGCATCGGGCGCAGACCGTTGCGATCCAGACCCGCACAAACCCAGCGCCCATCGGTCATCGCCAGCGCGGCGGGACCGTCCCACGGCTCCATCACTGAATTGCAATAGCTGTACATATCACGCCAGCTTTGTGGCAGCTCGACCGCCTGCTTGGACCAGCTTTCAGGCACCAGCATGGTTTTGGCCATCGGCGCATTACGCCCCGCACGCACCAACACCTCGAACACCGAATCCAGCGCCGCACTGTCGCTGGAGCCATTGGAAATGATCGGCTTGATGTCTTCGGCCAGATCACCAAACGCACCCGACGCCATGCGAATTTCATGGCTCTTCATCCAGTTCACATTACCCTTCAGCGTGTTGATCTCGCCGTTATGCGCCAACATGCGGAACGGTTGCGCCAACCACCATTGCGGGAATGTGTTGGTGGAGTAACGCTGATGATAAATCGCAAACGCGCTCTCGAACCGTTCGTCCATCAGGTCGGGGTAAAACTCGGCCACCTGCTCGGCCAGCATCATGCCTTTGTAAATGATCGACCGACACGAAAGCGAGCACAGATACAGTCCATTGATCTGCGCGGCCGATGCGGCCTTTTCAATCCGGCGGCGGATCACATACAGCTCACGCTCGAATGTATCTTCGTCCACGCCCTTGGAATTACTGATCAGGATTTGCTCAATCTCGGGGCGGGTCGCGTCTGCCTTATCGCCCAGACATCCGACAGCCACCGGCACCTGACGCCAGCCGTAAATGTAATAGCCCATCCGCAAAACTTCAGTTTCAACGATGGTTCGGCAAGTTTCCTGCGCACCAAAATCCTCGCGCGGTAGAAAAACCTGCCCCACAGCAATCAGCTCATCGAACCTTGGTTCGTGACCCGTGCGCCGGATTTGATCATAGAAAAACCGAGGCGGGATTTGCAGCAAAATACCGGCCCCGTCGCCCGTCTTGCCATCTGCATCCACAGCCCCGCGATGCCACACCGCCTTGAGCGCGTTAATACCATTGTCCACCACCTTGCGACTGGGCTCGCCATCAATCGAAACCACCAGCCCGACCCCGCAAGACGAATGTTCCTCGGCCTCTGAATACATGCCATTGTTTTCCAACCACGCACGCTTTGCTTCTTCGCCTTTGGCCCATGCTGCATCATATTTGGTCATCTTATCTCTCCAAATCATTTGTCAAAGACTGATCCAGCCCCGACATCATATCTTCACAGCCAAACTCTGGCCGATCCACCAGAAATCCTGCCTCGCCCGGCTCGATAAACAGCACCGGCGTGTCGTCATAATGAAATATCTCGCCATCTGACGTTTCAGTTTCGCGCCCCTGAAAAAACAGCCGGAACCGCTCGCTGACAAACTGGTTTCCTGTGGTGTGCACCACAGCACTGCCATTGTCCGACTGCACGTAAATCTCGAATTCAGTCACCAACAGCGGCTCACCATCAATGGTAACGCGGGTGCCGTTTAGGCGGTCAAACCCGGTGATATGCTCCACTGCAATTTGCTTGCCGAATTGCAGCACTCTCTGTTTGAAATCAAAATCATCACGCTGCGTTTCAAACAATTCTGTCATCGAATTGGCATCCGATTCCTTGGTGATCAACTCCCGCGAAATATCAACACCCTGCGGGAAGCTCTGCAACCAGCGAAACTCACGGTCCAGATATTGCAAAAACGTTGGCCCCTCGCCATCAATCGACATGATCCAGTGGTTGCCCTCGGGGTCTCCCTCGCAGGTCCAGAAATGCGACACCTCACAACTTTTCATCTGCACCGTTAAATATGCGGTGCAGCCTTTGGGCGGAACAAAGGTGCCGGCATGCGATGCGATTGGCGTAAAGGCCAAAGCGATCAAAAAGTGTAATATTTTCATTATGACGCCCCGAACATTGCCAGTGTGGCCGCTGTATCCAGCCGGTCGCGCTCGCCCTCCAGCGACACACAATCAGGTTTCACATCGACAAAAATCTCGCGGGCCATTTTCAGGCCCGATGTGTCATCCAGCAATCCAATCGGCATGTGATAATCACCATTATGCGGCCCCTCGACTGTCACCCGATACCAGATGTTTGATCCGCACGTCTTGCACCACGCCCGCTCGGCCCAATCCGACGACTGATACCGGCCGATATTTTCCTCGCCTTCAAATGAAATCGTATCCTCCGGAACCGTCAGACCCATCATGACCGATCCGGCCCAGCGCTGGCACATCTTGCAATGGCAGGTCCGAACTCAGGGTTCAGATCGCGGATTGTAAAATGTACCGCACCGCATAAACATTTTCCTGTTCTGTCCATCTTACTCTCCATTATTACGTCACACTTTATGACCTTGTTTCAATTTTGCCCGTCTGAGCCGGTAAATTAGTCATATTGTCTGTTTTGCCGTTACTGCGCCGCAATTACAGCCGCCGAATTCAGGTATTCGATGATCGAATTCGCCGCCCCGCGCCCATCGCTGATTGCCCATACCACCAGACTGGCCCCGCGCACGATGTCACCCACCGCATAAACCCCGTCCATCTCGGTCGCGTGGGTTTTGAAATCGGCCTTGATCGTGCCCCAGCGCGTTACTCCCAACGCGTCCTCGTCCCACAATGTCGGCAGGTCTTCTGGCGAAAAACCCAGCGCCATAACCACCAGATCGGCAGGCTCGTTGTAATCCGCACCCTCGATCACTTCGGGGCTTTGACGCCCTGTCGCGTCCGCCGCACCGAGGCGCATTTTCTGCACCTTCACAGATTCGACCGGACCACCAACAAACCCGTTTGGCGCTGTCTGCCAGATAAATTCAACGCCTTCTTCTTCGGCGTTCTGCACCTCGCGCATACTGCCCGGCATATTAGCCTTATCACGACGATACAGGCACTTCACGCTGGTCGCACCTTGGCGGATTGCCGTGCGCACACAGTCCATCGCCGTGTCGCCACCCCCAATCACGACCACCCGTTTATCGGCCGCATTCAGCGCGCCACTCACGTATTCTGGCACCTCGTCACCAAAGCTGACTTTGTTGCTCGCCGTCAGGTAATCCAGCGCTTGAACCACGCCAGCAGCCCCCACACCCGGCGCTTGCAAACCCCTTGGTTTATAGACCCCTGTGGCGATCAGAACTGCATCATGCTGGCCGGTGATGGCCTGAAAACTGAGGTCATCCCCAACGTTGCAATTCATCACAAACTGAACACCGGCCTGCTCCAGCTGTTCTATCCGGCGCATCACCACGGGTTTCTCCAATTTGAAACTGGGAATGCCATAGGTCAGCAACCCGCCCGCCCGATCATAGCGATCATAAACCGTCACCTGCACGCCCGCGCACCGCAGCACATCTGCCGCCGCCAGACCACCTGGCCCAGCCCCGATGATGCCCACCGAATCCGTGCGCTCCGTATGGGGCAGGTTCGGCGTGACCCAGCCATTGTCCCACGCCGTATCGGTGATGTATTTTTCAACCGCCCCGATGGTCACGGTTTCATGACCGGAATTTTCAATCACGCAATTGCCCTCACACAGACGGTCCTGGGGGCAGATGCGGCCACAGATTTCGGGAAACGTGTTGGTCGCCTGACTTAGTTCATAAGCCTCTTTCAGCCGCCCCTCGGCGGTCATCAACAACCAGTCGGGAATGTTGTTGTGCAACGGGCAATGGGTTTGGCAATAAGGCACACCGCATTGGCTGCACCGGCTCGCCTGCTCCTCGGCTTTGGCGCGGGCGAACTCTGCGTAAATCTCGTCGAAATCCTGATTTCGTAATATTGCATCACGTTTCTCGGGCATATCCCGTTTCACATCCACAAACTTAAGCATTGGTTGTTTCGCCAAGGTCTCGACTCCGTCTTTTTAATCAGAACCAATCCAATAAACAGAGTTGGGGGAAAAGAAAAGTAACTAATGCTGACCTAATATGTGATTTTATGACCATCGCCTCTTTAAAATGGGCACCAAATTAAAATAATAGGTGCATATTGCTTACCTATTATTAATTTAGCCAATCAAAACAAGACCAACCATCGCCGCAACCCCGACAATAATCCGCCACCAGCCAAACAGCGCATAGCCATTTTTACTGACATAGCCCAACAGCCATTTGACCACCAAAACCGCCACAACAAAGGCCATAACAAACCCGATAGCGATTTCATTCAACGCTCCCGCATCCAGAACATCGCGGTTTTTGTAAAGATCATATGCAAAAGCCCCTGCCATTGTCGGCATAGACAAAAAGAACGAAAATTCAGCAGCTGCCCGTTTATCCGCCCCCATCAGCAACGACCCAACGATGGTAGAACCTGACCGTGAAACTCCTGGAATCATTGCCAAACATTGCACAAAACCGATTGCCAATGACATCTTCAATGGAAACTGCATCGCATCATGGTAGCGTGGTTTCAGAGGCAAACGGTCGACCCACAGCAGCACAAAGCCACCCAAAATCAGCATCACCGAAATCAGCATCGGCGATTCAAACAACACCTCTTTGATGAAATCATGCGCCAATACGCCAATCACCACGGCGGGCATAAAGGCAATCAAAATAGAATAGATAAAGCGCCGTGATTGCGGGTCGTTCACGGTGCTGAAAACCGACCACAGCTTGGCCGAATATATCGTCAGGATCGCCAGAACCGAGCCCAGCTGAATCACCACCTCGAATGTTTTACCCGCCGATTCAAACCCTAAAAAATGCCCGGCCAGCAACAGATGACCAGTCGAGGAAACGGGGAGGAACTCGGTCAGTCCCTCCAACGCCCCCAGAAAAAGGGAAACCAGCGTTGTGCTGTCACTCATAGCAGTACCTTATGCCCAAAACTCAGGTGTTACGTAGTTTTTTGGCAGAGTCTTTGATCGATGAAAATTCGCCAGACGGACGAAACCGCCACAAATAACCTGGCGCCACGGCCTCGTATGGTGTTGGCTTAATCCCCAAATCAGCCAAACCCCGCGCACCACCGGATACGATATTATCATGGCGCAACATACGCACCTGATCACGGGTCAGAATGTTGTTCGGGATCAGCCCCATCGACAGGCTCTGCATCATATCAAACCCGAACCCCATAACCCGGCCCACAAAGAACGGCATGTTCAAAACCAGACGGCGGCGCTTGATTTCACCCAGCATGAACTGAACCAGATTTTTCAGGGTTGCCACTTCGGGCCCGCCCAACTCGTAAACTCCTGTCGGGGCATCCCCCGTCAACGCCGCTTCGGCAGCAGCCGCCACATCGTCAACATAGACCGGTTGAAATTTCGTATCTCCACCCACAAGCGGCAACACCATGCTGAACGTTGTCATGCCCGCGAACTTGTTGAAAAACTTGTCCTCGATCCCGAAAACAACAGAGGGGCGTAAAATAGTAGCGTTCGGAAAATACGTCATCACGCTTGCCTCGCCCAGCCCCTTAGAGCGGGCATAGGCGCTATCGCTATCCGCATCCGCCCCGATCACCGACAGATGCACCATGCGCTTCACACCTTCAACTGCGGCAATGCGGGCTATACGCTCCGCCCCTTCATGCTGCACGGCATCAAATTTATTGCGCCCGCGGTTGTTCAGAATGCCAACGCAATTCACCACAGCATCGGCTCCACGCAACGCCGCCCGAACCGAGGCATCATCGCGGATATTACACAAAATCGGCTCGACCTGCCCGACCACGCCAAATGGCTTCACGAACAATGCTTCATTGGGGCGACGGACCGCAACGCGAACGCGCCAACCGGCCTTTGCCATCCGCAATGCAATATAGCGTCCGACAAAACCGGAGCCGCCGTAAATTGTGACAAGTTTGGACATAGGAAAGCCTCCGCTTAAACGTTGTATTCTCAATAGCTTTTTCACGGGCGGGGAACAAGTCACGATCACAGCTGACACTTTTTGCGCAAACACCCCGTTGACACCCCCCGAAAGTCGCTATAATCCGCCCTCTACGACACTTGATAATATGCCCAGGTGGCGGAATGGTAGACGCGCTAGCTTCAGGTGCTAGTATTCGCAAGGATGTGGAGGTTCGAGTCCTCTCCTGGGCACCAAAAAATCTTCTTATACATGCTCATATCTACTCAAAACCATTGATTTTTCAGTGGTTTATCTATATCTACGTTTTCATAGCTGAACATACGATACCCCCATTTCTCATCTATATGGGGGTATCGGTGGGGGTAATACCCCCAAGTTAGGAAAGCGATACCCCCAAATGCAATTGTCCGAATCCAAAATCAGTAAGGCAAAGAGTCGGAGTAAGCCCTATAAGCTGGCCGATGGTGGCGGGCTGTTTCTGCTCGTCAAACCCAATGGATCGAAACTCTGGCAGCAGAAATACCGGCACCTTGGGAAGGAGCGGCTGTTGTCGCATGGGCAGTATCCTGATGTCACGCTCGCACAGGCACGTCAGAAGCTTCATGATGCGCGGGCGCTTCTAGCTGAAGGGAATGATCCCGCAACCCAGAAGAAACTCGACCGAATTACGGCTGAAACCCAATCGCGCACCACTTTTAAACTGGTGGCTGAAGAATACCTAGAGAATTCAGCAGAACGCGGTTTGGCTCCTTCAACCATGAAGAAGAAGCGTTGGTTTTTGCTTGATTTGGCCTCGCCGTTGCACAATCGGCCAATCAACGAGATCACCTCAGCTGAATTACTCTACCTCCTAAAATCCATTGAAAAGAGTGGCCGACGTGAAACAGCGAAAAAAATGCGCGGTGCTATTTCAGCGGTGTTTTGTTTGGCGATTGTGACACTTCGTGCTGAAAACGATCCAACACTTCCCTTAAGAGATGCGCTCATACCGCCGAGGGTCGTAGGGCGAGCTGCAATCACTGATGAAAAGAAGTTCGGTGCGCTACTGCGTGATATGGAGGCATACACGGGTTGGCGAATAGTAATTGACGCGCTAAAATTTCAAATCCTGACCATGACACGCCCAGGCGAAGTGCGCGGGGCCAAGAAGCATGAAATTGATCTGGAGAAACGGACTTGGACCATTCCCGCTGAACGAATGAAAATGCCCCGCGAACACATCATCCCGCTGTCCGATCAATCCTTGGAAATCGTCAAAGGTAATTGGCCCGAGATCGAAGGCGTCGAGCTTTTGTTTCCGTCACTGATTTCCAATCGTAAATGGCTTTCAGATAATGCATTCAACTCTGCCTTGCGGCGCATGGGATATCAGAAGGAAGAAGTGACAGCACATGGTTTTCGAGTGACTGCCAGCACGATACTCAACACCCGAGGATATGATCCTGACGTTATTGAAGCTGCACTAGCCCACCAAGACAAGAATGTCATTCGCCGTACCTATAACCGTGCATCCTACTGGGATCAGCGGGTAAAGCTGATGCAAGATTGGGCAGATTTGGTGGATATTTTTAGTAAGAGGTGAATTAGAGCGGAAAACAAACCGAAATAACGCATTGGATAATAACCATACCAGATACACCATAACTTAGTCACAAAACTGTTCGGAAAACCAGAACCACTTCACTCGCAAAGGGGTAAAGCAAGATTGGCAACCGAACTATATGACGTTCCCAATGACGGACTACACCAAGCGCGGTGGCATTGAAGCGATGGTTGGATGGAATGCCGTGAAGAAGAATTACGGCTAGAACGCCAACAGCAAACCCCATCCGATGCAGATCATCGGGTGGGGTTGTTTGTCACCACCAAATAGCTCTAAGAAATTTGCGCCCAATGGCAAAACCATCGGGCGAGGTGATTGCATTTGGGATGCAATCAGAAAGTAGAAAAACTAGGTTTTGCTCCTACAGGAGCTTTAATCTGAAGTGCTCAACCAATCTTCCCGCCCATGTCGGATGCGGATAATAGAAATTCCATCACCCTCAACCTGATAAATGATCACATGCGCTTTAAATGGATGAACCCGCACAGGTGGCGACAATTCACTACGTTCACGCGCCATTTTGGGGTTTGCTGAAATCACCTCGAACAAATCGAAAAGCGCATTGTGGTAGAACTGCGCTTGTCTTTCACCGAACAGCTCAATGCCTCTTTCCGCAATGGAAATAAGGTCTTCTTCTGCCTTTTTGGTAAGTTGGAAACTCATTGCACTCAGTTTTTCGTGGGATTAACGTGCTTGCGCGCCGCATCAAATATCTCGTCTTTCGAGCGGGTGCCAATACCACTTGCCAGCCCTTCATCAACCATTTTTTGCATTGCTGCAATTTTGTCGGTACGCTCCTGATCTCGGCGGATAAGGTCGCGCACATAATCGCTGGCATTGCTGTAACGCCCGGTCTGGCTTTGCGCTTCAACCCAGATTTTCATGCCGTCCGGCAGGGATACATTCATAGTCGCCATATTATGGTCCTCCAAACATAAGTATGGCATACATTGGCAATGTTTGTCAAAAGGGTGCATTTCGCACTCTCACTCGATCTTTCCGTCAAGGCGTTTTATTGATCGCGTTAATGTCCAAGGGTGCACGCCATAGTATTTCGCCAATTTTGCGACCGAAACTTTACCTTTGTCCAGTTTGGTTTTTGCATTTCTAATCTGCCGATCACTCATTTTGGATTTCGGGCCGAACTTAACACCACGCTTTCTCGCGGCTTCCAACCCCTGTAACGTGCGCTCTGAGAGCCTTTTACGCTCATGTTCTGCCATTGCCGCGATCACTGTAAAAACTAGCATCCCATCTGCGGTGGACGTATCCGCGCCCAGATTGACAATGTGGAAATCTATCCCGCGTTCGCGGAGTTGTTCGGCATGCTGAATTGCCTCGACGGTAGAGCGAAATGCGCGGTCAAGGCTCCAGACCACCAGCGTATCGCCTCTTTTCAACTTCGCCAGCACCGCCTCAAATATCGGCCTGCACTTAGCCACCGCCGATAGCTTCTCAA
>CAYYOF010000004.1:0-83349 GCA_964473185.1 uncultured Marinosulfonomonas sp. | reverse complement strand
CTCAACAAGCCCTAGTAGCGGAAGCGAAAAAGCCGCTGTCGGAAGAAAAGGAAGAACAAACCAATACCAGACGTAATATGCGAAACCTGCTTGAAGAACTTAGGCTGGTTGTTCGTGATACAGATGCATCATTCAGCGAAGTTAACGTAAAGGTAATGGTACGCGATTAGATAAGGCGTAGTCGGTTTTGCGCCGCTGGGGGCTGACGCATAGTTCCAGCCAAACGGCTTGCGACCGATCCCGCCGCTCGTTGCACAGCTTCATCCGCGAAATGCGCATAACGTAAGGTCGTTTGCAGGTTCTTGTGGCCCATGATTTCTTTCAAAAGAAATGGATCAATTCCGCTCATGACCGCAACCGAAGCATAGGTATGCCGAAGGTCATGCATCCGAACATCCTCTATCTGGGCAACCTTCTTTATCCGCCGCCACGGTTTTTGTAAGTTTACCAGATGGCTGTGCTCGCTATCGCCTAATATAACATAAGGGTTTCCCCCCCTACGCGGCAGGGCCATTATGATGTCATAGGCCTCGCGCGGTAAAGGAATGCGTCTTCGTCCGGTTTTACTATCAGGCAATTCTAGATGGTGCGTCGTTACATATTCCCATTTTAGCGTCAGAATCTCGCCTAGGCGGCATCCGGTCAGCATCAGCAGGATAGATCGCCGAAACAGCATAGGGAGTCTCCAGCCCCCCTTCCAGCGCCTCTGCTAGCGCATTACCAAGGCGCATTTGCTCGTGATCCGACAGATACCGCTTTTTTTCTTCTTCACGAAATTTACGAATGCGCCGAGCCGGATTAGTACCGTCAGTTCGCAGTCCCCAATCTTCGGCCAAATTGAACATCTTGGACAAGATGCTAACAGCGCGGTTTGCCATATAGGGGCGATCGCGAAAGTCATGATGAAACGCGACAATTTCAGCGCGAGTAATATCCACAATTTTTCGAGTTCCCAATTTTGGTTTGATCTTGGTGCGGATAACGATCTCATATCCTTTGCGGGTGCTGGGCTTGCAATGATGCGCGGCATATTCGCTTAGGAAGCGGTCACAAAGAGAGGCGATAGTCGGCGCGAGCAAATCGCGTTGCCGCTCTTCTGCCGGATTTCCACCGCGCGCTACGTCACCCAACAGCTTGCGGGCCTCGTTCCGCGCTTCGTCTGCCGTCAACACGCCATGTTGCCCGATTGAACGACGCCTTGTCCGCCCCCCTGCCCGATATTGCACAAGATAGGATTTGCGCCCCGATGCAAACACCCGAACGCCGAAACCGGAAATATCACGGTCCCAAACAAAGTAGTCGTTTTCTTTCTTTTCCAGCCCCTCGACCGTGCGTTTTGTCAGCTTGAACATAACATGAACCTCACCTTTCCATTTTCGACAGCCCGATATTTACGGAAGCACTACGGAAGCAGTGGGCAGCGAATTCTAGCGTTAGTGATGAGTCATGAGCGTGCGCTCCGTCAAGAATAAATGTTGTTTTTCAAGCATTTATGATTGGTAGGCGAAGTTCAGAGAAATGCGGCGAAATGGCTCTGACGCGGCTGTTAATCAATTGGTCGTAGGTTCGATCCCTACCGTCGGAGCCAGAATTCCCCTCTGGCAAACCCCACCTAACCTTAAAAGGTCAGCGGGCCGTCCCTCCTTCTTCTTTTCCTAAATACCTACTCTTCTACATCTACGGGCAACACCGTCGTCGATTTGATCTCTTCCATCGACAATAGCGCCGTGACGTTGAAAATCTTCACCTCGGCAATCAGCGCCTGATAAAACGTGTCATACGCTTTGGCGTTTTTCACCCGCACCTTCAGAATATAATCAATATCCCCCGCCAGCCGGTGCGCCTCCATCACTTCCGCGCGCGCTTGTAATGTAGTCAAAAACCGCGCCTGCCACCCCGCATCATGCTCGCTGGTGCGCACCAGCACGAAAAAACACGCCTCTAGCCCCAGCGCCTGTGGGTCCAGCAGAACCGTTTGGCGTCCGATCACGCCCGAGGCTTTTAATTTGCGAATCCTGTTCCAGACCGGCGTCTTTGAGGACCCGACCTTGCGGGCTATTTCGTCTAATGACAGCGAAGCATCCTCTTGCAGCTGTGCAAGGATTTTCCGGTCCAGCCCGTCTATTCGTGCCACCATTCTCTTTTCCTTTGTCATTTAGAACATGCGTTCCGGTTATGGATGAGGATACATGGCATACGCCCTTATTCATCCACATAGCTAGCTACATGTCGGGATATTATTCTATTATAGCAGGCAAGCACAACGACATTTATCAGGAGAGCCCCGATGACAAATTCAGCAACCCCTATAGTGATCGCCGCCAAAGACGTTACTGATGGCGACACGGTTTACCTAACTTCATGTGACGCATGGACCCGCGATGTGGCCGTGGCCGAATTGCTGGGGGCTGATGACGTTGACTGGCGTCTGGCCTTTGCCAACCGGCTGCGCGAGGTGACTGACGCTGCCCCAATCGCCGCCAAAGAGGGCGCATACGGTCTGGCCGAACTGGTTGCGGCATAAATCCCACAGCCGCCTGAAAATAATTAAACAAATTTTACAAACACCCCGCAGCATACAACATGCTGTGGGGTGATGCGATTCATCCACAAGCCTGCCATATTCTTGCCCCATTCCCCCCTACGAATCCGCACAGTGACGTGATCCCCTCTTATCCAAGGACACCCGAGCAACGAGGTGTCTAGGAGGACCACCAAGGCAACCGGGCCAGATGGCCCAGAACTGGAGCAGAGCAATGGCACGTTATCAGCCAAAAGAAGAGCAGGCAGCAGATGCGCAGCAGCAACCGGTGCGCAAAATCGGTTATGTGGCACGTCGTCTGAACGATCAGCAAACCGCACCGGCACCCAAAGCCGATGCAAAATCCGCCCCCTATACGATCACCGATTGGGCCAGCTTCTAATCACGGATTGCGAATCACGGCGCACCCGCTAGGCTTTGGCCTATGTCCGGTCCCGTATCCACAATCCGCAACCTAGGCCCCGCCTCTGACGCTGTTTATGCGCGCGCGGGCATTCATACGGCAGAGCAGTTACGCACCCTTGGCCCCGATGCTGCCTATCGCAAACTACTGCAATCCGGCTCCAAACCCCATTTTATTGCTTACTACGCTATGGTCATGGGCCTGCAAGGGCGTCCTTGGAATGATTGTCAGGGAGATGAGAAAACCGCATTGCGGGCGCGGTTTGATGCATTAAAGAACAGCGGGCATGACAAAGGCCGCTCCGAACTGGAAGCGGCCCTTGATATGATCGGTGTTATTGAGCGCAAGCGCGGCTAAAATTATTTGAAATAATTTTATTAGGATTTTTTTAAAAAATCCTTCTAGCCGACCAACTCAAGGCCCGAGAAGAAAAACGCGATCTCTTCTGCGGCTGTTTCCGGCGCATCTGATCCGTGAACCGAATTTTCACCAATCGACAGTGCGAATTCTTTGCGGATGGTACCCGCATCGGCATCGGCCGGATTGGTTGCGCCCATCACTTCGCGGTTTTTCGCAATCGCGTCTTCGCCTTCCAGAACCTGCACAACGATCGGCTCGGAAATCATGAAGTCACATAATTCACCAAAGAACGGACGTTCGGAATGCACACCGTAGAACGCTTGTGCTTGTGCCAGCGTCAACTGGATACGTTTGGAGGCAACAATCCGCAGGCCGGCAGCCTCGAATTTGGCGACGATTGCGCCGGTCAGGTTGCGTTTGGTGGCGTCTGGTTTGATGATCGAAAATGTGCGCTGAATGGCCATGGTGGTTTCTTTCCTAAATGCGGCAGGCACCCTGCCCGCCCCGTGATAATTTCGCCGCCCTGCTAACACGTCAATTACGCCTTGAAAAGCAGCGATTGACCTTACCCGCGTCATAGGCCAAACCGCGCGTCATGTTACGCATCAATGATCTGAATTTCGCCATTCAGGGCAAGCCCCTGTTTGAAGGCGCCAGCGCCACCATCCCGACAGGCCACAAGGTGGGCCTGATTGGACGCAATGGGGCAGGTAAAACCACACTGTTTAACCTGATCCGCGGTGATATCCCGTCGGAAACCGGCACCATCACTCTGCCCGCGCGGGCCCGCATTGGCGGCGTCAGTCAGGAAGTGCCAGGCAACGAAGTGTCGTTGATAGACACGGTTCTGGCCGCCGATACCGAACGCGCCGCTTTGATGACCGAATCCGAAACCGCGACCGACGCGCACCGGATTGCCGAAATCCACACCCGCCTTGCCGATATTGACGCTTATTCCGCCGAGGCCCGCGCCTCAAGCATCCTAAAAGGGCTGGGGTTTGATCGGGACGAGCAAAGGATGCCCTGTTCCGCCTTTTCCGGCGGGTGGCGGATGCGGGTGGCGCTGGCGGCTGTGCTGTTTAGCGAACCGGATTACCTGCTACTGGATGAGCCGACCAACTATCTCGATTTAGAGGGCTCGCTCTGGCTTGAGGCGTATCTGGTGAAATACCCGCACACCGTGCTGATCATTTCGCACGACCGCGAGTTGTTGAACCGCGCGGTCGGGGCGATCCTGCATCTGGAGAACAAATCCCTTACGCTCTATTCCGGCCCCTACGATCAATTCGTGCGCCAACGCAAAGCCCAACGCGAAGTGCAGGCGGCAGCGGCCAAGAAACAGGAACTGCACCGCGCCCACTTGCAAAGCTTTGTGGACCGCTTCAAGGCCAAAGCCTCAAAGGCGAAACAGGCGCAAAGCCGTGTAAAAATGCTGGAAAAAATGGAGACCATCCGCGCGCCCGAAGATGCAGCGCGCACGGTGTTCAGCTTTCCCGAGCCCGAGGAGCTGTCACCGCCGATTATTTCCTGCGAAGGTGTGTCTGTCGGATATGACGACAAAGCCGTTCTAAAGAACCTGAACCTACGGATTGATCAGGATGACCGGATCGCGCTACTGGGTAAGAACGGTCAGGGAAAATCGACGTTAGCCAAGCTGTTATCAGACAGGCTTAAACCAATGTCAGGCCAAATGACCACCTCGCGCAAACTGCGCATCGGGTTCTTTGCCCAGCATCAGGTTGACGAGCTATACATCGATGAAACGCCTTTACAGCACCTATTCCGTGAGCGCCCGAACGAGGGTCAGGCCAAACTGCGGGCGCGATTGGCGGGCTTTGGTCTGGGCGCAGATCAGGCGGAAACCGAAGTCGGGCGCTTATCAGGCGGGCAAAAAGCACGGTTGTCACTGTTGCTGGCCACTCTGCCCGCGCCACATTTGTTGATTCTCGATGAGCCAACCAACCACCTTGATATCGAAAGCCGCGAGGCAC
The DNA here is from genome assembly GCA_964473185.1 of uncultured Marinosulfonomonas sp. Lineage (GTDB taxonomy): Bacteria > Pseudomonadota > Alphaproteobacteria > Rhodobacterales > Rhodobacteraceae > Profundibacter. Next base: position 78,053 of record CAYYOF010000004.1, on the reverse strand, counting down.
TGGTCGAGGCGTTGACCGCCTATTCTGGTGCGGTGATCCTGATCAGCCACGACATGCACTTGCTGTCTATGGTGGCGGACCGGTTGTGGTTGGTGAAAGATGGCGGCGTTTCAGTGTGGGAAGAGGATTTGCAGGCTTACCGCAAGGACCTGCTGACCAAAGACGCCCCCGCCAAGCCGAAGAAAGCCAAAGCCGCGCCGAAAAAAGCCTCGCGTGACCAACTCCTTGCCATGCGGGCTGACGTGCGTAAATGCGAGGAACGGGTCGGGAAATTGAACGAAATGCGCGATAAGCTGGCGAAGAAGCTGGCCGATCCGGCGCTGTATGACGAGGACGCAGGCAACAGGGCCGAACCATGGCAGCGCAAGTATTCCGAGGTGATGAACGCGCTGGACCGTGCCGATGAAATGTGGATGAAAGCGTTGGAAAAACTGGAAAAGGCCCAGAAGTAGCGCGTGGACCAAGCCGCCATCATAACTGCTTTTATCACCTTGTTTGTGATCATCGACCCAATCGGGTTGGCACCGCTGTTCGTGGCCCTGACCAAAGGCGAGGACGCCGCCCACAGGCGCGGCATCGCCATTCGCGCCACCGTCATTGCTGGTGGTTTGCTGGTGCTGTTCGGGTTGTTTGGCGAGGCGGTGTTGGGGTTTGCTGGCATTTCAATGCCCGCCTTTCGCATTGCAGGCGGCATTTTGCTGTTTCTAACGGCGCTGGACATGTTGTTTGAGCGGCGCACCAAACGGCGCAAAGGCCAAGCCAATTCTGAAAACGACCCTTCGGTGTTTCCGCTGGCCACCCCGCTGATCGCTGGCCCCGGTTCCATCGCAACAATCATCCTGTTAACCGGACAAGCTGGCGACGATTGGGCTGCTGTTGGTGCCATAATGCTGGTTTTGCTGGCCGTATTGCTGCTGGTCATGCTGTTTTTCCTGTCAGCAAACCTGCTGGAACGTGTGTTAGGCGATACCGGCACCAATGTAGTTAGTCGTTTGTTGGGGATGCTTTTGGCGGCCCTATCAGTGCAATTCGTGATTGATGGCATCACCGCGATCAACTGGCTTGGCGGATAGGCTATTCGTGCCTATATCTAGAGCAACGAAAGGGGCCAAGATGAATTCAGATAACCTTGCACAGTTGATCTATCTTGTCCTGCTGGGCAGCGTCATTGCCGGATGGTTCTTTGTCGACAATCGCAAGAACCTGGGTAAAACCGCGCAACAGGCCGCCGTTTGGGCGCTGATCTTTGTCGGGGTGATTGCGGCGATCGGGCTGTGGTCGGACATCCGCGATAATGTTGCACCCAGCCAGTCCTATATCGACGGGATGGCAACGGTTGAAGTGCCCAGGTCAGGGGATGGGCATTATTACCTAACGCTGGATATCGACGGAACAGACGTGGAATTTGTCATCGACACGGGGGCGTCCGATGTGGTGCTGACCAAGGCCGATGCGCTGCGGATCGGGATCGATGTTGAAAACCTGTTCTTTGGTGACATCGCCAACACCGCCAATGGCGAAGTCCGCACGGCGCGGGTCCGGTTGCAAAACGTGCGCTTGGGCGAGATTGTCGACCTGTCTGTTGGGGCCTCGGTGAATGAGGGGGAAATGGACACATCGCTGTTAGGGATGACCTATTTGCAGCGCTACAGCAAGATCGAGATCGGCGGCGGCAAGATGGTGCTGCGTCGTTAGAGATTCTATGCGCTCCGTGCGGGAGGTATTTAGGGCAAGAAGAAGAGATTAGCGTTCGGCTTTCTTTTCCCAGTTGCCGCTTTCTTGTGACCAGTACTGGGCGGAACATCCCGCTTCTGTCAGGGCTTTCCATTGTTCACGGGCACGGGTCAGGGCAGCTTCGTCATTGCCATCAAATAAAATGCTGACCCGCTCCATTTCATTGACTTCCTCAACGGATACATCTGCCCCGTCGATGGCCAGAACACAGGTCGCATCATTGGCGGTGGTGGTTTTGGTGCTGACTTCTGTGGTCAGTAAAATCGGCTGTGCCGCATCATGGTCACCCCCCGCCAATCCATGCGGCAAGAACCCGTCATCACGCCCCAGCCACAGCTTTTTATCCAGCCATTTTAAACGGTTATCATCCGTTCCTCGCACCATAACCCGCCAACCGGCGCCGATGGATTTCTCCAGCAGCATCGGCAGCACCGCTTCCAGCGGGGCGCGGGTCAGGTGGTAGAAATAGGCAGCGCCCATCAGACTTCCTGCATGTCGCGGATCAGACGGTCCAGCGCCATCACGCCCCAGCCAGTTGCCCCTTTGGGCGCAAGGGTGGATTCGGTTTTCAGCAATGCGGTGCCGGCGATATCCAGATGGATCCAAGGCATTTCATCGAGCACAAAGCGTTGCAGGAATTTGGCCGCAGTGATTGATCCGGCGGGCCGCCCGCCTGTATTTTTCATATCGGCAATGCGGGAATCTATCAGCTTGTCATAGCTTGCGTCCAGCGGCAGACGCCACGCGCCCTCGCCCTCGGTTTTAGCGGCCTTCAGAAACGCATTGCACAGGGTGTTGTCGTTGGAAAACACGCCCGCATTGTCATGGCCAAGGCCAATGATAACCGCCCCCGTCAGGGTGGCCAGATTGATCACACCTGTGGGTTTGAACCGCTCCTGCGCATACCACAGCACATCGGCCAGCACCAAACGCCCTTCGGCGTCCGTGTTGATCACCTCGATGGTGTCGCCCTTCATCGAGCGCACCACGTCGCCCGGCCGCGTTGCCGCGCCATCTGGCATGTTTTCAACCAGCCCGACCAACCCCACGACATTCGCCTTGGACTTGCGCATCGCCAACGTCCTCATCACGCCCGCCACCACGCCAGCGCCGCCCATGTCCATGGTCATATCTTCCATGCCAGCCGCCGGTTTCAACGATATGCCGCCAGTGTCAAACACCACGCCCTTGCCAACCAGCGCCAGCGGGGCCTCGCCGGATTTGCCGCCATTCCACTGCATTACCACCACTTTTGAGGGGCTGCGCGAGCCTTGGCCGACCGACAGCAAAGCGCCCATGCCCAGCTTTTCCAGCTCGTCCTCCTCAAGGATTTCGACCTCGAGGCCCAGTTCGTGCATCGCGGCCAATCGTGCGGCAAAATCGTCTGTTGTCAGGATGTTGGCAGGCTCGTTCACCAGATCGCGGGTGAAAAATACACCCTCGGCCACGGCTGCCATTGGACCAGCAAGGGCCGCTACTTCTTCGGGTTTGGTCACCATAAAAACCGCGCCGCCCATCACATCGGCCTCTTTCGATTTATGGCAACTGAAATCATAGCCGCGCAGCGCCAGCCCCAACGAGACCTCGGCCACTTGCGCCAGATTGCCCGCCAGAATGTGTAAATCCGCGGTGCCCGCGGCCTTGGCAATGGCAGCACCGGCCTTGCGGGCCTCATCGGCTTTGGGCCGGCGTTTCAACTTAATCACCTGAACCGCATCACACGCCATCCCCGCAGGAAATGCCAGATCACGCGCCTCGGACACTTTCATTGCTTCAAACGCCTCGGATTCAGCGAACCGTTTTAACGCGCCTTTGCACAGCCGGTTCACCCGTCGGGCGCATGTATCCAACTGCCCCTCGACCCCCAGAAACACCACAATCCGGCCCGTTGCCGCGGCAATAATATCAAGGTCGATCTCTTTGAATTCTATCTGGCGGGGGGTGGTCATGGCGCTCTCCTGTTTTGCCCGTTAAGGCGGGGTTTTGCCATACCTAGCCTTTGATGCGCCCAAACGCCAGATAGCAGTTTAACCCCGTGTTTTTATCGGCTAGGTTAGGCGTAATTGTAAACGCATTTAAAGACACTCGGGGGGGATATAACGCGTGGCCAGATTCGACAGATATTTACTGTCGCAACTGATGGTGTTTTTCGGCTTTTTTGCCCTTGTTCTGGTGATGGTCTATTGGATCAACCAGGCGGTGCGGCTGTTTGACCAACTGATTGCAGACGGGCAATCTGCCACCGTTTTTCTGGAATTTACCGCCCTGACTCTGCCCAATGTCATTCGCGTGGTGCTGCCGATCGCCGCGTTTGCCGCCTCGGTCTACGCCACCAACCGGCTGAGTTCGGAAAGCGAACTGGTGGTGGTGCAATCGATGGGCTTTAGCGGCTTTCGACTGGCGCGGCCGGTTCTGGTGTTCGGGTTGATCGTGGCATTGCTGACCGGCATCCTGTCCCACATACTTGTGCCCGTATCTTCGCGCCTTCTGGCCGAACGCAGCGCCGAAATATCGGAAAACATCACCGCGAGGTTCCTGACCGAGGGCACATTCCTGCATCCGGCTGACGGCATGACCTTTTACATCCGCGACATCAGCCCCGAGGGCGAGTTGTTGGATATCTTTATGTCCGACACCCGCAACCCAGACGCCCAAGTGACCTATACTGCCAAAAATGCCTTTTTGGTGCGCGATGAAAGCGGCCCGAAGCTGGTTATGTTTGACGGTATGGTGCAAACGCTGGGCAGCAATGGCAAGCGGCTGTTCACCACCAGTTTTTCCGATTTTTCCTATGACATCGGGGCGCTGATCAGCATTGGAAAACGTGATGGGCGTTCAATCCGCGAGCTGTCAACGTTCGAATTGTTGTCGCCAACACCTGCCCTAATGCAAGAAACCGGCGGAACCCGCGCAAGGATGCTCTATGAAGGGCATGAACGGTTTGCCCAACCCCTGTTGGCCGTTGTCACTGCATTGATCGGGTTTTCCGCCCTGCTTGTCGGCAGCTTTAGCCGTTTCGGGGTGACTCGCCAGATCATATCGGCGATTGTGCTGCTGATTTTGATCAAAGCGCTGGACAGCACGATGATCGGATACGCCAGCACCAATGAAAACCTTTGGGCGCTGGTCTATGTGCCCGTGGTGGCAGGGATGCTTGTTGCCGCTGTGTTACTGTGGCTATCGGAACGCCCGGGCTGGATTGCGCGTATGTTCATGCGCAACAGGAGGGCGGCATGATCCTCTATCGCTACTTTGCCCGCCGGTTTTTGAAATCATTTGCCGCCGTGTTCGGTGTGTTCCTTGGCATTGTTATGATGATCGAGGTGGTCGAGCAGGTCAGCGGCTTTGACAATGATGCGGTCGGCTTTGCCGAAGTCATGAAATTGACACTTCTACATCTACCCTCGCAGATGTATCCGATCCTGCCGCTGATCATGCTACTGGCCACATTGGCGCTGTTCCTTGGACTGGCCCGCAGTTCAGAACTGGTGATCACCCGCGCCTCGGGGCGGTCCGGCATGAAAAGCCTGATCGCACCGATGGTTGTTGCACTGGTGTTGGGTCTGTTGGCGGTGACTGTTTTCAACCCGCTTGTCGCGGCCACATCCAAACAATACGAGCTCGTCGCCAGCCGATACGCCAGCGGCACCGAAAGTGTGCTGTCCATTTCACAAGAAGGGTTGTGGTTGCGCCAAGGCAATAGCGATGGCCAAACCGTGATCCGGGCACAGGGATCAAATCTGGATGGCACCAAACTGGTCGATGTCAGCTTTTTCAGCTTTACCTCCAGCGGCACCCCCCTAAGCCGGATATTGGCCACATCGGCCGAATTGACTGACGGCGCATGGGTGCTGACAGAGGCCAAAAAATGGCACCTGCTGGGCAGCGCCAATCCAGAGCGCGACGCACAACAATTTGCGACATTACGGGTGGCCAGTGATCTGACCCGCGAGCAGATCCGCGACAGTTTTGGCACCCCCAGTTCGATTGCCATCTGGGATTTGCCCGATTTCATTACCCGCCTTGATGCCGCTGGATTTTCGGCCCGCCAGCACCGTGTCTGGTTTCAAACCGAACTGGCCTTGCCGCTGTTGTTGGTGGCGATGGTGCTGATCGGAGCCGGATTTACCATGCGTCACACCCGTTTTGGCGGCACCGGCCCGATGGTGCTGGCCGCTGTTTTGATGGGGTTTGCCCTGTTTTTTATTCGCAACTTTGCACAAGTACTGGGCGAAAACGGCCAACTGCCGGTTTATGTCGCCGCCTGGAGCCCGCCGCTGGCCGCAATCCTGCTGGCGCTGGCGCTGATCCTGCATCTGGAGGACGGATAATGTTGCGCGCGATTGTCCTGATCTTGCTGGCGGCCCTGACCTTTGGCCCTTCGCCCGCGTCAGCCCAAAGCGCGAACCTGGCCACGCTGGTTGCCGACAAGGTCTGGATTGACGGCAATGACACCCTGACCGCCGAAGGGCATGTCGAGATTTTGAACGGCACCACACGGATCAAAGCCACGCGGATCATCTATTCCGCAGCGGACGGCAGTATGCAGATGGATGGGCCAATCACCCTGATCGAGGGCGACGACATCATCGTGCTGGCCAGCAGCGCCGAACTGGCTTCGGACTTGCAAAACGGTATTCTGCGCAGCGCCCGCATGGTGCTGAACCAGCAGTTGCAACTGGCCGCCGTCGAAATCCACCGCGTCAACGGGCGCTATACCCAGCTCTATAAAACCGTGGTGTCCAGTTGTCAGGTTTGCGCCAACAACCCTGTGCCGTTGTGGCAAATCAGGGCGCGCCGGATTATTCACGACCAAGAAGAGCGCCAGCTGTATTTCGATGACGCGGTGTTGCGGGTGCTGGATATCCCGATCTTTTATCTGCCGCGCCTGCGCCTGCCCGACCCAACCCTGAAACGCGCCACCGGATTTCTGGTGCCGAACCTCAAGAGTTCCTCGAAACTGGGCTGGGGGCTAAAGCTGCCCTATTTCATCAAACTGGGGGATCATGCGGATGTTACGCTCACGCCCTTTATCAGCACAAAGACCGATACGGTCGAACTGAGCTTTCGCCGTGCCTTTCGCACTGGCGATATCTCGTTTGAAAGCGCGTTCAGCCATGATGATATCCGCCCGGGACGGGACCGCGGTTATTTCTTTGGCGAAGGACGGTTTGATCTGCCGCGCGACTATGTGCTGACCTTTGATGTCGAACTAACGTCAGATCGGGATTACCTGCTGGACTATGGTTATTCCTCAAAGGACAGGCTGGACAGCGCGATTGGCATTCATCGGGCACAGCGTGATAAACTGGTGGCGGTCGAATTGATCTACTATCATTCGCTGCGGAGTACCGAAGACAACGACACCCAGCCGACCGTGGTTGGCAACGTAACCTATCATCAACGGTTTGAACCGGCCCTGCTGGGCGGGGACGCCAGCCTGCAGTTTGATGCCCACAGCCATTACCGTTCCTCGACCCTTGCGGGCGACAGTGGCCGCGATCTGGCCCGCGCCAGCCTGCGGCTGGACTGGCGGCGGGGCTGGACCCTACGCAACGGCATGATTGCCAGTGTTCTGGGCGAGCTGAACGTGGATTACTACAATATCGAACAGGGTTTACCAGGCGAATTGAACGGCAGCCATTTCACCCCCGCTGCTGCGGTCGAATTGCGCTGGCCCTTTGTCAAAACCACCCCCACAGGGGTTTCGCATGTGCTGGAACCTGTGGTGCAACTGGTCTGGAGCGACGAAACTGCCGCAAACGTGCCGGACGAAGACAGCCGTCTGGTTGAATTTGACGAGGGCAACCTGTTTTCGCTGTCCCGCTTCCCCGGTGCTGACAGATACGAGCGTGGCTTGCGGGCCAATGTCGGGGTGACATGGACGCGGTATGACCCAAAGGGATGGTCATTGGGCCTAACGGTCGGGCGTATTTTCAGGGCCGAGGATCTGGGACAGTTTCAAACCAGCACCGGCCTTTCGGGCACGGATTCGGACTGGTTGACGGCGTTCCAGTTGAAATTGCCCAACAACTTGACCCTGACCAATCGGGCGATCTTTGATAGCGGTTTTGATTTTGCCAAGAATGAAACCCGCCTGACCTGGAAAACCGACCAGATCGGCCTTGGCTCCAGCTATATCTGGATGGAGGCCGAACCCTATGAGGACCGCCCGATCGAAACCTCCGAATGGACCTTTGACGCGGCCTATCAGATCAACCCGAACTGGACCGGCAAGGTGGACTGGCGCTATGATTTCATCGCAGGCGATGCCGCCCACGCAGGCGTCGGGCTACAATATCGCAATGAATGTGTGAAGGTTGATCTTTCCCTCTCGCGTCGCTTTACCTCATCGGGTAGTCTGACCCCGACAACCGACTTCGGGTTGACCGTATCGCTCACCGGATTTGGCTCTAACGGGTCTGGGCGTGGAACGGCCCGCAGTTGCCATAAATATAATTAGGAAGCACGACAGATATGACCATGATGCGCTTTTTGACCCTTTGTCTGACCTTTGTTGCCCTGAGCGCAACGGCGCAGGCACAAAACATGTTCGCCCCTGCTGCAAAGGTGAATGAACAGGCTGTCACCAATTTTGAAGTCGATCAGCGGGCCAAGTTTCTGACCCTGCTGCGCTCGCCCGGGGATCCGCAAGAAGAAGCGCTCAAAGCATTGGTTAACGAACGTCTGCAACTGGCCGCAGCCGTTGCGGCGGGGATCAACCTGACCGATGATCAGGTTCTGATCGGCATGGAAGAATTCGCCGCGCGGGCAAACCTGAGTGTCGAGGATTTCACCAAAGCCATTGCCGGTGGCGGCGTGGCGCAGGAAAGTTTTCGTGATTTCGTGAAATCGGGGCTGGCCTGGCGCGAGTTGGTGCGGGCCCGTTTTGGCCCCCGTGCGCAAATCACCGAAGCCGAAGTGGACCGCGCACTTGCCCTGACATCGGGCAAAGGCGGCTTACGGGTGTTGCTCAGCGAAATCATCCTGCCCGCGCAGAACCCACAAGCAACCGCCCAAAGCCAACAGCGCGCAAATACGATCAGTAAATTGACATCGACAGCCGCCTTTTCCGCACAGGCCCGCAGGCATTCGGCCTCCGGTACACGCGGACGTGGCGGGCGGCTGGACTGGATGCCGCTGTCCAATCTGCCACCACAAATCCGCAGCCAGATACTGGTGCTTAGCCCCGGTCAGGTGACAGCCCCTATTTCGATCACCAACGGCATTGTCCTGTTCCAGTTGCGCGGCATCGAGGAAACCGAGGCCACCGAGGCAGTCGATGTATCGCTGGAATATGCCGCCTACTACATTCCGGGTGGGCGCAGCGATGCGGCCCTGAAAGAGGCCGCGCGTATCAAAGGGCGGGTTGATTCCTGTGATGATCTTTATGGCATCGCCAAAGGCCAGCCGGAAGAGCGGCTGGATATCGACACCCTGCCGATTGCCGATGTGCCACAAGACGTGGCGATCGAGTTGGCCAAACTGGATCCTGGCGAAGTATCGACCAACCTGACGCGGTCCAACGGCGAAACGCTGATGCTGTTGATGCTGTGCGGGCGCACGGCGGAACTGGGCGAGGATGTGTCGCGCGAAGATGTGCGGGCGCAATTGTTCAATCAGCGTCTGGAATCATACGCCAATGGCTATCTGTCCGAATTGAAAGCCGACGCCACCATCGTATACCCATGAGCCGCGCACCGATTGCGCTGACCTGCGGCGAGCCTGCGGGGGTTGGGCCCGAGCTGGCCTATAAGGCGTGGCAGGAACTGGGTGCGGATTTACCGTTTTTCCTGATTGGTGACGCGCGGCATTTACCACAGGGGGTTTCGGCAATTAAAATTGCCGACCCAGCCGAGACCGCGGGCGCGGCTCGGCATGGATTGCCCTTGCTGCCACACCGTTTTGCTGCGGATTCGGTTGCAGGCCAGCCTGTTCCCGAAAACGCCCAAGGGGTGATTGATGTGATTGCACGCGGTGTTGAACTGGTGCAATCGGGTGCAGCTTCGGCGCTGTGCACGGGGCCGATCCACAAGAAGGCGCTAAAAGATGGCGCCGGTTTTGCCTTTCCGGGGCATACCGAATTTCTGGCGCATCTGGCCAGTGTTGACCGTGTGGTGATGATGCTGGCTTGTGAGCAATTGCGGGTGGTTCCGGTGACCATTCACATTGCGCTGGCTGACGTGCCATCCGCCTTGACGCCTGACCTGTTGGCCGACAATATCCGGGTCACCCATGCGGCGCTAAAGCGCGATTTCGGGGTGGAGACACCGCGCATAGCTGTGGCTGGGATCAACCCGCATGCTGGTGAAGGCGGGGCAATGGGGGCTGAGGAAATCGAGATGATTGCGCCTGTGCTGGAGCAATTGCGCGGTGAGGGCATCGAGATAACCGGCCCGCTGCCCGCTGACACCATGTTCCACGCCCGCGCCCGCAAGGGTTATGATGTGGCGATTTGCATGTATCACGATCAGGCCCTGATCCCGATCAAAACGCTGGATTTTGATCGCGGGGTGAATGTGACGCTGGGCTTGCCGTTTATTCGCACCTCGCCCGATCATGGCACGGCGTTTGACATTGCGGGGTGCGGGGTTGCGCTGCCGACCAGTTTGATCGAGGCGTTGAAGATGGCGGATCGGATGGTCTGTGCGCGGGCGGCGGGATGAAAGGGATTTTATGCCTGCGGCGCGGGGGATATTTCCAGCGTTTTGCATTTAATGATGGAATTAAGCATCAGAATTCGCCCACACTTGGGGTGAATTCTGATTCAGGTGAATGCAAATTGCTGTATGGAACAATGATGGGAGGGACAGATGATCGATAGCTTGCCGCCCCTGCGCGAGGTGATCACGGCCCATGATTTGCAGCCGAAAAAGGCGCTGGGGCAGAATTTTTTGCTGGACCTGAACCTGACCGCCAAGATTGCCCGTCAGGCGGGGGATTTGTCGGGGTGTGATGTGCTGGAAATCGGCCCGGGCCCTGGTGGTTTGACCCGTGGATTGCTGGCCGAGGGGGCACGGCGCATTCTGGCGGTGGAGAAGGATGCGCGGTGTTTGCCGGCATTGGCCGAGATTGAAGCCGCCTATCCAGACCGTTTGCAGGTGATCAATGCGGATGCGCTGGAGCTGGATGTGTTGCAACACCTGACGCCGCCCATTCGGGTGGTGGCCAACCTGCCCTATAATGTGGGGACCGAGCTGTTGGTGCGCTGGTTAACGCCTGATCAATGGCCACCCTATTGGGACAGCCTGACGTTGATGTTTCAAAAAGAGGTGGCGCTGCGGATTGTGGCACAGCCGAGCAGCAAGGCCTATGGGCGGCTGGCGATCCTGTCGCAATGGCGTTGCGATGCGCGCATGGTGATGACACTGCCCCCCGAGGCATTCACGCCACCGCCAAAGGTGCATTCGGCAGTGGTGCATTTACAACGCTTGGAACACCCGCGCTTTGAGGCCGATGCAAAGGTGTTAAGCCGCGTGGTGGCCGCCGGATTTAACCAGCGGCGCAAAATGCTGCGATCATCCTTGAAGGGGATCACACCAGACATCGAGGCGCATCTGGTGGCTGCGGGGATCAAACCGACCGAGCGGGCCGAACAAGTATCAATCGAGGCGTTTTGTGCGCTGGCCCGCGAGGTGGCAAAATAAAGCCCCGCAACTTTGGCGGGGCTTTATGGTGTTCGCTATTCGGCGGCTTCCGGCGTTTCAGGCTTGTCGGCCTCTTGCAGCGGATTTGATTTGGGCTTGCGGGTGCGTTTGCGCGGGGCCGGTTTGCTCTCGGGGGTGTCCACCAGCCCGTTGTCAGAACCTGTTTCCACAGCGGCCATATCCGGTTGCGGGGCCGAGGCTGGGTCGACCAGTTTATCGCCCCCCTGATTGGTCTGATTGGTCTGACGCTCTGAATCCCGTTCCGCCCGTGCCGTATCGCGTTCCTGACGCTCGCTATCGCGCTGTTGCTGGCGATCACGGTTTTGCGCTTCTTGCTGCTCGCGCTTGGCATCGGCCTCGCGCATGGCCTCGGCTAGCATCCGTGTGTAATGTTCCGCATGTTGTTGGAAGTTTTCCACCGCCACACGATCATCGCCCAGCTGCGCGTCGCGCGCCAACTGGTTGTATTTTTCAATGATCTGTTGCGGCGTGCCGCGGACTTTACCTTCGGGACCGGAACTGTCAAAGACTCGGTTCTGGTTGTTGCCGTGGCTTTGGCGACTGCGGTTTTTATTGCCCCGCGAACGTGATTTGGATGATCTCATGGTTTAATTGTATCCAGCCATATATGGGCTAATTCGCTTATGATCTCTGCCGCGCCTCTTGCGTGGGGTTATTCAAACCGGACCTATACGATTTATGGTTACTTGCAACAAAGGAGCAGACTCAATTCCTTGTCGTTGCGTGGTCTTGCGTAACAATTCTAACAGGGTGCTGACAAGTAAAAATTAACAAACACAGCCAGAACAGGTGTATTTTTGCCGTATATCAGGGCAATATGACTATAAAATCACGCTTTGTTGCCCAAAACCACCCGATTGCGCCCGTTCATATCCTGCAAACAGATGATTCCATCAAATCCTGCAGCGCCAAACAAGGCTTGGACATCGGCGGCCTGCTGATGGCCAATCTCGACGACCAAGCGACCGTTTGGGTTAAGATGCAGCATCGCTTGTGCCGTGATGACGCGATACGCATCAAGCCCGTCACCACCAGGTGTCAACGCAATCAATGGCTCCCAGTTCCGAACTTCGGGGGAAAGGGCGGGCATTTCTGCGGCAGTAATATAAGGCGGGTTCGACACGATCACATCAAACTGCCCTTCAATATTGCCAAACCAGTCCGAGCGATGAAAACGGCTACGTTTTTCCAGCCCCAGCCGTGTGGCGTTTTGTTCGGCGATGTTCAGGGCGGCGGGGCTGGTATCGGTGCCCTGCCCCGTGGCCGATTCATTTTCGGCCAGCAGCGAAAGCAGGATACAGCCCGATCCGGTGCCAAGGTCCAGAACAGTTTCGAACTCTGACGCCAGCGTTGTTTCCACCAGCAATTCAGTGTCAGGGCGCGGATCCAGCACGTCGGCCGTGACAATAAAATTGCGCCCGTAAAATTCGCGGGTTCCAATGATATGTGAAACGGGTTTGCGCGCGCAACGCTCGTCTATCGCCATGGAAAACCTGATCATCGCGTCATTCGCTACATCATCGCCCAAAACCAGCGTCAACGTAGCGCGATCAATGCCCAATGCATGGGCCATCAGGATACGGGCATCATTGGCACCGTCAGGAACATCGGCGGCGTTAAGGGCCTGAATCGCGGCAACAAGGGCCTCGTTCGCCGTCATGTCTCCATCTCGGCCAGCAATGTGGCCTGCGCGTCGGCTGTCAGCGCGTCAATCAGCTCGTCCAGATCGCCCTGCATCACTTGATCCAGCTTATATAGGGTCAGGTTAATGCGGTGATCCGATACACGCCCTTGGGGGAAGTTATAGGTGCGGATGCGCTCGGACCGGTCGCCCGATCCCACTTGGCTTTTGCGATCAGCTGAACGTTCATCATCCACCCGCTGGCGCTCAATATCAAAGAGCCGCGTTTTCATCACCTGCATGGCAATTTCGCGGTTGCGGTGTTGGGATTTTTCGGCGCTGACCACGATGATTCCCGTCGGGATATGCAGGATGCGCACGGCACTGTCGGTGGTGTTGACGTGCTGCCCGCCTGCCCCCGAGGCCCGCATGGTATCAATGCGCAAGTCGTTGGCATCAATGGTAATATCCACGTCTTCAGCTTCGGGTAGAACCGCCACCGTGGCCGCCGATGTATGCACCCGACCACCGGATTCCGTTGTTGGCACACGCTGCACCCTATGCACACCGCTTTCGTATTTCAAACGGGCAAACACGCCTGCTCCCACCACATGCGCGATCACCTCTTTGATGCCACCCAGTTCGGTGATGTTTTGCGAGATAATCTCGAACTTCCATCCCTGATTTTCGGCATAGCGCTGATACATTCGCAACAGATCACCGGCAAATAGTGCTGCCTCGTCCCCGCCCGTCCCGGGCCGGATTTCGATCATCGCGGGACGCGCGTCGGCCGCGTCTTTGGGCAACAGGGCCAGTTGCAAGGCGTCCTCGACCACGGGCAGACGCTCGCGCAACGTCGGCAGCTCTTCTTCGGCCAATTCCTTCATTTCGGGGTCAGCCAGCATCGCTTCGGCCTCCTCCAGATCGTCCAGCAACTGGCGGTATTCCACCACTTGCTCGACCACCGGCTTTAGCTCGGAATATTCACGCGCCAGCGTGGCGATATCGGCCCCAGCGTCGCCTTGGGCCATCTGCGCTTCCAGAAACTCGAACCGCTGGGTGATTTGCATAAGTTTTTCTAAGGGAACCATGGGCATGTCTTGCCGAAAGGATGTGATTTGGTCAAGGGTTGGATTTGTGATATAATACGCATATGAAAAAACTTGCCCTAATCACGGCTGTTTTGGCCGCCACTGTGTACGCCCCTGCCCACGCCGATGTCGTTGGGCCTGGTGGCAAGGTTATTGAATGTTTTTGCACCGACCAGACTGGATCACGGGTCGAGTTGGGCCAGAGCATTTGCCTGGACGTAGGCGGTCGCCGTTTTACCGCCCGCTGCGAAATGTCACTTAACAGCCCGATGTGGCGCGAACAAAAAGAAGGCTGTGTATCTTCCAGCCTAATTCAGCGCCTTTACGATGCCCAGCCAGCCGCGTACACGGGTGCTGTTTACTCCAAAATCTGACTGGCCAAACCGCAGGCGGGCATAGATGGTTACGCGGCTACCCTGCCCCTCGGCCACCGCTTGCACTGTGGTGTAATCGGGAAACCCCAAGATACGGCTGCGGGTGACATAGGTGATCATCCCCTCATTGATGCTCCCCGCTAATATGCGGGTGCGTTTGGTGGCCAGTGCAACGGTGTTGAACGTCTCTAGAATATCGGCTGGCGGCACGTCATACACCTGCACAAACACCCCGCCACTAGCCTTGATGACAGGCCCGTCGGGCGCGGCATCCATAGGCGGCGGCACATGCAGTGCGGTGCTGTCATGCGGGGCCGTGCGGACGTAAATCAGCCCCGAAATCACGATCATCAGCAGCATCCAAAGGGTGTTCATGGCAAATTTCCCAATCATCGGTAATTTACCCCCGGCAGGATCGACAGCATTTCAAACATCAGGTTCGCCCCCGTCAGCGCCGTGTTGCCCGTGGTGTCATAGGGCGGCGAAACCTCGACCATGTCACAGCCGACAATGTCCAAACCCCGCAGGCCACGGATCAACTCCATCGCTTGCGGCGTGGTCAGCCCGCCGATTTCCGGCGTGCCGGTTCCGGGCGCATAGGCCGGATCAAGGCTGTCGATGTCATAGCTGATATAAACCGGCCCCTCGCCGATTTCTTTACGGATTTGCTCGGCCAGGGGTTTCAGGGATTTATGCCAGATTTCCTGCGCCAGAATCATCTTGAAGCCCCACTCCAGCGGGTCATCAAAGTCTTCGGCACTATACCCGGTGCCGCGCAGGCCCACTTGCCACACACGGCTCGGGTCAAGCAGACCCTCCTCGTAGGCGCGGCGAAACACAGTGCCGTGCACCTCGCGCTCGCCAAACATGGTGTCCGATACATCGGCATGGGCATCAATATGGACCAGCCCGACGGGGCCGTGTTTCTTGGCAATCGCCCGCAGGATCGGCAGGGTCAGCGTGTGGTCGCCTCCTAACGTCATCGGCACCACATCGTGCTTTAGGATTTCATCGTAATGTTTTGATATAATGTCAATAGTTGCGTTTAGATTGAACGTGTTGATCGGAACATCACCCAGATCGGCACAGTTCAGACTGTCAAACGGGGCTACCCCCGTCTGGATGTTATAGGGCCGGATCATCGCACTTTGGGAGCGTATTTCCTTCGGGCCAAACCGCGTGCCGGACCGCCAACTGGTGCCGTGATCCATCGGCACCCCAATGATGGCCACATCCAGCCCCTCGGCGCTCTCGGCAGTTGGCAGACGCATAAACGTCCCCGGCCCCGAAAACCGCGCCAGCGCGTTACCGCCAATCGGTTGGTTTGTCATCACGTCCCTCCTTTGCGTGCCCTCATGTTCGCCCGTTTGTTCCAGGCCCAGATGCACATCAATTCCGTGGCCACATGCGCCCCCGCAATCGCTGTGGCCCCTGTGGTATCATAGGGCGGCGACACCTCGACCACGTCACCGCCAACCATATTGATCCCCGCCAGATCACGCAGAATGATTGAGGCCTGCGCCGATGTCAGCCCGCCCCAGACCGGCGTGCCAGTGCCGGGCGCATAGGCCGGATCAAGGCAATCAATATCAAAGGTCAGGTAGGTTTGATGATCGCCAAGGATCGCTTTGATCTTCTTCGCGGTGGCCTCTGGCCCAATCAAATGCACCTCGCGCGCATCAATGATATTCACACCCAATGTGTCCTCGTTGGTGGTGCGGATACCGACCTGAACGCTGCGCGCCGGATCAACCAGCCCTTCCTTCACCGCCTTATAAAACATCGTACCATGATCAACGCGGCTCATGTCATCATCGGCCCATGTATCGGTATGCGCATCGAATTGCAGCAGCGATATAGGCCCGAACTTCGCCGCGTAAGCCCTTAATATCGGGAAAGAAATATAGTGATCCCCCCCAAGACAAAGCGAGGCCGCGCCCGCATCCAGTATTCCGGTGATATGCGCGGTCAAGGCCGCAGGAAAGGCCGGAATATTGGCATAATCAAACGCCAGATCACCGTAATCCACCACGTTCATCTCGCTCATCGGGTCGATATCCCAACCATAGGGCGCATCGGGCGCTTGCAAGGCGCTTGCCTCGCGGATCGCCCTTGGCCCCAGCCGCGTGCCGGGCCGGTTGGTCACCGCTTGGTCAAACGGAACGCCGGTGACGGCCAGATCAACGCCAGTTAGATCCTTGGTATAGGTCCGGCGCAAAAACGAGGTGATACCGCCAAAGGTGTTTTCATTCGACAGCCCCTTGTGGCCCTCACGCGTAATGGCCGTGTCGGCCTGCGATTTTGCATCCTCCAGCGCCATATCCTACCCCTTTACCGGTTGCCGCGTTTCAACCATGCGGGCGAAGAATGAAGCGCCAATGGGCGAAATCTCGTCATTGAAATCATAGCCGGTGTTGTGCACCCCCGGCCCGTCGCCCTGACCCAGAAACAGATAGGCACCAGGGCGTTTTTCCAACATATAGGAAAAATCCTCGGCCCCCATTTCGCTGTCCTGATCGGCCACCACATTGTCCACGCCGGACACCTCGGTGGCCACGGCAGCGGCCAGCGCCACCTTGTCGGCATCGTTAATGGTGGGCGGATAACCATCGTTATACGTCAGTTCCACCTCGACATCGTAAGTTTCGGCAATCCCGCGGCAAATCTCGCTTATCCGCCGCTTGGCCATATCCTTTACGTCCTTATCAAAGGTGCGCACCGTGCCGCCCATCACGGCAACCTCGGGGATAACATTGCTCGCACTTCCGGTATGAATTTGCGTCACCGACACCACCATCATTTTGCGTGTGTCATGGTTGCGGCTGACGATGGTCTGAAACGCGCTGGCCAGCGCAATCACCGCCACCACCGGATCACGGGTTTCTTGTGGATAGGCACCATGTCCGCCCAACCCCTTGATATTAATCTTGAAATCATCCGCCGCAGCCATGATTGGCCCCAGTGTGGTGGAAAAAGTGCCCATAGGCAGATCAGGGATATTGTGCAGCGCGTAAACCTCGCCAATATCAAAGGTATCCATAATCCCTTCGTCACACATCACCTCACCGCCACCGCCATCTTCCTCGGCGGGTTGGAAAATCAGCGCCACACGGCCGGAAAAATTGCGCGTTTCCGCCAGATAACGCGCTGCGCCCAACAGCATGGTGGTGTGGCCGTCATGGCCGCAAGCGTGCATCTTGCCATCATGAACCGAGGCATACTCCAGCCCGGTTTCCTCGGGCATCGGCAGCGCGTCCATGTCCGCCCGCAAACCAATCGTCGGCCCACCCCCTTGCCCGTTGATAATCGCCACAATCCCCGTGGTCGCAATTCCCGCATGGATTTCATCCACCCCGAATTCGCGTAGCCGTTCAGCCACAAACGCCGCCGTTTCATGGCATTCAAAGCCAAGTTCGGGATGCTGGTGCAAATGGCGCCGCCAGCCCTGCATATCCTTGGCAAAATCGGCGATACGGTTGACGATGGGCATTGTGGACTCCTGACCTGACATGGTGTGTAACTAACGCCACCCTTCCCCAGATTTGGCGATAGCGCAATGATCAATGATAATGACCTGATAAATGACCCGAATGGCGGCATGCCGCGCCTGCTGGAAATTATGCGCCGCCTGCGTGATCCTGAAACGGGGTGCCCGTGGGACATTGAACAGGATTTCGCCAGTATCGCACCCTACACGATTGAAGAGGCCTACGAGGTGGCCGACGCGATCGAGCGTGGTGATATGGCCGATCTGGAGGGCGAACTGGGCGATCTGCTGCTACAAACCGTATATCACACCGCGATGGGCGAGGAATCTGGGCATTTCACCTTTGAAACCGTCACCCGCGCGATTGCTGACAAAATGGTGGCGCGGCATCCGCATGTGTTTGGCAACGAAAGCCGCGATAAATCAGCCGAACAACAGACTGCGGATTGGGAGGCGATCAAGGCGGCGGAACGCGCCAGCAAGTCCGAGCGCGGCACGCTGGACGGGGTCGCCATCGGCCTGCCATCCCTGCTGCGGGCGTTAAAGCTGCAAAAACGCGCCGCACGGGTCGGGTTTGACTGGCCATCGACCGATCAGGTGCTGGACAAGATCAATGAGGAATCCCGCGAGTTGGTCGAAGCCCGTGATACCCTGACCCAAACCGAGGTTGAGGAAGAGTTTGGTGATCTGCTGTTCGTTATGGCCAACCTTGGCCGCCACCTGAACCTTGATCCCGAATCCGCCTTGCGCGCCGCCAACGCCAAATTCACCCGCCGCTTTGAAGCCGTCGAAGCCAAGCTGGCCAAATTGGGCAAAACCCCGTCACAATCCAGCTTGGTCGAGATGGACGCCCTGTGGGACGTGGTTAAAACCGAAGAATAACCTCCCCCATTTTCGTTCTATAAATATCCGCGCCGCAGGCAAAAAAGTTACCTTACTTTTTTAATCAAGTATTGACCTGACTATTTTAGTCAGGTTTAAGCGTGGGCAGAAACCAACAGGAGCAAACACATGCTAACCAAATTCCGCGCCACCCTTTTCGCAACCGCAGCTATCGCCGTTGCCGCCCCCGCTTTGGCCCAAGAGGTCAACGTCTATTCATACCGTCAGCCCGAATTGATCCAGCCCCTGATGGACAAATTCACCGAGGCCACAGGCATCACAGTCAACGTCGCCTTCCTGAAAAAAGGCATGATCGAGAAACTGGACGCCGAAGGCGACCGCACACCGGCCGACCTGATTTTCACCGTTGATATTGCCCGCCTGAATGGTGTGGTCGAGGCCGGTCACACCCAGTCCGTCACATCCGACATCCTGACCGCCAACATCCCCGCCGATCTGCGTGATCCGGCTGGCGAATGGTTCGGCCTTACCACTCGCGCCCGCGTGCTGTTCGCCTCCAAGGATCGCGCCGCTGACGCGCCCGCCACCTATAATGAGTTGGCCGACCCAAAATGGAAGGGCCGGATCTGCACCCGTTCCGGTACCCACGCCTATACAGTTGCGCTGGTATCTGCCGCCATCCACCACATGGGCGAGGATGGCGCGAAGGTCTGGCTGGAAGGCGTCAAAGCCAATCTGGCCCGCACCCCCCAAGGCAATGACCGCGCACAAGTCAAGGCAGTCTGGGCAGGTGAGTGCGACATCGCACTGGGCAACACCTATTACATGGGCAAGATGGTCAATGACCCCGATCAGATCGCATGGGCCGACAGCGTCAATGTGGTGTTCCCGATCTTTGAAGGCGGCGGCACCCATGTGAATGTCTCGGGCATGGCGTTGACCAAATACGCGCCGCACCGTGATGACGCCATCAAACTAATGGAATTCCTCGCATCCCCCGAAGCCCAGACTATCTACGCTGAGCAGAACTATGAATACCCCATCGCCCCCGGCACATCGCCTAGCGAACTGGTGCAAAGCTGGGGCAGCTTCACCGCCGATAACGTCAACCTGATGGAGATCGCCAAACTGCGCGGCGCGGCCCTGAAGATGATCGAAGTGGTTGATTTCGACGGCTAACACCCCCTTCTTCTTGCCCTAAACGCAATTTGCATTAGCCGGAATCAGAACCCTCCCCAAGAGTGGGCGAGTTCTGATCCTCTACTTTGGTTAAACACAAATCTCTAGAAATAGCCGCTTACGCAGGCATCCGCGCTGTCCCCGTCAGGGGGCAGCGCTCGGGGTGACGCGCGTAGCGCGGCACAACACCTCATTTGGCTGGACAGCCACTACCTGCACAGGCATGGTGCCCCTTCAGCAAAGGGAACACCAAATGACAACACCGCGCAAAATCATCATCGACACAGACCCCGGCCAAGACGACGCGGTTGCCATCCTGCTGGCGCTGGCCAGCCCCGAGGACATGGAGGTGATCGGCATCACTGCCGTTGCAGGCAACGTCCCCCTACCCCTGACCCATAAAAACGCCCGTATCATTTGCGAATTGGCTGGCAAAACAGATATCCCCGTTTACGCTGGCTGCGACCGCCCGCTGGCCCACACGCTGGTCACCGCCGAACATGTGCACGGAAAAACCGGCCTTGATGGCCCGAACCTGCCGGACCCACAGATGCAGCTGACTGAAGGCCACGCCGTTGACTACATCATCGACACCCTACGCACCGAACCTGCGGGCACGATAACCCTGTGTCCGCTCGGGCCTCTGACCAACATCGCCACGGCCTTCCAAAAAGCCCCCGACATTGCCGAACGTGTGCAGGAAATCATCCTGATGGGTGGGGCCTATTTCGAAGTGGGCAACATCACACCTGCCGCCGAGTTCAACATCTACGTCGACCCAGAAGCTGCTGATATTGTGTTCAAATCCGACGCACATATCGTGGTGATGCCGCTGGACGTGACCCATAAGGTGCTGGTCACCAAAGAACGCAACGACGCATTCCGCAACATCGGCACCCCCGTCGGCGAGGCCGTCGCCAAAATGACCGAGTTCTTTGAGCGGTTCGACAAGGAAAAATACGGCTCTGAAGGTGCGCCGCTGCATGACCCCTGCGTCACTGCCTATCTGATCCAGCCCGATCTGTTCAAAGGCCGCCATGTGAATGTGGAAATCGAGACCGGATCAACCCTGACCCGCGGCATGACCGTGGCCGACTGGTGGGACGTGACGGATCGCGCGCCGAACTCCACATTCATCGGCAGCGTGGACGCGGACGGGTTCTTTGACCTTCTGACAAATAGACTGGCACGGTTGTAATCCTAGGTCAGGAATTCCGGTATCGCCACCCCGCCCCGTGCCTGTTACGCTTTGGTCAATTCAGCAACCAAAGGATATATCATGCGTTTTATTCCAGCCCTGATTGCAGCTTCCATTCTGGCCCTGTCCGCCTGCAAAGATGACATCGAAGAGATCGGCAAATTCACTACCGAATTGAATGGCGAAAGCATCGAGTTCATCAGCGTTTTTGACATTACAAATGATCACAGCAGCATTCGCCAAATGTCGCCAGTTGGCGTTAAACTGTTGCTGATTGACGGGTTTGCAGAGATCAAAGATGGCGAACCGGGGTTCCCGATCATTAGCATGTCATTGCAAAGCGGCATTACCGGTGGCCCGATGAGCCTGCTGTTTATTCAGGTATATGATGAATCCTATGAAACCAACCTGTCGGCGGATGGCTCGCTTGGTCAAAAGAGACTGGATAATTTCGAGATGGGCGCGGATGGCAGCATCAGTTTCGATTTCTCCGCCGATCTGGTGCGCATCACAACCCAAAGCGAGGAGTCGATTGCAGGTGCCCAAGGGGCGCACATCGAGGGCCGCTTTAGCGGCAAAATGCCCGCCAGCGAGATCGAGGAATAATCTTGCGCTTGCTGGCAACCTGCGCAGCAGCACTGTGTTCCGTCCTGCCCGCGTGGGCCTTTGATATGCCCGAGGGGTATGAAGAGGTCGGAAAATTCAGCGCTGAAGTGAATGGGGAGCCGTTGGAGTTGATTTCAGCGGTCTCCGAAGAAACTGAATATAGCGATCTTCATTTCACGGGTTATGCAGATGAAACGCGGCGTATCGTTAAGACATATATGGTCCAGTCTTCCGCTGATCTGGATGCAAACGGGCAAGTGGTACCGCCCATTCTATCGGTGGAGTTTGACCAGGACCCTGAAACAGGCACCCTAACCCCTGCGCGTGTCATTCTGGTTAATAAAAACTGGGCATATCCGTTTGTGACCTACCCGCCTGAACGGAGCCGCGAGAAAATCCAGATAGCCAATCTTGTTTTTGATGACAATGGAGAAATCAGTTTTGACATCAAAGCAGATCTGATCCTCGTAGACTGGGAGCAATACAAACCCGTCTTTGATGCCCCCCACATCAAAATACAAGGCCATTACAGCGGAAAATTCCCTGCATTCGCGCTTGAATACCAGTATATATCAGGCGATTACTGATGCTCGTTTAACGTTACCCATACGCCAGTTTTCAGACGGTAAATAAATGCGGGGCCGATAAATTGAGCGGGTTTATGATCACTGACAGTCGGGATGTCAGTTTTTCTTTTGATGTTGATCTGATACGGATCAGGTTAAGCGACGCAGGCGATGAAATCCTCCCGACGGGGGAATATGTGGTCGGCAAACGCATTAAAGGAACCTACACTGGTGTTTTTCCCGCCACTAAAATCGTTAAATAAAGGACGCATGCCTGATATGACTCACCCTTTCCCCTTGCAGGTTTGCCGATGAGCGCCGCCTTGCATCTGGCCAAACCCGATGATCTTTCCCGTTTGCAAAAGCTGGTGGCTGCGTTTCATGCCCATGAGGGGATCGAGCAAAGCAACGAGGCGCGGGCGGCGGCCCTCTTGCCTCTGTTAGAGGGCTCGCCACACGGGGCGGCCTATCTGGTTGGGCCACGCAAAGGGCCGGTGGGCTATATTGTTGTGTCCTTTGGCTATTCGGTGGAAATGGGCGGCATTGACGGGTTCATTGATGAATTCTACATCCGCGAAAACGTGCGCGGCCGCGGGATGGGGGGCGAGGTGTTGCGCGCCCTGATGCCCGCACTGGCCGATTATGGCGTCAAGGCACTGCATCTTGAAGTGGCGCGGGACAATGCCAAGGCCAAGCGGCTGTATTCCCGTCTGGGGTTCGAGGCCCGCGAGAAATACCACCTGATGACGCGGGTGTTTTAGCGTTATGTCTGTGACCTTCCCCTTTGACAACAGCTACGCCCGCCTGCCCGCACCGTTTTACACCCGCATCAGCCCCAGCCCTGTTAGTGCGCCGAAACTGGTCGCGTTGAACGAAGCACTTGTGACTGGATTGGGGCTGGATATTGCGCAGTTGCAATCTCCCGCAGGTGTGGCCGTGTTATCTGGCAGCGCCACGCCAGAAGGGGCGGAACCGTTGGCGCAGGTCTACGCAGGTCATCAGTTTGGCGGCTTCTCGCCTCAGTTGGGCGATGGTCGTGCGATGCTGCTGGGCGAGGTAGTTGATGCAAACGGTATCCGGCAGGACATCCAGCTAAAGGGATCAGGCCGCACCCCCTATTCGCGCGGCGGTGACGGGCGGGCGTGGCTTGGCCCTGTGTTGCGCGAATATGTGGTGAGCGAGGCAATGGCGGCGTTGGGCATCCCTACAACTCGCGCCTTGGCCGCTGTGACCACAGGGCAGGATGTGATGCGCGAGGAGCTGCTGCCAGGCGCCATCCTGACCCGCGTCGCCACCAGCCACATCCGCGTTGGCACCTTTCAGTTTTTCGCCGCCCGCCGTGATCTGGACCCGTTGCAGGTCCTGACCGATTACACCATTGCCCGTCATTATCCAGATTCCGACGGCCCAATGGCCCTGTTTGCCGCCGTGGTCCGCCGTCAGGCCAGCCTGATTGCCCGCTGGGTGGGCGTTGGGTTTATCCATGGGGTGATGAACACCGACAACACCCACGTTGGCGGCATCACCATTGATTACGGCCCATGCGCGTTCATGGATACCTACCACCCCGCCCGCGTTTATTCCTCAATTGACCGGATGGGGCGCTATGCGTTCAACAAACAATCCGAAATTATCATCTGGAATCTGGCACAACTGGCCACCAGTCTGATCCCGTTGATGGGCAAGGACACGGATGCCTCGGTGAAGGAAGCAACCGAGGTGCTGCACGGGTTTGCCGATCTGTATCGCGCCGCGTGGCTGACCGAGTTTCGCGCCAAGCTGGGGCTAACGCAGGCGCAAAACGGCGACGAGGCGCTGATCAACGACCTGCTGGAACGGATGGCGGCGCAGCAGGCCGACTACACCAACACCTTCCGCGCCTTGGCTGACGGGAACGCCCGCGACCAGTTCACTGATCCCACTGTATTTGACGACTGGAACACCCGCTGGCAGGCGCGGTTGGTACATGAGGGCACCACTGAGGGTGAGCAACAATCCCTGATCCGGGCCAGCTCTCCTGCGCTAATCCCGCGCAACCATCGGGTTGAGGAGATGATACAGGCCGCCGTGGCGGGTGATTATGCACCGTTTGAACGGCTGAACGCAGCGCTGGCGAGACCGTTTGAAGATGTGTCCGAATACGATGATCTGAAGCGTCCGCCAACCGAGGACGAAGAGGTCACACAGACATTTTGCGGGACTTAGGGCCTGTTCAGAATGTCGCAATGCCCCAACATGATGTCGAAGTTTGATAGACACGGATCAGGTTTCAGCCTTCAGTTTACATGCGGTTATTCAGGGATCATCCAATGGGCAAAATTCCAAAAACAATGTGCGGTGTGGTTCTGTTGGGCCACGGCGGGCCGGAAATGCTGCAGTATCGGGATGATTTGCCGGTGCCACATCCGCATGACGGCGAGGTTTTGATCCGTGTTGCTGCGGCAGGCGTTAACAACACAGATATCAACACCCGCACCGCATGGTATTCCAAGGGAGACCAAGACAGCGGGGACGCCAGCTGGTCCGGGCAGGCGCTGCACTTTCCACGCATACAGGGCGCGGATGTGTGTGGCGCGATTGTCGAGGTCGGGGACGGTGTTGAGCGCACCCGCATTGGCGAGCGCGTGCTGATCGAGCCCTGCATCCGCGAATCCCGTGGCCACCTACTGGAAACCCCGTGGTATTTCGGATCGGAATGCGATGGCGGATTTGCCGATTATGCCACCGTGGCCGCCAGACACGCCTACCCCGTCGAATCCCCGCTCTCCAGTCTGGAGCTTGCGTCCTTTCCATGCTCCTATTCCACCGCCGAGAACATGCTGACACGGACAGGTGCCAGAGATTACGAAGTGGTGCTGATCACCGGCGCATCGGGCGGCGTCGGGTCGGCCGCGATCCAGTTGGCCAAGGCGCGCGGCGCATATGTGATCGCCGTCACCAGCCCAACCAAAGCAGACGATTTGCGCGGCATCGGCGCTGACAAGGTCATCCTGCGGGGCGACGATTATGCCGAAACCCTGGGCCAAAACAGCGTCGATGTGGTGATTGATCTGGTTGGCGGGCCGCAATGGGGCGGGTTGCTGGAGGTGTTACGACCCCATGGTCGCTACGGCGTTTCCGGTGCTATTGGCGGGCCGCTGGTCGAACTGGATATCCGTACGCTGTATCTGAAAGACCTGAGCTTCTTTGGCTGCACCGTGCTTGAACCTGACGTTTTTGCCAATCTCGTGACACATATCAACGACGGCCGCATTGTGCCTTTGATCGCCGAAACCTACCCGATCCAGCAGATCGCAGAGGCCCAAGCCTCGTTCGGAAAGAAAACCCACATCGGTAAAATTGTGCTGCAGGTGGATCGCACCTAACGCTTCTTTCGCCGAAACAACCGCCGATTCTTGGCCACAAACTCGCCAATCATCCCCGGTAGCCCGCTGTGCTCTCGCCCCTTCAGATACCCGAACCCCGCCGCAGCTCCGATTGCGGCCCCGACAATATCGACAATCAAATCCCACATCGTATCCATCAGGCCGGATTTCTGCATGGTCAGCCCGAACATCTGATCCATCGCAAATTCAAACACCTCCCAGACCACGCCATTGGTGATGGCGATGCAAAACGCCATGAACGCCAGCGCCCAGTGCGGGGCGGCGTAACGGTCGCCCTCGAACAATATAAACACAAAGATGAACCCGATCAGGCCAAACCCCATCGCTGATCCGCCATGCAGCAAAATATCCCACCACCAGTATTTTTCATAAAAATCAAACGCTTCGCCTAGATAAACCGTGCCGAATATAAACAACACCACACCGGCAAAGAAATGCACTGGCAGGCGGATATGGAAGCGGTCGGCGAATATCACGGGGGCAAGGGATAGCGACAGAGTGACCAGTGCGATGAAGGCCAGTGAGTATCGCCCGTTAAACAGAGACACCCCCAGCTCGACCACAAGAACGGCCCAGATCAGGTAAACCACATAGCTTTGCCCACCAAGTTTCATACCTATGAAATAGCGATGCTTTGCCCGCTATTCAATTGCTTTAGAACAAAACCAATCTAATCGCATTCATCACCCCGTCTGATGCACGTTATGCTGCGCAAACGCTGCCTCGGGCGGGGTGATGAATTATTGGATCCATTGGATTGGTTTTGCTTTAGATCAGGGTTATATATCAAACATGCAACACACCCTTCGCATCGCCTCGTATAATTTGCGCAAATGCGTCGGTCTGGACCGTCGCCGCACCCCGTCGCGCAGCCTTGAGGTGATCAACAGCATCGGTGCTGACATCATTGCACTGCAAGAGGCAGATCGGCGCATGGGCAAACGGCCCGCCGCCCTGCCCCGCGAGATGGTAAAATCCTACAGCGATTTCACCCCGATTGATCTGGATGAAACCGGTGTGTCGCTGGGCTGGCATGGCAATGCGATACTGGTGCGGGATGGTTTGGAAGTGAGTGCCATTCAACGTCTGACCCTGCCGGGGTTGGAGCCGCGTGGTGCCGTGATTGCCAGCATCGGACCCTTGCGGCTGGTGGCGGTGCATCTGGGTTTGATCCGGCGTTACCGGCTGGAGCAGATGGCAGCAATCCTTGCTGCGTTGGCCTATATGCCTGACATGCCCACCGTGATCACTGGCGATTTCAATGAATGGTCGCGCGGGCGCGGGATGGAGCCTTTAAAGGCGCAGTTCACCGTCCATGCCCCCGGCCTGTCGTATCATGCCGCCCGCCCCGTCGCCCCGCTGGATCGCATCGCGATCAGCCCCGATGTGCATCTGAAAACGGCGGGGGTTATCCAGACCCCGCTTGCCAAACGCGCCTCGGATCATTTGCCGGTCTGGGCCGATCTGCGCGTGGCCTGCGCCCCGTCAGCGACTGCCCATCCACCATTCCGTTAAGGCCGCGTTGTCGTTCGGTTTGGTCACCAAATCGCCCATATTATAGCTCGCCACCTTGGGGCTAAGCGCGTTCAGCGCGCGGATGTTTTCCACCACCTGCGGCACCAGCGCCATGGTTTGGGCGATTGATCTCTGGAATTCCTGCCCCTTGAATTGATGCCGCGCGCCAAAATAGAACGACACGATCGCGCCCAGCAACCACCACAGCGGTTCGGGCACCAGCACCAGCCCTTGCATGCGCGAGGCGAACCAGATCGGGTCCACCATCGCGGTGACAAACAGACCCAGCGTGCCAAACGCCAACATCGGGCGCGGCAAACGGTTTATGCCGTCCATAAACCGGTCAAACCCGCCCTTTTGCGGATGGGAAAATTCTGCCCCGTGCTGGGTTAGCGCCTGTGTTTGCAGGGCGATCGTGCGCACCGCCCCTGCCTCGGCGTTTTCGCGAAACACCTCGGCGGTCTCGGCCAGCACATTGCGCCCGCCACCGAAAATCAGCGTGAATACCCTTTCGATCAAGCCCATTTTGCCACCCTCCTGCGGTGTTCAGCATCCGTCAGATGAAACCTTGGCGTGATAAATTGTTCGGCCCGACTGATCCAGCCGCCTTTGCCACCATCGCGCCTGCGGGCGTATTTTCGGCTGGCAGGGCGGGCATCGGCCAAAGCATAGTAATAATTGCGCCGCGCAATGCCGTATGCATCGGCCAAATGGTCGGGCGCCGTCGCATAGGCCGTTTGTGTTGCGGCAACGGTTTGCGGCCCGATACCGCCATCCACCCCCACCACATTGCCCATTTCGACCAACAACCGTTGTAATATCCGCACCGCGTTGGCACCTGCGTTGACATACATATCAAAAACAGTGGCATGTAGCGTTTCGGGCAGGTTCACCACCTTTGGGCGCTCGAAATAATGGGTGATGAAAATGTCCACGGCCTGCGCACGGCTTAACGCCTTCACATCCGCCACACTGATCCGCCCGTCACGGGTTAAATCCAGACCCAACCGGCGCATGGTGTGAATGGTCACCCCGTATTTGGTGGCCCCGCCCGGATCATCCGGATCATTAACATAGCCACCCTCGCGGGCGACAATTTCAGTGGCAATTTGATGAACCGTTTGCATAACATCCCCGCAATTTGTGTTGCGAGGATGGTATAGATTTGGTTAATTTAACCTTTAGCTACCGCTCTCGGCAGCATCGGGGTCTTGGTAATAACCCTGCTCTTTCAAGGCATCCACGACCTCTTTTGGCATGTAGTTCTCATCGTGTTTCGCAAGAATATCAGTAGCTTGGAACACACCTTCGATGTAGCTTCCCGTGGCAACAGTGCCTTGACCCTCTTTGAACAAATCCGGCAGAATCCCGTTATATCTGGCCTTGATCGTGGCCCCGCCATCGGTGATGTTAAAGGTGATGACCTCACCCTGACCGCGCATAAGTGACCCGACTTCAACCAAACCGCCAACGCGTAAAATCTGGTCGGCGGGCGGAATTTCCGCGACAATCTCGCTAGGGCTTTTGAAATATTGGAACGCGTCTTGAGACGCATACCAGATTAGACCCGTGGACAGCGTCAGCGCCACAAATGCGACGATGATTATCTGGATACGGCGTTTTTTCTTTAGACCCTTCATGAGCTACTTTACGGAAAAACAGGCGCGGCCATCAGGCCCGCTGTTTCATCCTCTCCCAACATTAGATTTGCGTTTTGCAGCGCTTGGCCGGATGACCCTTTGGTCAGGTTATCCAAGGCTGCGATGATGATCGTGCGCCCATCAATGCGGTCAGCGACCACACCGATATGGCAATAGTTCGACCCACGCACATGGCGGGTCGAGGGGGCCTCGCCGAATGGCAAGGTGATGATGAATGGTTCGTTTTCATAGGCCGCAGCAAGGGTCGCGTGGACCTTTGCCGCGTCGCCTTTGACATAGACCGTAGCGAGAATCCCGCGGTTAGCGGGGATCAAATGCGGGGTGAACTGCACCTGTATGGGCCGCCCTGCTAGGCGCGAGAATTCCTGATCAAATTCCGCCAGATGCCGATGCGTGCCGCCAACAGCATAGGCGTGATACCCCTCGGACAATTCAGCGTGCAGCAGATTTTCCTTTAGCGCCCGCCCTGCCCCCGACACGGCTGCCTTCAGGTCGATCAAAATATCGTCCAGATCAATCAACCCGCCGGACATCAACGGGTTCAGCGCATATTGGCCGGTTGCGGCGTTACAGCCGGTACCCGCCACCAGACGGGCATTACGAATTTCGTCACGATAAAATTCGGTCAGGCCATACACCGCCTCGGGCTGTAGATGCGGCGCACCATGCGGTTTGCCATACCATTTTTCGTATTCATCCAGATCACGCAGCCGAAAATCAGCCGACAGATCGACAATTTTCAAATCCGACGGCAATTCACGGATCACCGCTTGCGATGTGGCATGCGGTAAGGCACAAAATGCCAGATCAACATTGCTAAAATCAATCGTATCGATTTTCACCAGATCAGGCAGGTCAAGATGGCGCAGATGCGGAAACACGGCGCTGTAAGCCAGCCCCGCTTTGCGTTCACCCGACAGGGCCACGATTTCCATTTCAGGGTGGCCGGCAATCAGGCGCACCAGTTCGGCACCGGTATAGCCGCTGGCACCAAGGATGGCGATTTTATGGGTCATGGTTCGACCTCTCGTTTCATAACTGGATATAAGGGGTGTTTGGACGGGCTGCAATCACGCAGCGACAAAGGTGATCTTTCGTCGCAGGAACTGCGTGGCCTTATCCGATACCTTGCGCGGATCGCCCGTGGTCAGAAACATCGATTCTGTCCCCTCGCCCAGCATATTCGGGTGGCGCTCCAGATAGTTGGCAAGGCTTTGTGCCACCAGATTGGCCTGCGAGTAAACCTTCACATCCGCACCCAATGCTGCCTGAAAATGCTGCTCCATCAACGGGTAATGGGTGCAGCCCAGAATGGCGGCTTCGGGTGCAGGCATTTTACGTTTCAACGCCTCGACATGGCTGCGCACCAGCGCTTCGGCCAAAATCTCGTCGCCCTCCTCGATCGCGTCGACCACACCACCACAGGCTTGGGCCTCGACATCGACACCAATGGCGCGAAATGCCAGTTCACGCTGGAACGCGCGGCTGGAAACTGTAGCAGGCGTGGCGAACAAGGCGACGTGTTTCACATCCACCTCGCGCGGTGGGGAATTATCGCCCCAATCACGCTCGGTCAGCGCCTCAATCAATGGCACGAACACACCCAGAACCCGTTTGCCCTGCGGCATGCCCTCTTCTTGCATCCGGCGCAGGGCGGCGGCACTTGCGGTATTGCAGGCAAGGATCACCAGATCGCATCCCGCGTCCCACAGACGTTCAACCGCCGCCTTGGTCAGGTTGAAAACATCATCCGCATCGCGCACCCCGTAAGGCGCATGTGCATTGTCGCCAAAGTAGACAAACGGCACATCGGGCAGGCGTTTGCTGACCGCGTCCAGCACCGTCAACCCGCCCAATCCTGAATCAAAGATGCCTACAGCCATGTCAGCCTCGTTACTCGCGTGAAATCCTATCCGTGCAATACGCAGGTTTCAGGTGAAAATCCATGCCTTATTCGGCCCTTATTCTGCGGCACGCACAGCCGTTGGTGCGGGGTTGCGAAAATCTGCCAGCAATGCCTCGCGTCGCTTGGAGGCTACCGCTTCATTGACCTGTTTTACTGGACCAAACCCACGAATGCTTAACGGCAATTCGGCCAACGCAACCGCGGCTTCCAGTGTTTCCGGCGTCACCTTGGTCAAAATCTCGCCCATGTCTGCCTCGTATTGTGCAATCAACGCGCGTTCCATTTTGCGCTCGGCAAACCGCCCGAATGGGTCGAACGCGGTGCCCCGCAGCCCCTTCAAGCGGGCCAACGATCGGTAAACCGGCATAATCCAGCCGCCAAACTCGCGTTTTTTCGGGCGCCCGTTGGCGTCTTTGCCCGGCAACATCGGCGGCGACAAATGGAACCGCATTTTGAAATCACCGTCAAATTCGGCGCGCGCTTTGGCCTCGGTGTCCAGCATCAGGCGGGCCACCTCGTATTCGTCCTTATAGGCCAGTAATTTGTGATAACCCTTGGCGACGGCCTGTTTCAGGCGCGGATCATCAGCCTTGTTCACCAGTTCCAGATAACGCTGCTTTAGCGCCTCGTTTTGATATTCCATAAGGCAATCAGCACGATACGCGATGCGTTCCTCCAGCGTTTTTGGTTTATCAACCACCACAGGCTGCACGGCTTTGGCCGCATCTTGCCGGTGCTCTACCGCCCAACGGCCAATTTCAAAGGCGCGTTTATTGCCCTCAACGGCCGCTTTGTTCAATTCAATCGCCGCCATGATCGCCTCATAGCTTAGCGGTAACAGGCCACGCTGCCACGCCGCCCCAACGATCATCATGTTGGAAAAGATGCTGTCACCCAGCAGAGCACGGGCCAGTTCCGAGGCATCGAATTCAGTCAGGTTTCCGGCCAGTCGCGCCTCAAGTTGCAGCGTCAGCCGGTCAAACGGCAGTTTGAATTCGGTGTCACGGGTGAAATCGCCGGTGATAATCTCGTGGCTGTTCACCACGGCCCCCGTGCGCCCCGTTTTCATCAGGCCGATGGTTTTAGCACCCGCAGTGGTGACCAGATCACCGCCCAGAACCGCGTCCGCCTCGCCCAATGCCACCCGAATGGCGCTGATATCTTCAGGCCGGTTGGCAAGACGCAAATGGATATGCACCGCACCACCTTTTTGCGCCAATCCGGCCATTTCCATCATGCCAGCCCCTTTACCGTCAATGTGGGCAGCCTGCGCCAGAATCGCGCCAATGGTGACAACACCGGTCCCGCCAACGCCGGTGATCACCACATTATGGGTGCCGTTGATCGTGGGCAGCGTTGGTGTGGGCAGGTCCGGCAGATCGATTTTCGCCGTCGCGGCTTTTTTCACCGTGGCCCCGTGCAGCGTCACAAACGAGGGGCAGAACCCGTTGACGCAGGAAAAATCCTTGTTGCAACTGGACTGGTCAATCGCCCGCTTACGGCCCAGCTCGGTTTCAACCGGAACAATCGACACACAGTTGGATTGCACGCCGCAATCGCCGCAGCCCTCGCATACATCGGTGTTGATGAACACGCGCTTATCAGGGTCCGGAAACAGCCCGCGTTTACGGCGACGGCGCTTTTCGGCAGCGCAGGTTTGCACATAAATTATCGCCGATACACCTTTGATTTTGCTGTATTTACGCTGAACATCCATCAGCTCGGCGCGCTGGTGCCACTCCAGCCCCGAGGGGAACGTGGATTTGTTCACATCTTCCGCCTCGTCATAGACCACGGCGATGTGTTTCACCCCCATCGCCTGCACTTCGCGGGCAATGCGGGCCGCGTCCAGATCGCCCTCGTTATGCTGGCCACCAGTCATCGCCACCGCATCATTATACAGAATCTTGTAGGTTATCGTGGTGCCTGCGGCCACGGCTGAACGGATCGCCATAATGCCGGAATGGTTGTAGGTGCCATCACCGATGTTCTGGAAAACGTGGTCTGTGGTGGAAAAAAGCGATTCCCCAACCCAGTTCGCCCCCTCGCCGCCCATTTGGGTAAATCCGGTGGTCGAACGGTCCATCCATTGCACCATATAGTGACAGCCGATGCCCGCGTAGGCACGGCTGCCTTCGGGCACTTTGGTCGACGTATTATGCGGGCAACCCGAACAGAAATACGGCAGGCGGGCGGCGATTTCTTCGGCGTTATCAGCCGTGCGCGCCTCGTCCAGCAATTGCAGCCCCGCCTTGATCCGGTCGGTGCCGCGTCCTTCTTCAATCAGGATGCCGCCGATTTTTTCGGCTATCATAATCGGGTCCAGCGCCATGCGGGTCGGGAATAATTCCTCGGCATGCTCGCCCTTGCGCCAGCCGTAAACGCGGTGCCCCTTGCGATCATCAAAGATCGCTTCCTTGACCTGCACCTCGATCAGCTTGCGCTTTTCCTCGACCACCACGATCAGATCCAGCCCCTCGGCCCAATCCTTGAAACTGTCCATATCCAGCGGCCAAACTTGGCCGATTTTATAGGTGGTGATGCCCAAGCGGGCGGCTTCCTCCCCATCCAGACCCAGCAATTCCATCGCATGGGTCAGGTCCAACCAGTTTTTACCAGCTGCTACAAACCCGATTTTCGCGCCTGATTTACCCCAGATTCGCTTGTCTATTTTATTAGCCTTTGCAAAGGCTTCCGCTGCGACCCTCTTGTAATCTATGGTCCGTGCCTCTTGGGCTATCGGGGTATCGATCAGCCGGATGTTCAGCCCACCCTCGGGCATTACAAATTCCGGCGTGACGAACTGCATCCGCTCAGAGCTACCATCAACCACGCTGGTCACCTCGATGGTGTCCTTCATCACCTTCAGGCCGCACCAGACCCCCGCAAATCGTGACAGCGCCCAGCCATACAGCCCGTAATCCAGAATTTCCTGAACGCCTGCGGGCGACACAATCGGCATATAGGCGTCCACCATCGCCCAGTCGGATTGGTGCAATGTGGTCGAACTTTCGCCGGTGTGGTCATCGCCCATCGCCATCAACACACCGCCATGCGGGCTGGTGCCGGCCATATTGGCGTGGCGCATCACGTCGCCGGACCGATCCACCCCCGGCCCCTTGCCATACCACAGACCAAACACGCCATCGTATTTGCCCTCGCCACGCAGTTCGGCCTGCTGGCTGCCCCACAGGGCGGTGGCGGCCAGATCTTCGTTCATGCCAGCCTGAAATGTGATTTGCGAGGCATCCAGAACCTTCTTCGCCCGCTCCATCTGCATATCGACCGCCCCCAAGGGTGATCCGCGATAACCGGTACAATACCCCGCCGTATTCAGCCCCGCTGCCGCATCCCGCGCCCGCTGCATCAGCATCAGCCGCACCAGCGCTTGGGTTCCGTTCAACAGAACAGGTGATTTATCCAGATCGTAACGATCATGCAGGCTGACAGAATGATCACTCATCGTACGGTTTCTCCCTTACACGCAGTATATCACGACAATAGGTCATAAACTTTGACCTACCAAGTCAAAATTTGTTGAAACAGCCACTTTCCTTTCGGGACGGCACGGTTGATAATTCTATTTCGTATTTGCGCGTTTATGGTAATAGTTGGAACATTATGGATTGGGATAAGCTAAGAATATTTCACGCGGTCGCGGATGCGGGCAGCCTGACCCATGCGGGTGAGGCGCTACATCTGTCGCAATCTGCCGTCAGTCGGCAGATTCGCGCGCTTGAGGAAAACCTGAACGCCACCCTGTTCCACCGCCATGCACGCGGGCTGATTCTAACCGAACAGGGTGAATTGCTGTTTGACGCAACCAGCGCAATGGATCAGCGGCTAGAGGCGGCAACCGCCCGCATCCGTGACAGCACGGACGAAGCATTCGGCGAATTGCGGGTCACCACCACAATGGGCTTTGGCTCGCTCTGGCTGGCGCCGCGCCTGTCGCATCTGTATGACAAATACCCCGATCTGAAAATCGACCTGATGCTGGAAGAAAAAGTTCTGGACCTGCCGATGCGCGAGGCCGATGTGGCGATCCGGATGAAGGAGCCATCCCAAGCCGACCTGATCCGCAAACGGCTGATGACTGTGAACATGCGCCTTTACGCCACGCAAAAATATCTTGATGAAAACGGCGTGCCCGACACGACCAATGATTTGATAAAGCACCGGCTGATTTGCCAGAGCACCACATCGACCCAGGTCAGCGCCAGCGCCATTTTCGCGCAACAGCTGCTGACCTACGGGGTGCGGTCCCTGCTAACGGTAAATAACTATTTCGGCGTGCTTCAGGGGGTTATCAGTGATCTGGGCATCGGGGTTTTACCCGATTACGTGACCGAGGATTTCAAAAATCTGGTGCGGGTGCTGCCTGATCTACAGTCAAACGACATCCCTGTATTCCTCGCCTACCCCGAAGAATTGCGCCATTCCAAACGCATCGCCGCCTTTCGGGACTTCGTAACAGACGAGATTATCGTGCGGCGCAAAAGGCTACGGGCAGAGGCGGAAAAGTAAGGTATGCGCTGGCCGCATAGCGGGTTTGCGGTATTTTTACATTATTTTTCTTGAATGTATTGCCCCCCCTACCTAAATGAAACTCATGAAGGCAGCAATCGAAGTAATTCTTGCTGGTTTCATACCTCCCTGTTGGACTTCGGCCGAGCCTTTGTGCTCGGCCTTTTTTTTGGTTAAACGCCAAGTTCGCTTTGCCGTGCCGCCAAAAATGCCCGCTCACTCGCGGTTCGGGTCAACTCCAGCGCCCGCTCATAGGCCGCATGTGCCTCACCCTCACGCCCCGACCGGCGCAACATATCGGCCCGCGCCGCGTGATACGGCTGATAAGCTGCCAAATCCTGCGTGACAGGCTCCAACACTTCCAGCGCCTGTTTCGCCCCTTCGCTATAGGACAGCGCCACCGCATAGTTCAGCCAGACAATCGCGCTTGGCTCCATTTGGTCCAACAACCGGTATAACGCCGCGATCTGCGCCCAATCGGTTGCCGCCGCATCCGATGCCTCGCAATGCAGCGCCGCTATGGACGCCTGTAACTGATACGGGCCTACCTGCCCCAGCTTTAGCGCCGCTTCCAGTATCGCCTGCCCCTCGCCGATACGCGCCTGATCCCACAGGGTGCGATCCTGATCGGCCAACGGCACATATTCCCCGTCATTATACCGCGCTACGCGGCGGGAATGGATCAGCAGGATCAGCGCCAGCAGGCCCGCAACCTCGGGTGTATCGGGACATAGCTGCACCATCAGGCGGGCCAGAAATATCGCCTCTTCGCACAGATCAATGCGGATCGGTGCGTCGCCCTCGGTTACCGCATAACCCTCGTTGAAAATCAGATAGATCACCGCCAGAACCGAGCCAAGCCGCGCGTTCAACGCCTCGCCATCGGGTATTTCAAACGGAATTCTCGCCTTGCTGATTTTGGCCCGCGCCCGCGCCAGCCGCTGCCCCATAGTGGCGGGCTTGTCCAGAAACGCTCGCGCCACCTCGTCCGTGGTTAACCCGCCCAAGGTGCGCAATGTCAGTGCCACACGGGTTTTTTCATCCAGCGCGGGGTGGCAACAGGTGAAAATCAGCCGCAAGCGATGGTCGGGAATGTCATGCGTGTCGGCAGGCGCATCCACCTCGGCCTGTTCCAGCACCGCAATTTGCGCGGCCTTTTGGGAAAGGTTTTTGGCGCGCCTGAACCGGTCCAGTGCCCGACGCCGCGCCACTTGCAGCAACCAGCCGCGGCGTGATTTTGGAATGCCGTTCACAGGCCAATCCTTTAGCGCCGTGATAATTGCGTCCTGCAAACACCCCTCGGCCAGCTCGAAGTCGCCAATTGCCGCAACCAGCGCCGCAATCAACCGCCCCCTGTCCTGACGCAGGGTATACTCAATCGCTGTGTGAACAGCATCGGGGGCGGCAACCATTGTTAGTCGAATGACATGATCGGGCGCACCTCGACCGTGCCGTATTGGGCCGTCGGGATCATTTTGGCGTATTTGATCGCATCATCCAACGTGTCGCATTCAAACATGTAAAACCCGCCCAACTGTTCCTTGGTTTCGGCAAACGGGCCGTCCATCAGCTCGGTTTTGCCATTGCGGATGCGGATCGATGTGGCCGTTTCAACCGGCTGCAACGCTTCGCCAGCCAAATTGACCCCTGCCTCCTGATAGGTTTGGTTTGCTGCCTGATATGCGCCCATCAACGCCCCGAATTCGGGTGTGTTGGGTTGCGGGCCTGCGCCTGCAGCCGAATAAATGAGGGCCAGATATTTCATAATACTCTCCAGTTCGTTTGTATTTCCTTGGCAGATCATCTGTCAAAGATACCCTAAAGACGAATGCGACGGCGAATTTTCGACATAACGCCTGCATTTTTCTTTTAGAACGGCGCATGCCCGCCATTGCCCCTTTCCCTGCCCGCGCCCTTGGCCTATTAGGTCAGGCAACATTTGCCACCGGGGGACGGGACAAAATGCAAGAGCCGAAAATCACCGACGATCTGATTGCCAGCCACGGGCTAAGCGCGGATGAATACCAGCGCATTCTGGATATCATTGAACGCGAACCGACCTATACCGAGCTTGGCATCTTTTCTGCCATGTGGAACGAGCATTGCTCCTATAAATCCTCGAAAAAATGGCTGCGCACCCTGCCGACTGAAGGCCCGCAAGTTATCTGCGGCCCCGGCGAGAACGCGGGCATCGTTGATATTGGCGACGGCCAATGCGTGGTGTTCAAAATGGAGAGCCACAATCACCCCTCTTATATCGAGCCCTACCAAGGGGCGGCCACCGGCGTTGGCGGCATCCTGCGCGATGTGTTCACCATGGGGGCGCGCCCGATTGCGGCGATGAACTCACTGTCGTTCGGCGAACCCGACCACCATAAAACCCGCCAGCTGGTGCATGGTGTGGTTGAAGGTGTTGGCGGTTACGGCAACTGTTTCGGTGTCCCCACTGTGGGCGGCGAGGTGCGTTTTCATTCCGCCTATAACGGCAATTGTCTGGTTAATGCTTTTGCCGCGGGTCTGGCGGACACTGACAAGATTTTCTACTCGGCCGCGTCCGGCGTTGGCATGCCGGTAGTTTACCTAGGGGCCAAAACGGGCCGCGACGGGGTTGGCGGCGCGACCATGGCATCGGCAGAATTTGACGATACCATCGAGGAAAAGCGCCCCACGGTTCAGGTGGGTGATCCGTTCACCGAAAAGCGCCTGATGGAGGCGACGCTGGAATTGATGGCCACGGGGGCGGTGATTTCCATTCAGGATATGGGTGCGGCTGGCCTGACCTGTTCTGCCGTTGAAATGGGCGACAAGGGGGGGTTGGGCGTAAAGCTGAACCTTGATGATGTGCCCGCGCGCGAAGAAAACATGACGGCCTATGAAATGATGCTGTCGGAATCCCAAGAACGCATGTTGATGGTGCTGAAACCCGAACTTGAGGCCGAAGCCAAGGCGGTGTTTGACAAATGGGATCTGGATTTTGCCATTGTCGGCGAAACCATTGCCGAGGATCGTTTTATCATCATGCATGGCAATCAGCTAAAGGCCGATCTGCCGCTAAAGGCGCTGTCGGGCAATGCACCGGAATATGACCGCCCATGGGTGGAAACACCGCCCGCCGAACCGCTGGCGGATGTGCCCGAAATTGACCCCATCGACGGGCTGCGGGGGCTGATTTCCTCGCCCAACTACGCCGCAAAACAATGGGTTTACGAGCAGTACGACACCATGGTCATGGCGGATTCCGCCATCGTGCCCGGCATGGGTGCTGGCGTGGTGCGGGTGCATGGCACCGACAAAGCACTGGCGTTCACATCGGACGTCACGCCGCGTTACGTGATGGCAAACCCGTTTGAAGGCGGCAAACAAGCTGTGGCCGAGGCCTACCGCAATCTGTGTGCCGTGGGTGCAACCCCGCTGGCCACCACCGATAATATGAACTTCGGCAACCCCGAAAAGCCCGAGATCATGGGTCAGTTCGTCGGCGCGATCAAAGGTATTTCCGAAGCCGTATCAGCGCTGGATATGCCCATCGTGTCAGGCAATGTTTCGCTCTATAATGAAACCGACGGCACCGGCATTTTACCCACCCCCACCATCGGCGCGGTCGGGTTGATTGAACACATCGACGATATAATCACTGGTGACGCCCGCGATGGCCACGTTGCCTTGCTGATTGGCGAAACGAAAGGGCATCTGGGGCAATCCGCCCTGCTGGCCGAAGTGTTCAATCGTGAAGATGGCGACGCGCCGCATGTGGACCTAGAGGCCGAGCGGCGCGCCGGTGTCTTTATCCGCGCCAACCGTGACATGATCAAATCCGTGACCGACCTGTCGGATGGCGGGCTGGCACTCGCCGCCTTTGAAATGGCCGAAGCCGCGGGCGTTGGCGTCACGCTGGATGCGTCCGACACCCCGACCCTGTTTGGCGAAGATCAGGCGCGGTATTTGATTGCCTGCAACTTTGATCAGGCCGAGGCCTTGATGATTGCGGCCAGCACAGCAGGTGTGCCGATCATGACGGTGGGGCGATTTGGCGGCGATAGCGTAACCTTCGGGGGCGCATCCGCACCCCTGTCGGAGTTGTCCGAGACATTCCGCAACAGCTTTGAAGCATCTGTGGTCTAGTCTTGCGGTGCGCCCAATATCCGCTCGCCCCTTGCATGACTCATAATCCCGACTTAAATACTAGGTAACTAGTCGTAAAAGGAATAACGCACATGGCCATGCAAGCCCACGAAATCGAAGACCTGATACGCGCCGCGTTTCCGGATGCGAAAATCACCATCACGGACCTTGCTGGCGACGGCAATCATTGGGCCGCCGAAGTGGCGGATGAAAGCTTCCGTGGCCAGAACCGTGTGCAGCAACAACGCGCGGTTTATGCGTCGTTGAAGGGTAAGATGGACGGATCATCTGGCGATTTACACGCGCTGGCCCTGACAACCAAAGTGCCGGAGTAAACACCATGATCCTGTCGCTCCCTTGGTCGCTCCCCCTGTGGCAAAGCATCCTATTGGGTATTGTCGCGCTTGTTGTTATTGCGATCCTGATCGAGATGTATGTCAAACGGGGCCGCGTCCGCATGTCACTGGCGGAACAGTTTCTGGGCGACGAAGTGAACGACGAAGACTATGAAAAGCCCGAATTGGGCATGGAAGAAATCGACATGGATGTGGTCCGTATGTCGGAACGGGGCAACAAATCAGCCGCCGCGATGGGCGCGCGAGATATGCAGTTCTGGACAAAAAAAGTGAACAAGCGGACCAGCAAAAATATAGACACACCGCCGACGCGGACAACTGGAGATGAAAAATGAGCGACGCAACAACACAGATCAAAGACACCGTAACCGCCAATGATGTGGTCCTGTTCATGAAGGGCACCAAAGACGCGCCGCAATGTGGCTTTTCCAGCCGCGTCGCCGGTGTGCTGAATTTCATGGGCGTTGAATTCGCCGATGTAAACGTGTTGGCAGATGAGGGCATCCGTCAGGGCATCAAGGATTATTCCGACTGGCCAACCATCCCGCAGCTATATGTCAAAGGCGAATTTGTTGGCGGCTGTGACATTATCACCGAAATGACCATTTCAGGTGAATTGGACCAGATGTTCGACAAAGAAGGCGTTTCCTACAACAAAGACGCAGCTGATAAAATCCGCGAAGCCAACGGCTAGGCCTGCTCTTTTGATTGCAGATCGAATTCAGGGCGGGGCAATGTTCCGCCCTTGTTGCTTATCAGGGCCTGTGCATATTCCTCTATCAGATGACTCTGCGCCTCAATCTGCTCCAACTGGTGCATCAGGTTCCCCTGAAACACGCCTAGCTGAGTGATCACATCAACCAGACTGCCGCCACCATTTGGCAAACGCGCACTTTCAATATTGCACATCACGCGAGTCGAACTGAGCCCCAGTGAAAAGCGCCGCATCATTTCAATCGCCTGCAATATACGGTGCGCTTCATCCGAGATGCGCTGCAATCCCGCCTTGGACTTATCGACATACTGCGCAGCCAGATCATTTATATGACGTTTTTCCAATCCAGTATCTGTCCCGCCCAACGCGCGGCGTTCCTTGAGAAACACCGCGGCTGTCTCGGTCAGTATCCGCGCCGTTCCACATAAAAACCGGCTGGTATCCAATGTGCGTCGTATTGCGGTAAAATCGCTGCTTGTGCTGTTGATGTATTCCTGAAACCAGCGCTGCATCTCTTCGGACATTTCCCAATAATTTTGCGCCAATGAACTGACCGCGCCACCGGATGGCTCCAGCCGTGCCGCGATGATCCGCATGTTGGTCGGCACTGTGCTGATCGCGTCAAATCCGGCGGAAAGCGCAACTGTTTCATCCTGCAACGCGCTGGCGGCGACAATCATACTTGCAAACTGTTCCGTTGCCGGATTTTGCGGCTTGCCCAACAATGCCGCGCGCGATGCCAGCTCCTGTGCCAAAGCATCGCTGGCAAAGGCCGGATAGTCTCCATAGCCAAGCGCCTGTAAGCGCTGCAACAAAATGTCAGCGCTTTCCTCAGGCGATATACCATCCTCGATTTCGGCCGCACGCAGGGTTTCATATTCTTTTTCGATCACCCGCAGCAAATCACTGCTTGGTTTGATCCGGACTGACAAATACCCGTCCTGAAACGGCATCGCCACCGCATAGACCCAGTAACACAGCCCATCCCGCGCTTTGTTTTTCACATATGCGCCAATCGCTTCGCCGCGTTTCAAGCTGTCCCAGAACAGCCAGAACACCCCTTTTGGCATATCGGGGTGGCGGATCAGTTTATGGGGGGCCCCCAGCAGATCATCCCAGTCATACCCCGAAACACGCCGGAATATGTAATTGGCGGCCAGAATGACCCCGCGCTGATCCGTGCGCGAGAAAAAGATTTCATCGGCATGGAATGGCGCGCCGCCGGTTGCCGGACGGCGCTCTTTTCTCTTCTCGATAAACCCCAACGGTCAAACCCTTTGCAACAATCATGTCCTTGATAGGGGCAAAGCATTGCTGCCGGGTTAATTGCCGTTTTCTATTACCATCCCTGACAATTTGTCATGAAACGGGTCGCAAACAGGACTATTTCAATTCAATCTGGCCAAACCAAGAGGGCGGCATATGACACCGGTAATGAACAATTTAACATGGGGCATGATCCTTGTTCTGGCTGCACTTTGGGGTGGGTCGTTCTTCTGGGCCGAGGTCGCCCTGCAACAGTTGGGTGCCCTGACCATCGTGCTGTTTCGCGTCGCGCTGGCGGTTCCGGCCCTTGCGGTTTTCATCTGGTGGAAAGGCCTGAAATTACCCCGCTCGCCCCGCATTTGGGCAGCATATATGGGCATGGGTGCGCTGAACAATGCGATCCCGTTCTCATTGATCGTTTGGGGCCAAACCCACATCACCATCGGCACCGCGTCGATCCTGAATGCGACAACCGCTGTTTTCGGGGCCGTTGTCGCGGGCCTGCTGTTGGTGGACGAGCCATTAACACGGCGGAAAATCATCGGGGCGGGCGTTGGGATTGTCGGGGTGATGGTGGTTATGGGGCCTGAGGCTGTGCGCGGGTTTGATCTGCGCAATCTGGCACAACTTGCAGTGTTGGGCGCGGCCCTGTCCTATTCACTGGCCAGCGTTTGGGGCAAGGTATTCCTGAAAGACATAGCCCCCGAAATAAACGCATTTGGCATGGTCACCTGTGCCGTGATCTGGATGCTACCGATTGCGATACTCCATGATGGCTGGCCTGAATTTGGCTATTCCGCGCCTGTCTGGCGGGCGCTGTTTGGCCTATCATGGCTGGCCACAGCGGCGGCTTATCTGTTATATTTCAGCATCTTGCGGCGCGCAGGTGCCGAAAACCTGATGCTGGTCACCCTGATGATCCCGCCCTTTGCCACAGGCCTTGGCTGGGTGTTTCTGGGCGAAGTCCTGACGCCAACCACAGGCCTTGGGTTTTTGTGCATCGCCTTTGGCTTGGCGATCACGGACGGGCGGCTATTGCGCCTGCGCCGCCGCTGATTATTTCGCCGCTACCTTTTCCTCGACCTTGTCGGCCAATGCCTCGGTGCGGGCCGCCAACTCGGCCAATGTATCGGTCACAACCGGCGGGATCACCGCCACTTCGA
The DNA here is from genome assembly GCA_964473185.1 of uncultured Marinosulfonomonas sp. Classification (GTDB taxonomy): domain Bacteria; phylum Pseudomonadota; class Alphaproteobacteria; order Rhodobacterales; family Rhodobacteraceae; genus Profundibacter. The sequence continues at coordinate 35,069 of CAYYOF010000004.1, read as the reverse complement.
TGCGCTCGGGATCAGGCGCAGGTTTGCTGCGCATTTCCTCGATCAAGGCTTCTTGCGCACCCAGCTTGCCCTCGACCTCTTGCAGCTTTTCTTCAAGACCTGCGGTTTTATCCGCCAGCATCAGGCCAGCCATCAACAACATACGCGGTTCAGGCATCCGCCCGATTTGTGCGGTCAACACCGAAGCTTCGGCGTCCAGCAGTTTGGCAGCCGATTGCAGAAAATGCTCTTCGCCATCCTGACAGGATACGGTAAAACTGCGACCACCAATTTTGATTTCTGTCTCTGGCATTACGCGCCCCCCCCGATCAGTGGTTTTAATTCGGACATTATGGTTTCCAGCTCGGCCAGATCGCCTTTGCGGGTTTCACGTAGCGCTTCCAGATCGGTCTGCATTGCCTTGTTGATCAGATGTGCGTCCCCCACCCCGCTCTCGTTGGCCTCGCGCAGGGCGTCATTGCTTTCGCGCAGCTGGGCGTTCACATTCAGCAGCTTTTTGGCGTCGACTTCTTTTTTGCTCAAATCCGTGGTCAGCTTTTTGATCTTCTCGTCCATCTCTTTGATGGTGGTTTCCTGCTTTTCCTTGATCGCGCTGACGCGTTCTTCCAGCTGGGCGTTGGCCAGCTTCTCGGCCTCTAGCGCCTCATGCAGCGCGGCAGATGTGTCCGGACCACCGCCATCTGATGCGCCGCCCAAACCATCTACTCCGCTGCTGATCCGTTCCAGTGCCGCCGTGATCCGGCGTTCCAATTCTGCAATGTCGCTCACTATGCCTGTCTCCTCGATCAACAAACCCACCCGATAACCTGCTTACGAATCGGGCATAAAACAATCTTGTAACAAGTTTAACCAATGGCACACCGAATTGCGCCCCCCTTTTGGCTCAATACCTTAGCCACCCCGCTTGATCTTCTGTGCAGCGCTGTTATCACCACGGGGTAAGTTTCAGCCAGATAAGGACAAACAGCCGTGGATATTCAGACTTTGCGTAAAAACCACCCCGATCACTGGATGCGGGCTGCCGCCATCCGCACGCTGACTTTGGACGCTATTGCAGCGGCGAATTCCGGCCACTCCGGCATGCCGATGGGTATGGCCGATGTCGCCACGGTGCTGTTTGAAAAGCATCTGAAGTTTGACGCTGGCACCCCGAACTGGCCGGATCGTGACCGTTTCATCCTGTCGGCGGGCCACGGCTCGATGCTGATTTATGCCCTGTTGCACCTAACGGGTTACAAACAAGCGACGCTGGACGAGATCAAGAATTTCCGCCAATGGGGCGCACGCACGGCAGGCCACCCTGAATATGGCCACATGGAAGGTGTTGAAACCACCACGGGGCCGCTGGGTCAGGGCATCGCCAATTCGGTGGGCTTTGCGATGGCCGAGGAAATCCAGCGCGAACGCTATGGCAAAAAGGTTGTTGATCACCACACTTATGTGATCGCAGGGGACGGCTGCCTGATGGAGGGCATTTCGCAAGAGGCCATGGGCCTTGCGGGGCGTCACGAGCTGGGCAAACTGATCGTGCTGTGGGACAACAACGGCATCACCATTGATGGCACGGTTGCCCTGTCAGATCGCACCGATCAAATGATGCGGTTCCGCGCTTCGGGCTGGTCGGTGTTTGAATGCGACGGCCACGACCCTGTGGCAATTGACGAGGCCATCACGGCGGCCAAAAAGACCAAAAAACCATCGATGATCGCCTGCAAAACCCATATCGCCTTGGGGTCCAGCGCGCAGGATACATCAAAGGGGCACGGTGCCTTAACGGATGCGCAGCTGATTTCCGACACCAAAGCCGCCTACGGCTGGACTGCCCCCGCCTTTACCATCCCCGCCGATATCAAGGCCGAGTGGGAAGCCATCGGGTCGCGCGGAGCCGCCGAGCGTGCCGATTGGGAAGCACGCCTGCTGACCATTCCGGGCAACAAGCAGCGTGAATTTGCCCGTGCCTATGCGCTGGAGCCACACAAGAAACTGTCAGCCACCATCAAGGCGCTGAAGAAACAGATCACGGATGAGGCCCCAAAGGTTGCCACCCGCAAGTCCAGCGAAATGGTGCTGGAAGTGGTGAACCCGTTCACGGGGGAAACCGTTGGCGGATCGGCCGATCTGACCGGATCGAACCTGACCAAAACCGGCGATCTGGGGGTGTTTGACCCCGAAAATCGCGGCGGCCGCTATATCTATTACGGAATTCGCGAGCACGGCATGGCGGCGGCGATGAACGGCATGGTGCTGCACGGCGGCATCCGCCCTTACGGCGGCACCTTCATGTGCTTCACCGATTACGCCCGCGGCGCGATGCGCCTATCGGCGCTGATGCGGGTGCCAACGGTCTATGTGATGAGCCACGACAGCATTGGCCTTGGCGAAGACGGCCCAACCCACCAGCCGGTCGAGCATCTGGCAATTTCGCGCGCCACGCCAAACACCTATGTGTTTCGCCCCGCCGATACGGTGGAAACTGCGGAATGTTGGGAAATTGCCCTGACCACCAAAGAAACCCCTTCCGTGCTGGCCCTGTCCCGCCAAGGGCTGCCAACCGTGCGTCTGGAACATAAAACCAAAAATCTGGCCGCATTGGGCGCTTACGTTCTGCAAGACGCCGTGGACAAACGCCAGGCAATCATCATCGCCACCGGCTCCGAGGTGGAAATCGCGCTAGCGGCGCGTGATCTGCTGCAAGCGGAAGGCATCGGCACCCGCGTGGTTTCGATGCCCTGCATGGAGCTGTTCGCCGAGCAAGAAGAGCGCTATCGCAAGCGCATCCTGCCCGGTGGGCCGGTGCGGGTCGCGGTCGAGGCTGGTGTGCAAATGGGCTGGGACCGCTGGCTGACCGGCGAGCGTGGCAAATGCACCAAGGCAGGTTTTGTCGGCATGGACTCCTTTGGGGCTTCGGCCCCTGCCGATGTGCTCTACGATAAATTCGGCATCACCGCGCAGGCCGTTGCAGACAAGGTGAAATCCCTGCTCTGATTATCATTGTTCCCCAAATATCCGCGCCGCAGGCAAGAAGGTTTTATGCCTGCGGCGCGGATATTTATTAGAACAATGATAAGGCCATGGAGTATAGGCACATTATGACCAATAAACTTGCAATCATCTTTGGCTTTGTGATCATCGCAATCTTCATCGCGGACCATTACTATCTTGGCTGGAACCTGCCGGTTATGCTGGGCAGAAAGCTGGCCCTGCTGACCGAATATATCGCCTTCTGGCGCTAGGGCGTATTTGCTGGCGCTAACACGGTTGACCTTTGCGCCAAAACCCCCAAGGTGGCGCATAATCAGGCTCTTGGGGGCCATCATTATCTGGAGTTTCACGATATGACAGTAAAAGTAGCCATCAACGGCTTTGGCCGCATCGGCCGCAACATCCTGCGCGCAATTGTCGAATCGGGTCGCACCGATATCGAAGTCGTCGCGATCAACGATCTGGGGCCGGTTGAAACCAACGCGCACCTGCTGCAATTTGATTCCGTGCATGGCCGTTTTCCGGTCAACGTGAAAACCACCAAAGACACGATTGACGCGGGCCGTGGCCCGATAGCCGTGACCGCAATCCGCAATCCGGCGGACCTGCCGTGGGGTGATGTGGACATCGTGATGGAATGCACTGGCATCTTTTCGGCCAAGGACAAGGCCATCGTGCATCTTGAAAACGGTGCCTCGCGGGTTCTGGTCTCGGCCCCGTCCGCAGGTGCTGACAAAACCATCGTTTACGGTGTGAACCATGACACGCTTGGCCCAAATGATCTGATCGTCTCCAACGCATCCTGCACCACCAACTGTCTGGCCCCTGTTGCTAAAACCTTGAACGATACCATCGGCATCAATCACGGTTTCATGACCACGATCCACAGCTACACGGGTGATCAGCCCACGCTCGACACGATGCACGGCGACCTCTACCGCGCCCGTGCTGCCGCGATGAGCATGATCCCGACCTCCACAGGTGCTGCCAAAGCCGTCGGTCTGGTTCTGCCCGAGTTGAACGGCAAACTGGATGGTGTTTCCATCCGCGTGCCAACGCCGAATGTTTCGGTTGTGGACCTGACGTTTGAAGCGTCGCGCGACACCACTATAGAAGAGGTCAACGCCGCGATCAAAGCTGCAGCCAACGGCCCGCTCAAGGGTGTGCTGGGTTATACCGAAGTGCCGAACGTCTCGATCGACTTCAACCACGATCCGCACTCATCCATCTTCCACATGGACCAGACTAAGGTCGTTGCGGGCAACATGGTGCGTATCCTGACCTGGTATGACAACGAGTGGGGTTTCAGTAACCGCATGTCCGACACCGCTGTTGAAATGGCGAAATACCTCTAAGACTATTTCGCCCGCATCCTTAAAGGTGCGGGCGATCCTATCGGGCGAATTTCGCCTTCAACGCCACTGCAACATCTGGCGTGACAAACTTGGAAATATCCCCTCCCAGACGGGCAATTTCCTTGACCAGTTTTGACGCCACCGCCTGATGTTTGGCCTCGGCCATCAGAAACACGGTATCAATCGTATCATCCATCGCACGGTTCATACCTACCATCTGGTATTCATACTCAAAATCCGAAACAGCCCGCAGGCCGCGGATGATGGTGCTGGCCCCGACATCACGGGCGCAATCAATCAACAGGTTCTCAAACGGATGCACCATGATCTCGCAACCGATATCCTTGGTCAGGGCCGCGCACTCCGACTCGACCATCGAAACCCGTTCTTCCAGCGTAAACAGTGGCCCCTTGTCACGGTTGATTGCCACGCCAATCACCAAACGGTCCACCAATGCGGCGCCGCGGCGGATAATATCCACATGGCCCATAGTGATCGGATCAAACGTTCCTGGATAAAGTGCAATGCGCATGGTCATCCCCTTATGCTTTCATGCGCACGCAACAATATTGCGCGGCCAATTGCAAGGGCAATATCCCCTATTTCTTCTTGCCATAAATACCCGCTTACACAGGCATCAATGACCCATGATCATCCCTTCAAGCGCCTCTTTCTCCATCGAAAGCTCGGTCAGCCGCGCCTTGACCACATCCCCCAGCGTGATCAGGCCAACCATCTCGCCATCCTTGATCACCGGCATATGGCGAAACCGCCCATTGGTCATCGTCTCCAGAATATCATCTGCTTTATCGTCACAGCTACAAGTCACAAGGTTCTTGGTCATCATATCGTCCACCTTGTCCGACATGCAGGCCGGGCCCCGCTTGCCCAGTTCACGCACAATATCGCGTTCCGATAATATCCCTTCCGCCGTTTTGCCCGTGGCCGATATCACCACTGACCCGATCCGGTTGTTGGATAAAACCGAGGCCGCATCAGCCACGCTGGTGCCGGGTTTGATGGTGAACACCCCATCAGTTGACTTTGATTTCAGGATTTGGTGGACGAGCATGGCAGACCTCCGTAACGGTTTCGTGATGCCTTACCGTCCCTCACCCGCGACATTCTGTCAAGCTTGCGAGCTAAACTTGCCCCTCTAGTCGCGCCACTTCCCGTCTGAGCCCCTGCCCCAACAGGTCGGCAAACCGGTTCAGACGCTCCACCCGTCTATCATCCAGATGGCGCACCAGATAAAAGGTGCGGCGCAGTGAAATCTTGTCCACCAGCACGCGGCGGATGTCGGGCAGCGTCGGCATACAGAAATCATGCACAATCGCCAGCCCTGCCCCTTGCCGGACCCAATTGACCTGCACCGCCACCGAATTCGAGGCCAAGGTCACCCGATCCACGCCAGTTTCAGCTAAATAATCCACCTCTTTGTCGAAAATCATATCGGGGATATAACCGATCACCCGATGCCCCTTCAAATCTTTCAGGGTCTTGATCGGTGGGTGCGCGTCCAGATATCCCTGTGTCGCGGCCAGATGCAGTTTGTAATCGGCAATCTTCTGCGCCATCAGCCGCCCCGCCGTGGGGCGCGACAGCGTGATTGCCATATCCGCCTCGCGTTTCGAGAGGTTAAACACCCGCGGCAGCGCCACGATCTGCACCTCAAGCCCTGGATGATCATCACAGATCGCCGCGCAGACCTGCGGCAACAAATAGTTGGCAGATCCGTCCGGCGCACCGATCCGCACCACCCCGCTCAATTGCCCTGCCTCGCCGTGCACCTCCTCGGCCCCTTGCGCCAAGGCGCTCTCGGCCCGCATCGCATGGGCCAGTAGGCGCTCGCCCTCGCTGTTCAGCACATAACCCTGAACCGACTTGGCAAACAGCGCCGCCCCCAGCCGATCCTCGAGCCGCGCAATCCGCCGCCCCACCGTGGCGGGGTCCAGTTTCAACGCCTTACCCGCCTTTGACAGGCTCTCGCCCCGCGCCACGGCCAGAAACACCCGCATATCATCCCAGTCGAACGCCATATCCATACCTATATTTTTGCAAAACACCTTTGGGAAACTGACCCTTTTCATGGCATTTATGCAAGGCTAAACTGCGGCCAACTCAAACCCAATGGAGGATTCGATTATGGATATAGGACATTTTATCAACGGCAAGATGGTCAAAGGCACATCTGGCAAACAGGGCGACATCATGAACCCCGCCACAGGCGAAGTTCAATATAAGGTCGATCTGGCCTCGGCCTCCGAAATGGATGCAGCAATTGCCGCAGCTTCCGCTGCCCAACCCGCATGGGGCGCGAAAAACGCACAGGTGCGTGGCCGCGTGATGATGGCGATGGTTGGTCTGATCAACCGCGATATGGAAAAACTGGCCGAAGCGCTGTCGCGCGAGCACGGCAAAACCATCCCTGACGCCAAAGGCGACGTTCAGCGTGGTCTGGAGGTTGTGGAATATTGCATGGGAGCCGCCGAACTGCTGAAAGGCGAATATAGCGTTGGTGCGGGCACCGGCATTGATATGTATTCGATGAAACAGCCGCTGGGTGTTGTTGGCTCGATCATGCCGTTTAACTTCCCCGCCATGATGCCGCTTTGGCATATCGCACCTGCCCTTGCTTGCGGCAACGCGATCGTTCTGAAACCAAGCGAGCGTGACCCCTCCGTCCCAATGATGCTGGCCGCGCTGTTCGTTGAAGCTGGCCTGCCCGAAGGCGTGTTCCAGGTGGTCAACGGTAAAAACGAAGCCGTGGATGCGATGCTGGATAACGACACCGTTCAGGGCATTTCCTTTGTTGGTTCAACCCCGGTTGCGCAATATATCTACAGCCGCGCCACAGCCAACGGCAAACGCGCACAATGTTTCGGTGGTGCTAAAAACCACATGATCATCATGCCTGACGCCGATCTGGATCAAGCTGCTGACGCAATCGTCGGCGCCGGTTTCGGTGCTGCGGGCGAACGCTGCATGGCGATTTCGGTGGCGGTTCCTGTGGGCAAGGAAACTGCCGATAGGTTGGTGGAAAAACTGGTAACCCGCGTTGAAAAACTGCGCGTTGCCCCCTACACCGATGGCGCTGATGTGGATTTTGGCCCTGTTGTATCGCAAGATGCCAAAGACCGCATTCTGGGGCTGATCCAGTCCGGCGTTGACCAAGGCGCTGATCTGGTGGTTGATAACCGTGATTTCAAACTGCAAGGCTACGAGAACGGCTTCTTCGTTGGCCCGCACCTGTTTGACAACGTCACCACCGATATGGACATCTACAAGACCGAAATCTTTGGCCCTGTGGTCTGCTGCGTGCGCGCCGACACATATGATGACGCGCTGAAAATGGTGATGGAGCATGAATACGGCAACGGCACCGCGATTTTCACCCGTGATGGTGACACCGCGCGTGATTACGCCGCCCGTGTGAATGTTGGCATGGTTGGCGTCAACGTGCCGGTGCCGGTGCCGCTAGCCTATCACAGCTTTGGTGGCTGGAAAAAATCCATGTTTGGCGATTTGAACCAGCATGGGCATGATTCATTCAAATTCTACAGCCGCACGAAAACAGTGACCTCGCGCTGGCCCTCGGGCATTAAAGAAGGCGGTGAATTCCACTTCAAAGCTATCGACGACTAAACGCTGATGATTAAACAAAAAAAGCCCCCGATTTGCGTCGGGGGCTTTTTTCTTTGCGTTGGTTCGGTGTTACCAAGCCAGCGTTTTAACGTTCGGATCAAACAGCAGGCTTTCGATCAGCGGCCATTTACCCATCACCACACCATCAATGTAGTCGTCCTTGGTCAGCCCTGCCGCCTTGGAACACACACCGCACATTATAACCTGACCGCCATCGGCCATGAAATCTGTCAGTAGGTCCTGAATCGATTTACCCGATTCAGCCATCAACCCGTGAACGTGGCTGGCGCGTTTTTTGTCGGCCAGATAGACCGCTCGCACATTCAGCCAGATCGCCACAGGCTCGTGCCCGCCCTTCAACGCCTTTTGATGGGCAAATGAAATAGCCTTGGCCGCAGCCCATGTATCGTCCGTTGTCAGGTTGACGAACAGGCCCATCTTGCCCTCTTGCGCCTGCGCGGTCTGAACGGGTGCCAATGCAGCAACCGCAACGAATGCGAATGCCAATAGTGATTTGATAAATCTGCGCATTATATTCTCCATGTTTGTGTCTGGCCTCTATGACAGCATCACGACGGCCATAAATTGACAAAGGTCAAACCTTCCAGTACTGGAAGGTTTTAGAGGTGCGGCAAATACACCCAAGCCTTGCCAGATCGGGTTTTTCCTGCTGAAATCAACTGTGGGAGGACAGAACATGGCCAATACAGACCCCGCCTTTACTATAGGTGTCGAGGAAGAATACCTTTTGGTCGATCTTGAGACGCTCAATTTGGCCCGCGCACCCCAAGACCTGATGGACAAATGCGCCGCCGAACTTGAAGGCCAAGTCAGCCCTGAATTCCTGCAATGCCAGATCGAAATCGGCACCAAGGTTTGCCAAACAATTGGCGAGGCCCGCGAAGATTTGAAACGCTTGCGATCTTGTGTCTCCAAACACGCCGCCGAACACGGGCTGTCCCCCATCGCCGCATCAAGCCATCCGTTTGCCGACTGGAAAGACCAGCACCACACCGACAAGGACCGCTATAACGCCCTGCACAAGGATCTGGCAGGCGTGGTGCGGCGAATGCTGATTTGCGGCATGCATGTGCATGTCGGGATCGCGCAAAAAGACATGCGCATTGATCTGCTGAACCAGCTGACCTATTTCCTGCCGCATCTGTTGGCGCTGTCCACATCCTCGCCATTTTGGCAGGGCGACGACACGGGGTTGGCCTCCTACCGGCTGACGGTTTTTGACAACTTGCCCCGCACGGGTCTGCCACCGCAATTGCGCAGTTGGGGCGAATATGAACGTTCGGTCACAGCGCTTGTCGGGCTGGGTGTGATCGAGGACAGCAGCAAAATATGGTGGGATTTGCGCCCTTCGGCCCGCTTTCCGACCATAGAATCAAGGATCTGCGATGTTTCGCCCAGATTGGAACATGCGCTGGCGTTGGCCGCCCTGACCCAATGCATTGTGCGTATGCTGTGGCGATTGTCCAAAAAGAACCAACGCTGGCGGTTGTATGATAACTTTCTGGTTTCTGAAAACCGCTGGCGAGCGCAGCGCTACGGTGTGGCGGGTGGGTTGATCGATTTCGGGCGACATAAAATCGTGCCCATGGTCGAATTGGTCGAGGAACTGATCACAATGTTGCATGAAGACGCGCAAGCATTAGGGTGCCTGTCCGAAATCGAAATCGCGCGTGAAATTGCCGCCACAGGCAGCAGCGCAGATCGGCAACGCAATGTATTTGCGCAATCCCTTAAGGCGGGCAAACCCAAGGATGAAGCCCTGCGCGATGTGGTCCGCCATTTGATCGAGGAATACCATGCCGACTTGTAAAACCGCTAACAGATCGGCAAAGCACTGTTTTCTTTCAAAGAAAACAAACCGAAATCTTTCAAAGATTTTGCGGCGCGGGTGGTAAATACATCGCCCTTTTGCAGTATATCCATTGGCGCACACTATTACTGGGCTGGATTTCTGCTGCTCAAAACACGCCTTGCAAAACTCCTGAAAGGATTGGAAATTAAACAGGCGTTCAATTCAACCGATCTGGGGAAAACCGATGGATTTTGCACTGACCGAGGAACAGAACCTGATTTTTAATATGGCCAAAGCATTTGGCGAGGAACACATAGCCCCTTTCGCGCGCGATTGGGAAAAGGCGGAAAATATCCCCAAAGACCTGTGGCCTAAACTGGCCGAACTTGGTTTTGGCGGGCTGTATGTGTCCGAGGAAAACGGCGGCTCCGGCCTGACCCGTCTGGACGCGACACTGGTGTTCGAGGCACTGTCGATGTCATGCCCGTCCGTCGCCGCGTTCCTGTCGATCCATAACATGTGCGCCGCGATGCTGGACAAATTCGCCAGTGATGAGTTGCGCGATAAATACCTGCCCCGCGCCCTGACAATGGATGCCTTCTTTTCCTACTGCCTGACCGAACCCGCGTCAGGATCGGACGCTGCCGCATTGAAAACCAAAGCGGTGCAAAACGATCAGGGATATGCGCTGACCGGCACCAAGGCGTTCATATCCGGTGGCGGGTATTCGGACGCCTATATCATCATGGCGCGCAGCGGCGAAGATGGCCCAAAAGGCATTTCAGCCTATGTGGTGGATGACGGTGTTGAGGGCCTGAGTTTTGGCGGTTTAGAGGACAAAATGGGTTGGAGAAGCCAACCAACCCGCCAAGTGCAATTGGACAATTGCAACATTCCTGCCGTGAACCAGCTGGGAGAAACCGGCAAAGGTTTCACATATGCCATGAAAGGGCTGGATGGCGGGCGGTTAAACATTTCGGCTTGCTCCTTAGGTGGTGCACAGGCAGCCCTAACCGCAACACTGGACTATATGGGCGAGCGCAAGGCGTTTGGCCGCAGCATTGACCAGTTCCAGGCGTTGCAATTCCGGCTGGCGGATATGGAGATAGAACTGGCCGCGGCACGGGTATTTTTACACCAAGCGGCATGGAAGCTGGACCAAGGTGCGCCCGACGCGACCAAGGCCTGCGCCATGGCCAAAAAGTTTGCCACCGAAACCGGCAGCAAGGTCGTCAACCAATGCCTGCAACTGCATGGCGGCTACGGATACTTGGCCGATTACGGCATCGAAAAACTGGTGCGTGATTTACGGGTGCATGAAATCCTGGAGGGCACAAACGAGATCATGCGGATGATTGTGGCCCGACAAATGCTTTTGGGCCGCGGATAATGGCTGATATCGACATAGACATCCGGATTGAAGGCAAGGTCGGGCGGATCACGCTGAACCGCCCCAAGGCAATGAACGCGCTAACCTATGAAATGTGTCTTGAGATCGAGGCCGCCTTGGACAAATGGCGCGATGACGACCGTGTCAAAATGCTGCTGATCGATGCTTCGGGCGATCGCGCCTTTTGCGCAGGCGGCGATATCGCCGAAATGTATGCCAGCGGTATGCGCGGCGATTATGAATACGGGCGTAAATTCTGGCGCGATGAATACCGCTTGAATGCCAAATTGTATGAATTTCCCAAGCCCGTTGCCAGCCTGATGCAAGGATTCACCATGGGCGGTGGCGTTGGTGTTGGCTGTCACGGTGACATGCGCGTGGTTGGCGAAACCAGCCAAATCACCATGCCCGAATGCGGCATTGGTCTGGTGCCCGATGTAGGTGGCTCGCTGATCCTGGCACGCGCGCCCGGGCACCTTGGCGAATACATCGGCACCACGGGCACACGGCTGGGGCCCGAGGATGCGATCTATGCCGGATTTGCCGATTATTTCGTGCCGGAATCCGAGTGGCCCGTGCTGATTTCCGCATTAGAAAAAAGCGGCGACCAAACACTGATCGAGACTGCAGCCAAAGCCCCGCCTGCCGGAAACCTAAAGACGCAAAGCGACGATATCGAGCGGCATTTTTCTGGTAAAACTCTGGCGGATATCGTTCGTTCTTTATCCCGCGAGAATACAGATTTCACTGTGAACACTATGAAATCATTGAATAGGAATGCCCCCCTATCGATGGCATGCGCAATAGAAATAGTGCACCGTTTGCGTGGCACAGACGATATACGCGCCGCACTTGAACTGGAATACCGCTTCACTTATCGCTCCATGGAGCACGCCGATTTCATCGAGGGCATTCGCGCCGCAATCATCGACAAAACCCGCGATCCAAAATGGAAACACACCCTAACCGATGCCATCGATATGGACGTCACAAATATGCTGCTGCCGCTTGGTGCAGACGCGCTGAAACTTGAGGAGTAATCACATGAAAGTCGGATTTATTGGCCTAGGCAACATGGGCGCACCGATGGCAGAAAATCTGGCCAAGGCGGGCCACGATGTTACGGGGTTTGATCTGTCAGCCCCCTGCCCTGATGGTGTGGCCAAAGCCGCCAGCGCAACCGATGCTGCAACGGGACAAGACGTGGTGATCACCATGCTGCCCAACGGCGCGATCCTGCGGTCGGTTTCCGATCAGATCACCCCAGTAATGGATCAGGGTGCGGTGCTGCTGGATTGCTCGACCGTTGATGTCGAGAGCGCCCGTGCAGTTGCCGAACAAGCAGAAACCGCCGGCCTGATGGCCATAGATGCCCCCGTTTCTGGTGGCGTTGGCGGGGCGTCCGGCGGCACTTTGACCTTTATGGCGGGCGGCACCGACGCGGGGTTTGCCAAGGTAAACCCGTTGTTTGACGTCATGGGCCAAAAGGCCGTGCATTGCGGCGCATCGGGTGCGGGCCAGTCCGCCAAAATCTGCAACAACATGATCCTTGGCGTTACTATGATCGCCACCTGCGAGGCCTTCGCGCTGGCCGACAAGCTCGGCCTTGATCGGCAGAAAATGTTCGACGTGGTCAGCACCTCGTCGGGGTATTCATGGACCATGAACGCCTATTGCCCTGCCCCCGGTGTTGGCCCGACATCCCCCGCGGACAACTATTATAAACCGGGTTTTGCCGCCGAATTGATGCTCAAGGACCTTCGCCTGTCCCAACAAGCCGCCGAGGCAGTGGACGCCGACACCCCGATGGGGCAATCTGCGACGGATCTGTATGAACAGTTCGTTGAGAAGGAAGGTGGCGAAGGAATGGATTTTAGCGCAATGCTCCCCCGTTTTGAAAAACGCCATCGCGGCTGATGGGCTGGGTCGAAGACGCCCCTGATCTTGCCACGCTGGACGCTGAAACGGCGGTTAAACTGAACGCGTTGGTGCCCATGGAGGTGCCTGTCGGCACCGTCCTGTTCTCGCCCGGAGATGCTGTCAAAGGCTATGTCATCGTATTGCAAGGGCGCGTTTCGGTGTCATTAACCGGCGCATCAGGACGCGAAATGCTGCTCTATGCGGTCACGCCGGGGCAGTCCTGCATTCAGAGCACGTTGGGCCTGATGGGCGGCGAAGATTACACCGCCGAAGCTGCCGCCGACGAGGACAGCCGAGTGGTTTTGATGCCCAAGGCCTTGTTTTTGCAGCTTCTTGACGATTCTCCCAGTTTTCGCACCTTGGTGTTCGCCGCATTTGCCGGTCGGATGCAAACCATGATGCACCTGTTGGAAAGGATTGCGTTTCAACGGGTCGAATGCCGTCTTGCCGCGCATTTGCTGGACCGCGCCGAACCTTGCGGGCAACTGACGGCCACCCATCAGGAGCTGGCCATCGCTGTTGGCAGCGCCCGCGAGGTGATCTCGCGCAGGTTAGATGCTTGGTCGCGGCGTGGCTGGGTGAAAACCACGCGTGGCAAAGTGCAAATCATCGATATGGGCGCGCTAAAATCCCTATCAGACGAGGCTATGTGACCCCGTCACAGACACATCCTTAAGAATCGGTTAAATCCTGTGCCAATGGACATGAAAAAGGAGACACCCCATGTTGAAGAAAAATGTAGGTAACCTTGACCGTATTTTGCGCATCGTTGTTGGTATCGCGCTTATCGCTGGTTATTTCCTGAACGCCGACGCGACATACCGCTGGGCCTATCTGATCGGGATCATCCCGCTGGCCACAGGCCTGATGTCAAGCTGCCCAGCCTACACACTTCTGGGCCTGCGCACTTGCCCGATGAAGAAAGACTGATTCCAAAAGCGCCGCAGCATCCGCTTGCGGCGCTTTTTTTATAGCTTGAGCATATCTTTCAGATATTGCCCCGTGTAACTGCGCGGCTCGATTGCCACCTGTTCGGGCGTGCCCACGGCCACGATTTCACCGCCGCCATCACCCCCCTCAGGACCAATGTCGATGATCCAGTCGGCCGTTTTGACCACGTCCAGGTTATGCTCGATCACCACCACGGTATTGCCCTGATCAACCAACTCGTGCAGCACCTCGAGCAGCTTGCGCACATCTTCAAAATGCAGTCCCGTTGTGGGTTCGTCCAAGATGTATAGCGTGCGTCCCGTGGAGCGTTTGGCCAGTTCTTTCGACAGCTTCACCCGCTGCGCTTCACCACCGGATAGCGTGGTCGCCTGCTGGCCCACCTTGATATATCCAAGGCCCACCCGCATCAGCGCATCCATCTTATCGCGGATGTTGGGAACGGCTTTGAAAAACTCTTGGGCGTCCTCGACATTCATATCCAGAATATCGGCTATGCTCTTGCCCTTAAAGCGGATTTCCAATGTTTCGCGGTTGTAACGCTTACCCTGGCAGGTCTCGCACATCACGTAAACATCGGGCAGGAAATGCATCTCGATCTTGATCAGACCATCGCCCTTGCAGGCCTCGCAGCGCCCGCCTTTGACGTTGAAGGAAAACCGCCCCGGTTTGTAGCCGCGGGTTTTGGATTCTGGCAGACCAGCAAACCAGTCACGGATCGGGGTAAACGCCCCCGTATAGGTCGCAGGGTTACTGCGCGGGGTGCGCCCGATGGCGCGCTGGTTGATGTCGATCACCTTGTCCAGATGTTCAAGCCCACGGATGGTTTCACAAGGCGATGGCGTTTGCCGTGCCCCGTTCAGGCGCATACTGGCGGTTTTGAACAGGGTCTCGATGGTCAGGGTGGATTTGCCGCCGCCCGACACGCCGGTGACACAGGTAAATTTCGCCAACGGGAATTCGGCGGTGACGGATTTCAGGTTATTGCCCGTCGCCTTGACCACCTTGATTTTCTTCTTGTTGCCCTTGCGTCGTTCTTTGGGCACCTCGATTTTGCGCGTTCCCGTCAGGTATTGCCCCGTCAGCGAGGCCGGATCATTGGCCACCACATCCGGCGTGCCTTGTGCCACCACCTGCCCGCCATGCACGCCCGCCCCAGGACCAATGTCGAACACATAGTCAGCGCTGCGAATAGCCTCTTCGTCATGCTCCACCACAATCACCGTATTGCCCTGATCGCGCAGGTTTTTCAGGGTTTGCAACAGGCGGCCGTTGTCGCGCTGGTGCAGGCCGATGGATGGCTCATCCAACACATATAAAACCCCCGTCAGGCCCGATCCGATCTGGCTGGCGAGGCGAATACGCTGGCTTTCGCCGCCCGACAGGGTGCCGGAATTGCGCGACAAGGTCAGGTAATCCAACCCGACATTGTTCAAAAAACCCAGCCGCTCGACGATTTCTTTCAAAATCGCCCGCGCGATCTCGTTTTTCTGCTTGGTCAGGTGGTTGGGCACATCCTTAAACCAGTCCAGCGCCTCTTTGATCGACATCTGCACCACCTGCCCCGCGTGCTGACCGTTGATTTTCACCGCCAACGCTTCGGGGCGCAAACGGTAGCCGCCACAGGTCTTGCAGGAGCGGTTGTTCTGGTAGCGCTCGAATTCCTCGCGAATCCAGTTGCTATCGGTCTCGCGGTAACGGCGCTGCATGTTGGGGATCACCCCCTCGAATGCGCGGGAAACCTCGTAAACCCGTCCGCCCTCATCATATCGAAATTTAATCTCGGTATCACCGGAGCCCCGCAAAAATACGTGCTGCACATCGGCGGGCAGGTCCTTCCACGGGGTGCTTTTGTTGAATTTATAGTGCTTGGCGATGGATTCGATGGTTTGCAGGAAATAGGGCGATTTGCCTTTGCGCCAAGGGGCCAACGCGCCGTTATAGAGCGTCAGGATTTTGTCCGGTACCACCAGTTGTTCGTCGAAAAACAGCTCCACCCCCAGCCCGTCACATTCAGGGCACGCACCAAACGGGGCGTTGAACGAAAACAGCCGTGGTTCGATTTCGGGAATGGTGAAACCCGACACCGGACAGGCGAATTTTTCGCTGAAAACGTGGCGTTCCGGTTCGTCCGTTGCGGTTTCCAGAATGGCGATGCCATCGGCCAAATCAAGAGCGGTGCGAAAACTGTCGGCCAGACGGGTCTCCATGCCTTCACGGATCACAATCCGATCCACCACCACGTCGATATCATGGCGGAATTTCTTGTCCAATGTAGGGGGCTCGTCCAGCTCGTAAAATTCACCGTCCACCTTGATGCGCTGAAAGCCCTGCTTGCGTAACTCTTGGAATTCCTTACGGTATTCACCTTTGCGGTCACGCACAATCGGGGCCAGCAGGTAGGCCCGTAGCCCCTCCTCCATGCCCATCACACGGTCCACCATATCCTGCACTTGCTGGGCTTCAATCGGCTTGCCGGTGGCGGGGCTAAAGGGGGTGCCAACGCGGGCAAACAGCAGGCGCAGGTAGTCGTATATTTCGGTCACTGTGCCGACGGTGGAGCGCGGGTTTTTGGACGTGGTTTTCTGCTCAATCGAAATGGCGGGGGATAGACCCGAGATGTGATCCACATCCGGTTTTTCCATCATATCCAGAAACTGGCGCGCATAGGCCGACAGAGATTCCACATAGCGGCGCTGTCCTTCGGCATAGATCGTATCAAACGCCAAACTGGATTTCCCCGACCCCGACAGACCCGTAATCACCACCAGCTGATTGCGCGGAATATCCACATCAATGTTCTTTAGATTATGCTCGCGCGCGCCGCGTACCTCGATGTTTTTCTGCTCTGCCATGATCCACCTGTTCACCAGTTCTTAACGGTTAAAGCAAACCAGCCCAAAGGCCAACAAGAAAGTGAGAACAAAAAGGGAACCTGCCGTATACGGGTATTCCTGACCTACCTTCCTCTAGGGAAAGAGTTTACCATTAGGGAAAGACGCGCATTAAAATGGAATCAAGCTATGATCAAATATATTTTCGCCGCCGTTCTCTGCCTTCTTCCTGCTCTTGGCTTCGCACAGGAAAAATCCCGTGCTATTCTGGTGCTGGATGCGTCGGGTTCGATGTGGGGCCAAATTGATGGCAAGGCGAAAATCACCATCGCGCAAGAAGTGATTGGTGAATTGTTGCAGAGCCTGCCTGCGGATCAGGAACTGGGCCTGACGGTTTATGGCCATCGGCGCAAGGGCGATTGTAGCGATATTGAAACGATGATTCTGCCAGGTGGTGATACGCGCGATGCCATCAGGGCTGCGGTGAACGCGATCACCCCAAAGGGCAAAACACCGCTGTCAGCCGCGGTTATTCAGGCCGCCGAGGCGCTGAAATACACCGAGGAACGTGCCACCGTTATTCTGATTTCGGACGGGCGTGAAACCTGCGAACTGGACCCCTGCGAGGTGGGTCGAAGTCTTGAGAAAGCCGGTATTGATTTCACCGCGCATGTGATCGGCTTTGATATTTCCGACGCCAAAGACCGCGCCGAATTGCAATGTCTGGCCGAAGAAACCGGCGGCACATTCCGCACCGCCAGCAATGCCGCCGAGTTGAACGACGCGCTGCAAGTGATTGCCGAGCCAGAGCCAACCCCATTTGAAGTCGGGTTTCGCGCAACAGAAGGCGAAAACGGGCCGGTTATTCTGGACCTGCTGGTGTGGGAGCTGTTTGACAAGGACGGCACGTCACTGGCGACAACATCCTCCTCGGCCAAGTTGATGACCGTTAATTTGCTGCCCGGGGACTACAGCATCGATGTGCTGCGCCCCGAGGATGAGGCCATCGCCAAAACCGGTTTCACGGTTACCGCGAGCAACATGACCGTGACGTTGGTGCTGCCTGTCTTGATCCCGCCCGCATCCCTTACAGCGCCCGACACGGCTATTGCCGGATCGAACGTATCCATTGAATGGGATGGCCCAAACGCCGCATCCGATTACATCACGGTTGCTGAAATCGGCAGTGCTGGCAATCAGTATATCGCCTTTGAATACACCCGTGACGGCAGCCCCGTTTCGATAAAAATGCCATTGAATGAGGGCGAATACCAACTGCGCTATGTTCTGGGTCAGGGCCGCGAGATCATTGCGCGTCGCAAGATCATCATCACCCCTGTCATGGCCACGCTGAATCCGCCTGCCCCCATTACCGCAGGCAGCACGTTCGCAATGGAATGGAGCGGGCCAGATTACAAGAATGACTATATTTCACTGGCCAAACCGGGCAGCCCTGTGAACCAGTACGACACCTTTGAATACACCCGCGAAGGCAGCCCTTTGAAACTGCGCACACCGACAACGCCGGGCACGTATCTGTTGCGCTATATCGCGGCTGGGCCTGATCAAATGGCCCTTGCGACCCAAGAGGTCGAGGTCGTGGCCGTTAGTGCCACATTGGAAAGCAAAGATACGGTTCCCGCAGGCAGCAAATTGCTGGTCACATGGACCGGACCAAATGACCAGAATGACTATATCGCCTTTAACGAGGTTGGTGATGATCTGAATGGCGAGCTGTCATACGCCTATCTGAAAAACAGCACGGGTGATTCCATCGCCATCGACGTGCCCACCACACCGGGCACTTATGAGCTGCGCTATATCCAGAACGGCAAACCCAAACGGATGCTGACCGCAAATACCATCACCGTTGAACTGGTCAGTGCCACGCTTGAAAGCAAAGACACTGTGCCTGCGGGCAGCCTGCTACAGGTCACATGGACCGGACCGAATGACCAGAACGACTATCTCGCCATTAACGAGGTTGGCGACGATCTGAATGGCGAGCTGTCCTATGCCTATCTGAAAAACAGCACTGGCGATTCAATATCGTTGAAAATCCCCACCACGCCTGGCACTTATGAGCTGCGCTATGTTCAAAACGGCAAACCAAAGGCGCTGCTGGCCAGCAAAACCATCACGGTCGTGCCTGTGTCAGCAACCCTTGACGCCAAAGAGACCATTGCGGCGGGGAGCGATCTTCAGATCGCTTGGACTGGCCCCAATAGCAAAAACGACTATGTCGCCTTGGCCGAGGTCGGCAGCCGTGTGCAAGACGAAATCGCCTATGCCTATATCAGCCGAGGCGAGGGGCAGACTGTGACGCTCAAGATGCCCAACACGGCAGGCACCTTTGAGCTGCGCTACATCCAGAATGGATCCCCAAGGGTGCAACTGGCCGCGCGCCCGATAACCATCACGGCCGTCACCGCCACCATTGCTGCGGATGATACCGTTGCCGCCGGTGGCCGGTTGGTTGTCACATGGTCCGGACCCAACAGTAAAAATGACTATATCGCCTTGGCCGAGGTCGGCAGCCGTGTGCAGGACGAAGTGGCCTACGCCTATATCAGCCGAGGCGACGGGCAAAACGTGGCGCTCGATATGCCCACCACACCGGGGAATTTCGAGCTGCGCTATATCCAGAATGGCTCGCCCAAGGTGCAACTGGCGTTGAAATCCGTGACCATTGAAGCGGTTTCAGCCAGCGTTGATGCCGACAGCAGCGCCCCTTCCGGCGGTAAATTGCTGGTCAGGTGGACCGGCCCCAACGACAAAAGCGACTATATCTCGATTGCGCAAGTGGGCAGCCGCGTGCAGGACGAAGTGACCTACAGCTATCTGAGAAATAGCGACGGACAGGCGATCCTGGTTGATGTGCCCGCAGAGCCCGGCACTTACGAGTTGCGATACATCCAGAACGGATCGCCCAAGGCCATACTGGCCGCGCGCTCGCTTACGGTTGAAACAGTTGGCGCCACCCTGACGACCAAAGATACCACCGCCCCCGGATCCAACCTTGTGGTTGAATGGACGGGACCGGATTATGACAATGACCGCATCGCCATCAGCCGTGTGGGCGATCAGGGCTATGAAAGTTACGCCTACACCCGGGACGGCACCCCCATGATCGTCAAAGTGCCGGATGCGCCCGGTGACTATGAAATCATGTATGTCATGGGTCAGGACGGACATGTGCTGATGCGCCAGCCGCTTTCGGTAAAATAATACCAAAATCCGGCGCGTTTATTCTTTCACGCGCCGGATAATTCACCTTTTTTACAAAATCACCTTGATACATTCTGATTTTCGAATATATCTAGCACACAATCAATTCTGACACGCGAACAGGAACCGGCATGTTTAACCTCTTCAACAAGCAGCCCGCTGGGCCGCAACTATCGATGACTGATGCCGTTGAGCAGGTGGCCGCTGGCACCCTGATCCTGATTGATGTGCGTGATGGCAACGAGTTGGCCCAAAGCGGCAAAGCCGATGGTGCAATCCACCTGCCGCTGATGTCCTTTCAGATGAAGGCGGATCCTCGCAGCCCCGAAGTGATGTCTGAACTCTGTGTCGACACCCCTGTCGGCATATATTGCGCCACGGGGGCACGTTCGGGCATGGCGGCCCGTGCTATGATGCAAATGGGCTATAAAACCGTGCATAACCTTGGTGGTCTTGGCAACTGGGCCAACGCCGGTGGAAAAATTGTCCGCGCCTAAAATTCTTTCAAAGAATTTTTTAAGAATTTTGCAAAATTCTTCCCCGCCTGCCTACATGTGGATCACACGGCCATAAGCATCCAGCACGGATTCATGCATCATTTCCGACAGGGTCGGATGCGGGAACACCGTGTTCATCAAGTCTTCCTCGGTGGTTTCCAGCTGGCGACCGACAACATAGCCCTGAATCAGTTCCGTCACCTCGGCCCCGATCATATGTGCGCCCAGCAATTCACCGGTTTTGGCATCAAATATGGTTTTTACCATGCCTTCCGCCTCGCCCAATGCAATCGCCTTGCCGTTGCCCATAAACGGAAACCGTCCCACCTTGATCTCGTATCCCAACTCCTTGGCCTTGGCCTCGGTATAGCCCACGCTGGCCACTTGTGGCGTGCAATAGGTGCAGCCTGCAATGCTCTCGGGGCGCACCGCATGCGGTTTCAGGCCCGCAATCAATTCAGCCACCATCACACCCTCGTGGCTTGCCTTATGCGCCAACCAAGGCGGGGCAGCGATGTCACCGATTGCGTACAAGCCATCCACACCGGTGCGGCAGAACTCATCCACCACCACATGGCTACGGTCCAGTTTCACCCCCAGCGCTTCCAGCCCCAGATCTTCGGTATTGCCAACAATTCCGACCGCCGAAATCACCGTGTCAAAGACATGCTTCTCGATCTTGCCACCAACCTCGATATGCGCCGTCACCTTGCCTTTTGCGCGGTCCAGCTGCTTGACCATAGATTTCTCCATAATCTTCATGCCCTGCTTCACAAACTGCTTTTTGGCGAACTTGGAAATCTCGATATCCTCGACCGGAAGCACCCGATCCATCACCTCGACCACCGTGGTATCCGCGCCTAAAGTGTTGTAAAAACTGGCAAATTCTATGCCGATCGCGCCCGAGCCAATCACCAGAAGTTTCTTAGGCATATGTGGTGGGTTCAATGCGTGCTTATAGGTCCAGACCATCTCGCCATCGGCCTCAAGCCCCGGCAATTCGCGCGCCCGCGCACCTGTAGCGAGGATAATGTTCTTGGCCGCCAGTTCATGAACACCCTTATCGGTTTTCACCGAAACGCGCCCCTTGGCGGGCAAAGTTGCAGCGCCCATCACCACCGTGATCTTGTTCTTTTTCATCAAGTGACCAATGCCACCCGACAACTGCCCCGCAATACTACGCGACCGCTTCACCACCGCATCCAGATCATAATCGATCTTGCCAGCTGATAGACCAAATTCACCAGCCCGCTGCATCAGATGAAACACCTCGCTGGATCGCAACAGCGCCTTGGTCGGAATACAGCCCCAGTTCAGACAAATCCCGCCCAGATGCTCGCGCTCTACAATCACCACGCGCTGTCCCAGCTGTGCCGCCCGAATTGCCGCGACGTAGCCACCCGGCCCTGCCCCGACAACAATCACGTCATAAATCTCTGGTTTTGCATCTGCGGGCATAGGAATCTCTCCAGTTGATAAACTAGTTTGATATTAAACTATCTTGCAAACGGCATCAATGCGTAGGGTGTAATACAGCCTAAAAAGACGGTATCCACCTGAAACCGCAAGATAAATAATTAGCCCTGAACAGCCTGAACCGCCACGCTATAGCCGCCTTGATCCATAAACGCCATTTCCAGATCGGTATCACGACGCGCCAGCGCCCCGTTCCGGTAAGGAAACCGCCCGAACTGCCGGATCACTTCACGATGTGCCTTGGCGTGCAGCAGGTTGGATTCACCTGTCTCAGGCATCCGCGTTTTGAACAGGCAAATACTGCGTTCCTGATCGGTCAGACATTCCGAATGCATCAATGGCAGATAGAAAAACTGCCTCTGCGGTTCGGCCACTTTCAAATCCCACTTTTTCTCGATTGCTTTTTTGGCCGCACAGCGCGCCATTTTATCGGTGGAAAAAGCATCGCCGCTATCCCGAAACAAATTGCGGGAAAACTGATCAACCACAATCAAATAGGCCAGCATGGTGTCCGGCCTTAATTTCCAACCCGCAAGGCCGCCATCGCGGGCCTCTTGCCATGTTGCTAAAAACCGATCGCGGATTGCTGCGTCAACCGCACCATCCGCCATATACCACCCTTTTGGCCCAACTTCGTTCAGCCAAAAATCTGTCACCTCACGGGGGTTAAGCATGGACGACTCCCTTGCACAATGCTTCCCTATTAAAAGGACCGTTGCAAAACTTTAATGATTTGGCAATAACCTTTTTCAATCATTCGTTAATGTGTTGTTTTCTTCCTCCAGTGCAGCCTCGATAAACACCTCTTGGGCCAGTTCCACCGCTACGGGGGATGCCGACGGGGTGATGGGGGCGTAACTGCCGGTTTCATCAACCGGTGTTGCCGCGCGTTGGGTCATCCGGTAGGCGGCATATCCGGCCAACACAAACATCAGCCCCGCCAAAAACAAAAAGAACCCGCCAGGCCCGATTTGACCCATCAACCAACCAATAAACAGTGGCCCTGCGATGGCCCCCACCCCGCTGATAAAGATCAGGCCGCCCGAGGCAGCCGCCATATCTTCATGTTCAAGAAAATCATTCGTATAGGCGATCAACAGCGCATATAAAGGGTTGGTCATGCCGCCTATCAGGAATGACACGGCAAGTAATATGGTAAAATTGCTCTCATAGATAAACCCCAGCATGGCTCCGGTCCCGCCAAAAAATGCAACCATCATGATCAGTTGGCGCCGGTCCATCCGGTCGGAAATCCATCCAATAGGATATTGCAACAACAGCGCCCCGATATAAATCGAGGCCACAAAGGCCGAAATTTGTTCGACAGACATGCCCGCTTGTGTGCCGTAAACCGCTGACATGGCGAACTGCGCCGAAAACACCCCGCCCATCAGGAACATGCCAACACAGCCCAGCGGTGAAATATGGTATAATTCACGCAGGCTCATTGGTTTGGTGGTGTCAAAGGCCGGTGTCGGGCTGATCGACAACAGGATCGGCGCAAATGAAATCGAAACCAGCACCGAGGAAACCACAAACAGCACATATCCTGACGGATCACCTATCGCCAACAGGCCCTGCGCCGTCACAATCCCCGCCATTTGCACGATCATATACAAGGACAGCGCCTTGCCGCGATTTTCATTGGTGGAGGAGTTGTTGAGCCAACTTTCCGCTGTCACATAAACCCCGGAAAAGCAAAACCCGATCACCACGCGCCCCAGCGCCCAGGCGACAGGCTCGGTGATCACCGGATAGAGGATCAGAACCGCCGAAATAAACGACGCCAATGCTGCAAACACCCGCACATGACCCACTCGCCGGATCAACTTGGGCGTCATGCGCGACCCGCCCAGAAACCCGACAAAATAGGCCGACATGACCACAGACATGGTAAATGGCGTGAAGCCTTCCAGCCCACCCCGCACCCCCAGCAATGTGCCTTGCAAACCGTTGCCGATCATCAACAATAGCATGCCCAACAGCAACGCCCACGAGCTTCTCAGCACTTGTAACATGTCGTCTCTCCGCGCAGTTTTTCAGGTAAGTATCGTGGCGGCGTCCAAATAGATTCGCTACCTATACGGCGACGCTTTAACGTCGCGTTTGGCCCGAGGGAAACAAAATCGACGCATCACCATAAGAAAAGAACCGGTAACCTTGCGCAATTGCGTGTTTATAGATGTCGCGCACCGTCCGTACACCCATCATTGCCGACACCAGCATCATCAATGTGGATTTGGGCAGGTGGAAATTGGTCATCAACGCGTCCGCCACTAAAAACCTGTATCCGGGCCGGATGAAAATATCGGTGGTGCCGCGCCACGGCTGCAACTGGCCATTTGCATCGGCAGCGCTTTCGATCAAGCGCAACGCCGTGGTGCCGACCGGAATAACCCGCCCGCCGGCCTTATGTGTCGCGTTCACCTCATCCGCGGCTTGCTGGCTGACTTCGCCCCACTCCGAATGCATTTTGTGCTGACTGACATCATCCACCTTGACCGGCAGGAACGTGCCCGCCCCGACATGCAGTGTCACATGGGTGAAATCGACACCCTTGGCTGCGATTTGCGCCAACAGATCATCGTCAAAATGCAGCGACGCCGTGGGGGCTGCCACCGCACCCTTATGGCGGGCGAAAACCGTCTGGTAATCCTGTTTGTCCTGCGCGTCCGCGGGCCGTTTGGCCGCAATATAGGGCGGCAAAGGCATTGCGCCCGCCTGCGCCAAAGCGGCGTCAAAATCATCACCGGTTAGATTAAATCGCAGGCTTGCAGTGCCATCGACCTTATCGGTCAGCGTGGCGGTCAAATTATCCGAAAACACCACATCTTCGCCAATTTTCAGCTTTTTCAATGGCTTGACCAGCGCCATCCAACCGCCATCCGGTTGCGGCTCCAGCAATGTCACCTCGATTTTAGCCGATACCGCCCCTTGGGCACTATCGCGGTGGCGCTGCCCGAACAGGCGTGCAGGGATCACCTTGGTGTCGTTCAGCACCAACCGGTCCCCGGCTCGCAAAACGTCAGGCAAATCAGAGACCTGTTGATCAACAATCGTATCGCTATCCGCCACCAGCATCCGCGCTGACGTGCGGGGCCGCGCGGGCCGCGTGGCGATCAAGCCTTCGGGCAGATCGAAATCAAAATCGGACAGTTTCATTCGGCAACTTTCGGTGGTGGTCGTTTGAACAATTCGCGGAACATCCCCGGTGTCAGGATCGATAACGGATTGACCCGCACTTTTGGATCCGCCGCTTTACCGGTCATCCGGTAGTTAAACCCGAACAGCCCTTCGCCCCGTCGGGTGAATATCCGGCCAATGCCGTTCAGGAAATAGATCGGCGAAATCACCCCCTGAATATCCAGCGTGCCAACCCGCAGATTATAAACCCCGTCCATCGAAACCCCCATAGACGTGCCAACAGCACTGCCCGATGTGATAATCACCTGACGCGGGGTCAGGCGGAACCGCACCTGATAATCCTGAAATACAATGCCCTTACCGTTCAACTGCTCCAGCAACCCGATGCCACTGATCGCCCCCAGCAGATCGGCCATTGCCGGCGCCCCCCTGATCCGGATTTTTTTGCCGGACAATCGCCCGTCATACTGCCCCTCGTATCCTTTTCGCGGGATCAGCGTTAAATCCATGCTGCCGCCCCGAACCGAGTCCAGAACACCGGCGGCACGAAACACAGCACCTGCATCCTTGGATTTTATCCGGAACGAACTGCCCCCCTTGGATGGCACCACAACCCCCGAAATAGGCGCCTTGCCGTTGAGCCGAGCGGTAAAATCACCGGTAAAGCCTGCCCGTCGGGTGAATACGCCACGAAATCCGGTCAGGGTGATGCCTTCGGACACAATCAGCCGGTCCAGCGCCACGGTCAGCGTGCCGCCCGCACCGGCCCCCGATGATCCGCTGCCAAATGTGGTTTTGCGCGTGTCGATAAGGCCGCCAGACACCTTGACCGAAGGTGTTGCGCCGCGCCCGCGTCCGATCAATTCAATCGGCACGTCCAGCCAACCTGCAAGGCGCACTCGCGAGAACTGCGCCGATTTCAGATTCCCGTCAGGGGTCAACGTCACCTTACCCACGGCCCGCAATCCCGCGCCCTCGATCACCAGTTTGTCAATACGCGGCGGCGAGCCAAGCGTGCCAACAACCTCGAGCTGTCCTTTGCCGTTTTTAGGTAGCGACCAACCCAGATCGGCCAACCGCAGGCCCACACGGTTCAAATCCGAAACCAGCCGGAATTTTGATGCCTGCCCACGGCGTAAATCAATCTCGATCCGCCCCAGACCTGCGCCCGACACACTGCCCTTGGGCAGGCCGATGCCAAATTCGGTGACAAAGCGCTGTGACAGCTCGACCGTGCCTTCAAGCCGCGATGTACCAGCATGTTCCGGCCCCATCTGCTGGTGCCACTTTCCCTGCACCGGAACCTGTCCCAGCTGACCAGCACCCGAGATTTCAACATCGTCGGGGGTTGCGGTCAGGGCCAGTTTGGCGGCCGTCAGAACGCGGCCCTCGACCAGCTTGGTGCTGCGCACATTCAGCAGCGTGGCGGCCACATCGTAATCCACATCTTCGACCAGTATTTTCTTGACCAGTCGCAGCCGGATTTCACCAGAAACATCAACCTGTCCCGTCGCCAGATCAATTGGTTGTCCCGCCTTGGTCAGTATCTTGAATGGCGGCTGATCCAGCAGCGACATTGCCGCTTGAATCGGCCCGCGCGCCCGCAGGCTAACAACCGCAGGCGGCCCTTTAATGTCGATATCCGGTATCTGGAAAACAGTGCCACTCACATCCAGAACCCCGCCCACCGGTGCCGTCACCTGCCCCTTTTCGACCACCACAGTCAGCAGTCCGGCGGCAATGGCACCATGTCCGGCGCCGTTTTTAACCGGCGGCAAGGTTTTCATATATCGCACATCGGCGTTCTCAAATTCAAAGCCAAGCGCAAAGACCGGTTTTTCTCCAGTGTTCACCCGTAACGAGCCGTTAACATTGAATATTTTAGCGCTGTTCACGTTGCTCTCGATCCAGTCACGGGTGCCCGGAATGGCGGCAAGCGGCCATAGGGCCACCAACCGGTCCGGCGCAATCTCGCTCACTTTGGCATCCATCGCCACATGCCAGCCCGTGGTGTTTGCCTTGATCTCGCCTTTGACCAGATAGCTGTGCGCCCCATCCTCGACCACGGCTTGCCCGATCGTCAGCGTGAACGGATTTAGCCGTAACCGCATATCTGCGGCCCCGCCCGAAATGGCCACCGGTGCGGCAAATATTCCCTCGGGGTTCACCACGCCCTCAAGTATCCGGAACTGCCCCAACATCACCGCCGGAACCCCGTCAGTGACCTCGCGCAAATAGGCTTGGCCCTCGGCCATCACCAGCCCCGCCTCGGTTTTCACCGACAGTTCGTCAAACCGGATTTTTTGCGTCGCCGGATCAAACCCGAAATAGGCACGGCCTGAATTGAACGCAATCGCGCGCGCATCATCGGTGGGGCGCAATGACCCTTCGCCGATCTCCAAAGTGCCGTTCATTTCCCCCAGCAGCCCGTCTTCGCCTATTTCAGCCCGCAGTGCGCCCGAAATTGGCGCATCCAGCACCTCGAGCCAGGCCAGTGCCGGTATCTGGCTGGCCAGATCACGCGCCGCAACCTGTTCAATCACAGCCCCGAAACTGGCCCCGGCTGACCCCTTTTGGGTTTGAAAGGTCATTTCTGCAGTTGCAGGGTGCTCGGCCCCGTAATCCAGATCAAACCCGAGGCTGATCCCGATCTTTTGCGCGTCCTGATCCAGCCGCAATTTACCATCCGTCAACAGCCAGCCGCGCCGCGCGCGTGCGTCCGAAAAGTTCAGCGTGAGCTGGCTCAGATCAATCGTTTCAATGGTTGCCAGCACCGGCGTTTCAAACGCGATATCAACACTATCCAGTAATTCACCCAATGTCGCGGTTGGCGCATCCCCGCCACCCATCTCGACGCCAAAGCCAAGGTCAAATTCGCCGTTTCGGGCGCGGCGCAGGTTGATCGTCGCCTGGTCCAGCCGCACATCCGTCGGGCGCACCTCGCCTTTCAGCAACGCCGCGGGAGATAACGAAGCACTGGCCGTCGTGACCTGCGCAACAACAACGTCGCTGGCGTTGCGCAGCACCAGATCCTGCACTGTCACGGTAGGCCTGAAACCCTTTTCAAATTTCAACTCGATCGCCTGAAACTGCACGTCCCCATCCGACACCACAGAATTCAGCTGCTCCAAAATTCGTGTCTGCATCCATTCGGGGGCCTTGAACGATTTGCCGGACACCGCAAACAGCAACAACCCGACCGCCACCAGCAATATTGCCAGTTTGGCCAGCGCCCACAGACCATAGCCCGCGCGCTTGCGTCGCCGCTTGCGCTTTTGCGCCTTGATGGCCTTCTGTTCGCTCATTTACCTATTCGTGCCTTTTTACAGGTGTCCTTTTGACAGAACACCGATACGTCCCTTTATATTTGCCCGTAAAGCCTTAAAATTGAACCTGAAAAATGAACAATAGGGAATGACATGTTAAAAACCGCCCAAATCGCACCCGATTTCACCCTACCCTGTGATGATGCCGCCGATATTACACTATCCAAACTGCGCCCTGCCCCTGTCGTGCTGTTTTTCTATCCCCGCGATGACACGCCGGGCTGCACCCTTGAGGCCCGCGCCTTTACCGGACTGCTGCCTGACTTCAAAACCCTTGGGGCGCATGTCTTGGGTATTTCGAAAGACAGCATTGCCAAACATGGTAAATTCCGCAGCAAACACGATCTGGCCATACCGCTGTTGTCCGATGCAGATAACCATGTCTGCGAGGATTACGACGTGTGGGGCGAGAAAAAGATGTATGGCAAGGTGTTTATGGGCATCACCCGCACCACCGTTTTGATTGATGCGGCGGGGAAAATCGCCCACATTTGGCCAAAAGTCAAAGTCGAGGGGCACGCCGAAGAGGTGCTGGAAGCGGTGCGTCAGCTACAGGCCTGACCGCGCCCTGCGACACCCCGCCGCGGCAAATGCAGGATTTGCCCGATATGCCCCGATCCATAGGCAAAAACCCGCCTGTTTTTCGACCGAAGCGAGAGATAAGCCAAGGGAACTGCTCAAATTTCTTGCCCCAGAGTCCCCACTCCGTTAATCAAGCTGGGCAAGCCTGCGTTATGGGGACATATGCTTGCATATACGGCAAACAGATGGGGCATCAGTTTTGACTTCTCGACTACTCACAAAAATAGACGCTGTTTTAGGGCGCAAATTTCCTGAACGCCGCATGTTTCTGCGCTCAGACACAGACACAAAATTCATCCGCCTGACCCCCAGCACCCAATTGCTGGGCTGGGTCGGCAGCACTGCAATTTTCGCATGGGCCATCATCGCCACCGCCGTATTGCTGATGGACAACATCGGATCGGGCAATGTGCGCGAGCAGGTGAAACGCGAACAGATCGCTTATGAAACGCGGCTGAATTCCCTATCGGTAGAACGCGACATCCGCGCCAAAGAAGCCGAGTCCGCACATGAGCGCTTCAATGTCGCCCTGTCCCAGATTTCCGAAATGCAATCCGCCCTGCTGGCCTCCGAGGATCGGCGCGCCGAGCTGGAAAAAGGCATCGACGTGATCCAGTCCACCCTGCGCCACACAATGGGCGAGCGTGACAAGGCCCGCGTTGAAACCGCACAGCTGTCGCTGGAACTGAACGGCACACCGCAAGGCGGCAAAACCGCTGCGGGGCGTGTTGATGATGCTGTCGGCACCGTTGATTTTCTGACCGCCGCGCTGGAAAGCACCGCCGCTGAGCGCGACCAGATCGCCACGGATGCTGAAAAAGCGTTTGATTACGCCCGCGAGCTGGAATTTCAGGCCGAAGTGGTTCGGGAACGCAATGACCGCATCTTTACCCAACTCGAAGATGCAATGACGATTTCGGTCAAGCCACTGGACAAAATGTTCAGTGCTGCCGGTCTGTCCAGCGACAGCCTGATTTCGCAAGTGCGCCGTGGCTATGCCGGACAAGGTGGGCCACTAACGCCGCTTTCCTATTCGACAATGGGGCAAGAGCCGGATGCCGATACGTTACGTGCCAATGGCATCCTGAACAATCTGGACCGGCTGAACCTGTATCGCATCGCCGCGCAAAAGGCGCCCTTCGCCCTGCCGGTTAAATCCGCGTTCCGCTTTACCAGCCCCTTTGGGATGCGCTGGGGCCGGATGCACAACGGCACCGATTTCGCCGCCTCGCATGGCACCCCGATCTATGCCACCGCTGATGGCGTGATCTATTCCGCCGGTTGGGGCCAAGGTTATGGCAAGCTGGTCAAGATCCAGCACGCCTTCGGCATCGAAACCCGCTACGCCCATATGTCAAAAATTCTTGTGAAGGTCGGGCAAAGGGTCTCGCGCGGGCAGCAAATTGGTGCTATGGGGAACACTGGACGTTCTACAGGCACGCATTTACACTATGAAGTGCGCGTCGGCGGCAATGCCGTTAACCCGATGACTTATATCAAGGCAGCAAAAGATGTTTTCTAAAAGCAAAATCAATGAACCTGGCCCAAAAGCGGGCGCAACTGACAAACCGGCAGCGACAGACGCCCCGAAATCCGCAAGCGATTTCAAGGCATCCGCCCCCAAGCCCAAGCCCCCTGCATCTGTGCTATCTGCAGATCTGCACATCAAAGGGAACCTGAAAACTTCGGGCGACATTCTGATCGAAGGTCAGGTGGATGGCGACATTCGCGCCCATCTGTTGACAGTTGGCGAAGGTGCCACGATCAGGGGCGAAGTGATGGCTGATGATGTGGTGGTGAATGGCCGCGTTGTGGGCCGTGTGCGGGGCCTTAAGGTGCGCCTGACATCAAGTGCACGGGTCGAGGGTGACATCATCCACAAAACAATCGCGATTGAATCAGGTGCCCATTTTGAAGGCTCGGTTCAGCGTCAGGATGACCCACTGAGCAAGGCTGGCAAGTCCACGCCTATTCCAAAGCCTGCCGACAAAGCCTGATAATTTCAGGATTGAATTTACAACGGGCGCCGCTGCTATGCTGGCGCCCGTTTTCGTATCATACGGTTGTATTCTTCTTCCGGACTGAGTGCAGTCCTGTACAGGTGCCATGACGCATGCCCAAGCACCGGCAACACCACCAGCAGCCCCAGAAAAAACGGCAGCATCGCAATGGCCAGCGTCACGGCAATGATCAGCCCCCACAGCACCATAACGGGCAGATTTTGCAACACGGTCTGGAAACTGACAATCATCGCGGTGACGAAATCCAGCTCGCGGTCCAGCAGCAACGGCAGCCCCATGACGGTGATCGCGTAAATCAACCCGGCCAGAATTGCCCCGACCACAGACCCGACAGCCAACATGGTCATCCCGTTGGTCGTGAGGAACACATCATAGGACGACGAGATATTTGTCATCGTTGACAGGCCCATGAACACCGCGAAAATCATATGGCCAGCAAAGGTCCAGATCATGAATATGAACAGGATCACCACAATGATTGACGGAAACTGGCGGTTTTTTTGCCGATAGGCCATGCCCAGCAAACAGGCCCAGCTGGGCGTTTCACCCCGCTCGCGGCAGCGGCTGATTTCATACAGACCCACAGCCAGAAACGGCCCGATCAACGGAAAACCAAAGCCAAGGATCATGATCCAATAGGCATTTCCAGTGGCGTTTGTCACATACCAGATCAAAACCCCGCCCAAAAAATAGACCCCGCCAAAGAACAGGCCGAACAACGGGTAGGCCATGAAATCGCTCCACCCCGCCTGAATTGCCTGTTTTAGCATTGAAACTGTAACGGTATTTATCTCGGGCACCTTTGATGGTGCCAGAACTTCTTCAGATGACATTATTTATTTCTCCCATTCGCATATCAAAGGCTAATGGGTGAAATGTGCTTTGGGCAAGGAAAATCTATTATCCTACGATAACTTACAGCTAGGATCAGTCGTCGCCCTGCGCCTCGGCGCGGGATTTTCCGGCGACATCCATCGCCAGCGTGGCGGCCATGAACGCGTCCAGATCACCGTTCAAAACCCCTTGGGTGTCCGAAGTTTCGTAATTGGTGCGCAGGTCTTTGACCATCTGGTAGGGCTGCAAAACGTAGCTGCGTATCTGGTTGCCCCAGCCGGCATCGCCCTTGTTCTCATGCGCCGCGTTGATCGCTTCGTTGCGCTTGTCCAATTCGATCTGGTACAGGCGCGATTTCAGGGCCTTCATCGCAATATCACGGTTCTGGTGCTGGGATTTCTGCGACGAGGTCACCACGATGTTGGTGGGCAAGTGGGTGATCCGCACCGCGGAATCCGTGGTGTTAACGTGCTGCCCGCCCGCCCCCGAGGACCGGTAGGTATCAATGCGGATATCGGCGGGGTTCACTTCAATCTCGATGTTGTCATCCACCACCGGATATACCCAGACAGATGAAAACGATGTGTGCCGCTTGGCCGCGCTATCAAACGGCGAAATTCGCACCAGCCGATGCACACCGCTTTCGGATTTCAGCCAGCCATAAGCATTGGTGCCGCTGATCTTGTAGGCGGCTGATTTAATGCCCGCCTCCTCGCCCGCAGTCTCGCTTTGCAGCTCGACCTTATAACCCTTCTTCTCGGCCCATCGCACGTACATGCGCGCCAGCATATTGGCCCAGTCACAGCTCTCAGTGCCGCCAGCGCCCGAATTGATCTCAAGAAAGGTGTCATTGCCATCGGCCTCGCCGTTCAGCAGCGCTTCCAGCTCTTTTTGCGCGGCCAGCTTGGCCAGCTTGATCAACGCGGCTTCGGCCTCGGTGATGACCTCCTGATCATCCTCCATCTCCCCAAGCTCGATCATCTCGACGTTGTCGGACATTTCCTGCGAAATATCCTCATAGGTCTTGATCGCATCCAGCAGCCCTTGACGGTCCCGCATCAGTTTTTGCGCCTTATCGGGGTCATCCCACAGGGTCGGGTCCTCGACCCGCGCGTCAAACTCCTCTAGCCGGTGTTTGGCGGTGTCCCAATCCATCCGCTGACGCAGCAGGCCCAGCGATTTATCAATCGCATCCACGGTGTTCTGGATTTCTGCGCGCATGTCAGTGGCCTTTGGTCAGGAATGGGTAAATCATATCAGGGTGATAGCAATACGGGTCAGGTCAGACAAGTTGACTCGTCAATACAACCCGCCCGACGACAGGGACCCGAAACTGGCCTTGCCGCCCAGATTTATCGTTTCACCGCTCGATGTGGTCACCGTTGTCGTCGTTTCGGCCTCTTTGAACAAAGGCAGGTTTGCCCCCATGGCAAAGCCACCGTCAAAGGTAATGCCAAATAGCGGATCTTCGCCATCGCGGAAATATTCGGCCACCACGTTGGGGCCAGATGCATCATCCGACAGACGTGCGCCGGTAAAACGGTCGATCTTGATGAAATGGCCACCTGGGGGCACCGCGAATTTACCGCCGCCATATTTGCGGGTGGCGTGTTTCATAAACTGGTTGAACACAGGTGCGCACATCGAGCCACCAAAGGCACCCCGCCCCAATGCCCGCGGGGTATCAAACCCC
Source organism: uncultured Marinosulfonomonas sp. (assembly GCA_964473185.1). Lineage (GTDB taxonomy): Bacteria > Pseudomonadota > Alphaproteobacteria > Rhodobacterales > Rhodobacteraceae > Profundibacter. Next base: position 1,381 of record CAYYOF010000004.1, on the reverse strand, counting down.
ATGTAACAGCCCGCAACGATGTTCGAGGTAAAACCGGTGAACCACACATCCTTGGCGTCATTCGTCGTACCGGTTTTACCAGCGACCGGCACACCCAGACTGACCCGGCCTCTGGCCGTGCCGCGCTCGACCACGCCCTGCATCATTGAGCGGATTTGATAGGCGGTGACCGCATCGATCACCCGCTCGCGGTTGGAGATAATCGCAGGTGCCTGACCTGCGGGCAATGACGCCAGCTGGCAATCATTGCACACCCGTTGGTCACGCCGGTAAATGGTGTTGCCGTAACGGTCCTGCACGCGGTCAACCAGCGTCGGCTCGATCCGCTCGCCGCCATTGGCGATCATCGCATAGGCGGTCACAACCCTCATCAAAGTGGTTTCCTGCGCCCCCAGCGCGCCTGACAAAAATGGATCCATTCGGTCATACAGCCCGAATCTATCTCCATAAGACGCAACCACATCCATGCCAATTTCACTGGCCAGACGCACGGTCATAACATTTCGTGATTGCTCGATACCGGTGCGCAACGGGGTTGGCCCGTAAAACCTGTGCGATGCGTTCATAGGTCGCCAAACACCCGAGCCCGAGGCAAATTCAATCGGCGCATCGACGATAATCGTCGCGGGCGTATAGCCACTGTCCAGCGCTGCCGCATAAACGAACGGTTTGAAGTTCGAGCCGGGCTGGCGCATCGCTTGGGTGGCGCGGTTAAACACCGAATGCTGATAGGAAAACCCGCCTTGCATGGCAATAATGCGGCCCGAATGCACGTCCATCGCCATGAACCCGCCCTGAATTTCGGGGATCTGGCGCAGGGTCCAGCGGATGAAACTGCCATCCGCGTCCGCCACCATCGCGCGAATATGTACCACGTCGCCGACTTCCAGCAGCTTGCCTTTCGGCCCCAGCTTGCCGTTTTCCAGCCGTTTGCGGGCCCAACCCATATCCTTGGCGGGCACCCAGTGGCCGTCGTCATCCTCGTCAACCGTTTCAATGCCGACGCGGGCACCGTTATTGGTCACTTCCAGCACCACCGCCGGATGCCACTGGCTCTCTAGAAACACATCACGGGCAATCCGCAAATCGGCCAATGCCGCGCGCCATGTTGCCTCGTCCACCAATGCTTCAGGTGGCAAGACCTGCCCTGTGCCGCGCCAAACACCCTTACTGCGGTCATATTTCTCCAATCCGCTGCGCATCGCGTTGGCGGCCTCGATCTGCAATTCGGGGTCGATTGTCGCGCGGATACTTAACCCGCCCGAGAAAAACTCGGCCTCGCCGAAATCCTTGGTCAACTGGCGGCGGATTTCGTCGGTGAAATAATCCCGCGGTGGCAGGGCCTTTTTGAAACTGTCAAAGTCGCCGTTTTGCACCGTTA